>QHZE01000079.1 GCA_003225335.1 Acidobacteriota bacterium
GATTGGCGACCTTACCGTGTTTGAAAACGTCGAGCTTCCCCTCACTTATCGGGGCATGAAATCCTCGCAGCGCAAGGAGCGGGTGAATGCGGCCCTGGAACGGGTGGGCATGGCGCACCGGGCCAAGCACCTGCCCAGCCAGCTTTCCGGAGGCCAGCAGCAGCGTGTGGCTGTGGCCCGGGCGCTGGGCGGGGACCCTTTGATCCTGCTCGCCGACGAACCCACCGGGAACCTCGATTCCAAGAATGGCGAAGCGGTTATGGAGCTCATGCGCGAGCTCCATCGCGGCGGAGCCACGATTTGTATGGTGACGCACGATCCTCGTTACGCGCGCCATGCCGATCGCTCCATTTATCTCTTCGACGGCCGCGTCGTGGATGAACCTGTGCAGGCCTAGACGATTTCGGATTGGCGATTGCGGATTGAGAAAATCCGAAATCCACAATCCGCAATCCGCAATCGCCAATCCGAAATCGATAAACGTGTCCGTTCCCGACGCCTCTGAAGCAAGAATACTCATAGCAGACGACCAGAAGGACGTTCTGGAAGCCCTCCGCATGCTTCTTAAGAGCGAGGGATACAAGACGGAGCCTGTTTCCTCCCCGGCCTCGATCATCCAGGCCCTGGAAGCGCGTGATTTCGATGCTCTGCTTATGGACCTGAACTACGCCCGCGATACCACGTCCGGTCAGGAAGGCCTGGACCTCCTGACGCGCGTTCATGTCCTTGACGGAACCTTGCCGGTTGTGGTGATGACGGCGTGGGGGAGTGTGGAAATCGCGGTTGAAGCCATGCGCCGCGGAGCGCGAGACTTCATCCAAAAACCCTGGGACAACGCGCGGCTTCTCAGCATTCTCCGGAACCAGATCGAATTGGGCCGGGCTCTGCGGAAGGGCCAGAAGCTGGAAGCGGAAAACCGGCTGCTGCGGGACGTTGCCCGTCCCAAGCTGATCGCTCAGTCGCCCGCCATGCAACCCGTTCTCGACTTGATCGCCCGTGTGGGACCTTCGGACGCGAATGTTCTGATCACCGGGGAGCATGGCACGGGCAAAGAGGTCGTGGCTCAGACGCTCCACGCCATTTCGATCCGCTCGCCCAAACACCTGGTCACCGTGAATGCCGGGGGTCTCTCCGAAGGCGTCTTTGAAAGTGAGCTGTTTGGTCACGTCAAAGGCGCCTTTACCGACGCCAAGGCGGACCGCGTCGGACGTTTCGAGTTAGCCGACGGCGGTACCCTCTTCCTTGACGAAATCGCCAACGTGCCTCTGAACCTCCAGGCCAAACTCTTGCGTGTTCTGGAAACGGGAGAATTCGAGCGAGTGGGGTCCTCCAAAACGAGGCGAGTGAACGCGCGTACTCTCTCTGCCACGAATGCGAATCTCAATGAGGAGGTGGCGGCCGGACGTTTCCGTCAGGACCTGCTGTACCGGCTAAACACGATAGAAATTTGTCTACCGCCTCTGCGAGACCGGCGAACCGACATCCCGCTTCTGGCCCAGCATTTTCTTCGACAGCACGCGCAGCGTTACCGCAAACAAGTTACGGGTTTCGATGATGCCGCAACCCGGATCCTTCTCGACCATCCCTGGCCCGGAAATGTAAGGGAGCTCGATCACGTGGTCGAGAGGGCGATCCTCATGGCCCAGGGAAGCGTGGTGAAGGCCTCGGAGATGGGATTGCGGCCGGGCCGCGAGGGGCCGCCGCGGCTGGAAGAAATGAGCCTCGAGGAGGTGGAGTGCTTCCTTATAAAAAAGGCCCTCTCGCGGTACGACGGGAATGTCAGCAAGGCCGCAGAGGCACTTGGGCTCAGCCGCAGCGCTCTCTACCGGCGCCTCCAGCGTTACGGCCTCTGACTCCTCGCCCCCCTTGTACGCGGCACTCACCGCTAAGACGCAAAGACGCGAAGAATCACGAAGACGATTTTTTTGCGACCCAGAGGCTGGTCGAATAAATTGTATGTAATGATGCCGATCCATATCCCCTCAGTTATAGAGATCGCGGCGAAGATCATCCGATGGCCCCCTCCCTCGATGTAAGATACAGAAACTTCTTTGCGATTCTTTGCGCCTTCGCGTCTTTGTGGAAGGCAGTGGGCCGATGAACCGATGAAGGAACGCGCGACCGTTTCCCCCCCACACCATCGCCCGACCCGCCAACTGCGGCACGACGCGCGGATCTGGGTGATGTCGATTGCCGGCGCCCTGCCGGCCTGCATCGTGGCCCTCATTTTTCTCTGGACCGGGGATTACACTCCCAAAGTGCAATGGACGCTTACCGTGGTAATCCTGGGGTTCTTGTTCGGGTTTTCGGCCGCCCTGCGCTCGAGAGTAGTGCTTCCCTTACAAACGCTCTCGAACCTCCTGGCGGCCCTGAGGGAGGGGGACTACTCTATCCGGGCTCGAGGCGCCAAGCGCGACGATCCGCTGGGGGAGGTGGTGCTCGAGGTAAATGCCCTCGGCACGACCCTGCGCGAACAGCGATTGGGCGCCCTGGAGGCGACCGCGTTGCTTAGCAAGGTGATGGAAGAGATTGACGTGGCGGTACTCGCGTTCGATGGGCGCCAAAGCTTGAGGCTTGTGAATCGCGCGGGGGAGCGCCTGCTCGCTCAGCCCGCGGAACGGCTCCTGGGACGTAGTGCCGCAGAACTGGGTCTTTCGGAATGTCTTGAAGGAGATTCCCACAGGTTACTCGACACCAGATTTCCGGGTGGAATGGGCCGCTGGGAAGCCCGAAGGAGCACTTTCAGGCAGGCGGGATTGCCTCATCAGTTGTTGGTTCTGTCAGATCTGAGCCGCACGTTGCGCGAAGAGGAGCGGAAGGCCTGGCAACGTCTCATCCGCGTCCTCGGGCACGAGCTCAACAATTCTCTGGCTCCTATTAAATCGATCGCGGGAAGCCTGGAAACTCTTGTGCTCAAGAACCCTCCTCCCGCCGACTGGCGTGAGGACATGCAACGGGGTCTGGCCGTGATCGGCGCGCGGGGCGAGGCATTGAGCCGCTTCATGGAAGCCTACACGCGCCTGGCCCAGTTGCCTCCACCACGCTTCCAGCCTCTGGACGTCGAGACCTGGGTACAGCGAGTGGTGCGTTTGGAAACCCGTCTGGCCGTGGCGGTAAGGCCCGGCCCTCCGCTCACCATCCAGGCTGATGGGGACCAATTGGACCAGCTGCTCATAAACCTGCTGCGCAACGCCGTCGATGCCGCGCTCATCACCGGGGGAGGCGTAAGCGCAGGTTGGGAGAGGACTCCGGTGCACCTCGAGGTCTGGATAGATGATGAAGGCCCGGGCCTTTCGAATACGTCGAATTTGTTCGTTCCCTTCTTTACAACCAAGCCTCAGGGATCGGGGATCGGGCTGGTTTTGAGCCGACAGATCGCCGAAGCTCATGGCGGCGACCTCCTGCTAGAAAATCGCACGAACCAGGCCGGCTGCCGCGCCCGCTTGCGCCTCCCCCTCACAGGAGCAGAAGGCAGAAAGCAGTAGGCGGAAGGCAGAAAGCAGTAGGCAGCCTTCCGCCTTCTGCCTTCCGCCTTCTGCCTTCTTGCTTTCGGCCTTCCGGCTTTAAGGGTGAATGAAGTACCCTTAAGGAGGAGGAATTGAAGTCGTCAGGCGGTCGAATGCGCGTTGTCCATATTTCAGACCTGCATTTCTGGCACATCACGCTGAACCCGAGACAGTTGTTGGGAAAGCGCCTCCTCGGCATGAGCAACCTCTTCCTGAACCGAGCTTGGAATTTCCGGATGGAAAGCATGCCGGCCCTTGTTGACCGCATCCAGGGGATCTCGCCGGACCACCTGCTGATAACGGGAGACTTGACCTCGACCGCTTTGGAAGAGGAGTTTCGGGCAGCGCGGCGCGCGCTCATTCCTCTTAACCCGAGCGCTCCCTTTCTTTCGGTAGTACCCGGCAATCACGACCGCTACACTCGCGAGTCTGCGCGCTCCCGGCTCTTCGAAAAGTACTTTGGGGAGTTCGCGCCCGCGCCGGTTTATCCATGGCTCAAGCGGCTAGGCGAAGACGTCGGGATCCTGGCGCTGGATCCCACGCATCCGAATCCCATTTCCGCCCGGGGAACCATGACAACCGAACAGATCCACAAGGCTACGGAACTCCTGCACGCTGCGAAACCGAGACCCGAGAGGCTCATTGTCGCCTGCCACTACCCTATAGCCCTGCCCGCCGGAATTGTCGAAGGCCGTGGTCACGGTCTTAGGGGTGCCCGTGAACTGCAAGCCTTCCTGGCGCGAGAGTCCCCGGCCCTGTACTGCCACGGGCACATCCATGCCAGCTGGGCCTTTTCCCCGCAATCCTTGCCGAGAACGCTCTGTCTGGATCCCGGCGCCGCTCTTAAGATTAGGAATCACTCCGGGATACGCGCCACCATGTTAGAAATCATCCTCGCGGGAAAGGGAGTCGAGATACGCCGTCACGCGCTACGGGAGAGGGTCTGGAACGAAGACCTTATGTTGAAGAACAAAGACTTTTTCGATCGGGGAGCACCACTGAATGCGAATTGAAATCTGCGAAGACAGGAAGGCTCTTGGAGCGAGTGCCGCCCGGCATGCTGCGCAGTTGATCGAGGACGCGATTGATGACAAGGGGAGTGCGCGCATCATCGCCGCGACCGGCGCGTCCCAGTTCGATTTTCTTGCCAGCCTCACTCAAGCTCGGGACATTGATTGGAGCAAGGTCACAATGTTTCATCTGGATGAATACGTCGGTCTGCCGGAAAGTCATCCCGCAAGCTTTCGCAGGTACCTCAAAGAGAGATTGATCGCGCGAGTGAATATCGGAGCCTACAACTTGCTGAATCCGGAGCAGGATCCGGCCGCCGAATGCCGGCGCGTGGGAGCCCTCTTACAGCAGGCCCCTGTGGACGTTGCCTTCGTTGGCATTGGCGAGAACGGGCATCTGGCTTTCAACGATCCTCCTGCCGATTTTGAGACAGAGGAGGCCTATCTGCTCGTGACGCTGGACGGACAATGCCGCCGCCAGCAACTCGGCGAGGGATGGTTTTCGAGCCTGGAGGAGGTTCCCCTGCGGGCAATCTCGATGTCGGTCCGGCAAATCCTTAAAGCTCGCGCTATTCTGTGCATGGTTCCGGAAGCGAGAAAGGCGCCGGCGGTCCGCGCAACCCTTGAAGGCCCTGTTACCCCCATGGTGCCGGCGTCTATTTTGAAGGAACATCCCAATACGACCCTGTACCTTGACAAGGACTCCGCCTCGCTCCTGCACGCCAACTAAAGGGGTCAAGGGACAAAGGGGCAGAGGGGCAAAGGGCAGAGGTTCTATCACATCTTCTGATTCAGACAATGATCGCTGACGGCCACACGGAAACGGACAACTTGTGGCCCGAAGGCCGGATACGCAAAACGCGTTGCGCCACTTGGCGTGATGCGTAGAGGGAGCAGAGGAGACCTCTCCTTTGTCCTCTTTTCCCCTCCGCCCCGCTTTCCTCTTTGCCCCTTTGCCCCTTGACCCCTTTTGCTCCTTTCAGTTTCGTGTAATTCGTGAAATTCGTGGCCAAGCTTTTAGTTCGTGCCGGCGGCGTCCGTGGTTTTGATGCCGGTGAAGAAGTCCATCCTTTGTCCTTTTTTCAAATTTGAAATATTTTCCATTTGGTCATTGGTCATTTGCCAAATCTCGAGCGGACAGAGTAGTCTGTCCCGCATGAGAAGAAAGGGATTTGTAGATCTTCAGGTCAACGGATATCAGGGCGTTGATTTTTCCTCACCCGAACTAAGCACCGATGACGTCCACGTCATCACCGAAGCCCTGCTCCGCGCCGGCACTGTCGGTTATTGTGCGACCCTCATCACGGCGGATATCGACATCTACGAGCGCAACCTTCCGTTGCTGTCACGGGTAATGGAGGAGCCAGGGGTCAAGGATCACCTCCTGGGAATACACCTCGAAGGTCCTTACCTCTCGCCGTCCGAGGGCGCCCGCGGGGCGCACTCACCCGCAAAAATGCGGAGGCCGGATACAGAGGAATTCAGCAAGTTCCAGGATTGGGCCGGCGGAAAGCTCGTGATCCTCACCCTCGCCCCCGAAATCGAGGGCGCGCTCCAACTGATTTCCCACGTTCGGAAGAATTATTCCACGCTCCTCTCCGTGGGTCACCACCTTGCTTCGCGGGAGATCTTGAAGCGCGCGGCAGAAAACGGCGCAAGCCTTATCACGCACCTCGGCAACGGCTGCCCAAACCAGCTCCCGCGCCATGACAACGTCCTGATCCATCAACTGGTCAGCGATGCGCTGACCGCCGGGATCATTACAGATGGACACCACATTCCCGACGATTTCATTCGCGTCGTCCTTCGATGCAAGGGGGTCGACAGAGTCTTCGTCGTCTCCGATTGCGTTCCGATCGCGGGATACGAGCCCGGGATCTACGAGACACTCGGTAACAAAGTGCGGCTCACAGCAAGCGGCCGTGTTGAAAGCCTTCACGCGCAGCATCTGGTGGGATCCGCGTGCAACATGGCACAGTGCATGCGTTTCTTGAAATCGCTCGGGTTACTGACGGAAGATGACCTCTGGAAGGTGGGTCTTGAGAACCCCCTCAAGATTCTCGGCCTCGCCAACCCCCCGAACTCCTGGGATTCCCTTCCGGACCTTCCGATTTCGGATTGCGGATTGCGGATTGCGGATTTGGAGTCGACTTGAGCTTCTCAATCCGCAATCCACAATCCGAAATCCACAATCCGAAATCCGCAATCGAAATGGTGAATTCAGGCGACTCGCCATCGACCGGCAAGAGTCAAAAACTCGAAGAACTGCGCTCGATGATCCGGTACGTTGTCGAGATTGGCGCCTGCCTGTTTGCCTGGAACCTGCTGGAAGGCTTTGTCCGCGCGTTCCCTAGAACGTGGCGCTTTCCGGCTCAAATTGTCCTACCTTTTGGACTGGTGCTTGTGACCCGGAGATGGGCGGGCGGGAATTGGAGCCTTCGAAACCTGGGCATGAAGTTTCCCAAATACGAAGGCTGGGCTGAAGGTTTCTGGTTGGTTTGCTTCCACTCGACTTATGTCCTCGCGATTCTGCTCCTGCTCGCGCGATTCCGTTACTATTACCTGCTCGATTTTCTTAGTCGATACAATCGAGCCTTGACAGGCGCCTCTTCGAGCTACGAAGTGTTTGCTTTCGGGATTGCCGCCTACTCGCTGGGGCAGCTCGCTTTTGGCGGCGAGGTCTTTCATCGGGGATACGTTCAGGGACTGGGGACGGAGGTTTTCTCGCCTGTGGCCGGAGCTTTTGTTTCCTGGCTCTCCTTTGGCGCCTTCTATGCCACCGAGGCCGCGCGTCTGGGTTACCGGGTATGGCCGCACGCCTGGATCTGGGCCGCCCTTGCGCTTTTCCCGGGCCCCTTATTCGAGTCCCATTACTTTCGGCACGGAAGCCTCATTCCGCTGATAATTATTCGCTTCATTGGGGGATTTCTTCCTTTCGCTCTCGCCGCATTCTTCTGGTACTGGTACCCTGAGAGAAGCTTCATTATTTCTATGCCATTTCTCTGGGGAGGGCTGCTTCTTCTGGGACTGGCAACAATCACTCAAATTCGAAGAGTGTATTCAATATGCGCAACATGCGCTTTGATAGTCAAAGCGGGCTGGCCACGGGGACTGGCGCCGGGACTAGGAATAAGCCTGTGCATGTTGTCCGCCGCGCGGATACCCAACACTCTTATGAAGACCGCAGTATTGCTCGCGGCCCTAGCCTGCCTGCGCCTGAGGTCATTGCAGAGACATCAGAGAAAGAAATGACGGAAAAATCCTTGCCGGGTAGCGAAAGGATTTTCGACTTAGTGGTGGTACAGATCCGTACTACTAACCCCAAAATCCTTTTCTAGCTGGAAAGAATTTTTCCACTGACCGGAAACTCTTCGTGATTCTTCGAGTCTTCGTGGTGGATTGGACGCGGCCTTTACCACGAAGCCGCGAAGACGCGAAGAACGGCAGAAAAGCGATTTCAAAAACTTCGCGTTCTTCGCGTCTTCGCGGTGGATTTTTTGGGTTGCGGCTGGGCTGCACTGTGTACATCGGTGTTCATCCGTGGTTTCATTTGCTTTTCATGATGGAGATTGAATATGAGCGAGAGTGAAAAAGTTGCTTTCGTGACCGGGGCCAGTTCCGGCATAGGGCAGGCCACCGCGCTTGAGCTTTCGCGCCAGGGCTATCAGGTCGCCATTCACTATTTCGAGAATGAAGCAGGAGCCCGGGAAACCTTTGGACAGATCCAGCGGCTGGGAAAAGGGAGAGCCCGCGTCTATGCAGCGGACCTCTCCGACCCCTCTCGATCGACTCAACTGGCGGGCGACGTTCTCGAGGATTTTGGCCGCGTGGACGTTCTAGTCAACAACGCGGGCTCCTTGGTCGAGCGCAGGGCGCTCGCGGACATGGATTTTGATTTCTGGCGGCGAGTCATGGCGTTGAACCTGGACAGCTACTTCCTTGTGACACGCTCTGTCATGCCGCGCATGATCGAGCTAAAGAGCGGTTGTATTGTCAACGTTGCTTCGATCGCAGGAAGGCACGGCGGGGGACCCGGAGCGGCCGCTTACGCCGCCGCCAAAGGGGCTGTCATCACACTGACGAAAGCCATGGCCAAGGAGCTCATTCCCTACGGCATCCGGGTCAATGCCGTGAATCCCGGGGTCATCGCCACCCCCTTCCACAAACGTTTCAGCAGCAAGGAGGTGTTTGAGAAATTTGTCTCGGCCATTCCTCAGCAGCGCGCCGGCACCAGTGAAGAAGTCGCGAAAGTCATCGCCTTCCTGGCATCCGATGACGCGAGCCACGTGGTCGGCGAATCCGTCGAAGTAAACGGCGGTCTGCTGATGGATTGATTTCCTGTTTTTTCAGCAAAATTCTCGGCGAACCCTTCGCGCTCTTCGCGTCTTAGCGGTTAAATTCGGACTCCGTTTCACCGCGAAGGCGCTAAGTGCGCAAAGAACAACACGCTCATGAAGCCAGCTTACATCCTTGGGCTATCCGCTTTTTATCACGATAGTGCAGCCTGTCTGCTCCACGACGGCGAGATTGTCGCGGCGGCACAAGAAGAACGCTTCACGCGTCTCAAAGGGGATTCTTCCTTTCCCACGCATGCGGTGAGCTACTGCCTGCGAGCAGCGAACATCAAGCCGTCCGATCTGGCCTTCGTGGGTTTTTATGACAAGCCGCTTCTCAAGTTCGAGCGCATCCTGGAAACTTATCTGGGGATCTCCCCCAAAGGGTTCCGCTCGTTCCTTAGGGCCGCTCCTCTCTGGGTCAAGGATAAGCTGTATACGGACAGAAATCTGAGAGAGTCGCTTGACTACCACGGAAAGATTCTCTATTCCGAACACCATGAATCTCACGCTGCCAGCGCCTTTTTCCCTTCTCCGTTCAAAGAAGCCGCTATCCTGACGATGGACGGCGTCGGCGAGTGGGCAACCGCTTCCATCGGGATCGGGAGCGACAGTGACATTGAGGTGATCCGGGAGCTGCACTGGCCTGACTCACTCGGGCTCCTGTACTCGGCGTTCACGTACCACATCGGGTTTAAGGTGAACTCGGGCGAGTACAAAGTGATGGGATTGGCGCCTTATGGAGAACCCAAGTACGTGGAAGCCATCTATCGCGAGTTGATCGACTTGAAAGAAGATGGCTCGCTCCGTTTGAATCAGAAATACTTTAACTACCTCGGCGGGCTCACCATGACAAGCCGTGCTTTCGACGAGCTCTTCGGCGGCCCCCCGCGGGCGCCGGAAACCAGGATCACACAGCGCGAAATGGATCTGGCGCGCTCTATTCAGGTAGTCTGCGAGGACGTCATGCTCCGTATGGCGCGGACGGCCTACGAAGAAACAAAGAGGGAAAACCTTTGCCTGGCCGGCGGAGTAGCCCTCAATTGCGTCGGCAACGGCAGATTGCTCAGGGAAGGACCCTTCAAGAGAATCTGGATCCAACCGGCGGCAGGCGACGCCGGTGGCGCTCTGGGTGTTGCCCAATTGATCTGGCACAGATACTGCAACCAGCCGCGCACGACAACCGCAGGCGAAGACGCCATGAAAGGGGCTTATCTTGGCCCAGAATTCTCCGACCGGGACATTGAGCTATACCTGAAATCAGAAGGGGCCAGTTACCGGCGGCTGGAACGCTCGGAGCTCCTCCGGCAGGTTGCAAAGCTCCTGGCAGCAGAAAAGGTTGTGGGCTGGTTCAATGGAAGGATGGAGTTCGGGCCAAGAGCGCTCGGCTCGCGAAGCATTCTCGGAGATCCACGCAGCCCCGGGATGCAGGCGCAGATGAACCTGAAAATCAAGTTCCGCGAGGGATTCAGACCGTTTGCTCCGAGTGTCTTGTTGGAAAGGGTTGGCGACTACTTTGAGCTCGACACCGAGTCTCCCTACATGTTGATAGTGGCCCCGGTGCGCAAGGAACGGCAACTCCCGCACACTCCCGCCGGGAAAGAGCTCTGGGGAATCGATCGGCTGAACGTCCCGCGTTCGGATATTCCGGCGGTTACGCACATCGATTGCACGGCCCGCATTCATACGGTTTGCAGAAAAACCAACCCAGACTATTACGATCTGATTAAAGAGTTTGAGAAAATCACAGGCTACGGGCTCCTCGTGAACACGTCTTTCAACGTTCGCGGCGAGCCGATCGTGTGCACGCCCGCCGACGCGTACCAGTGTTTCATGCGCACTCAGATCGATCATCTGGTTCTTGGGTCTTTTCTTCTCGACAAGGAGTCTCAGCCGGAAGGGAAGGAAACGAAGGAATGGCAGAAAGAATTCCAGCTCGACTGACCGCCGCGGAAGGCAGAAAGTTTGCCCTCACCGTTGGCGCCGCGTTCTTGGGATTGGGCATCGTCGCCTGGTATCGCGGCCATGCAGGCCTCGCGGGAATGTTCGGTGGCGTTGGGCTGGCTCTCGGTTTGGCCGGCCTGACAGTGCCTGGCAGACTTGGACCTGTGTGGCAGGCGTGGATGGGGATCGCACGTGCTATTTCCCGGGTCACAACTCCGGTGTTCATGGGTATGGTTTACTTTGTCGTCTTCACACCGCTAGGCTTGCTCAAGAAACTGGCTGGGCATAATGCTTTGATACACTCGGCCGGCACAGGTGGGTACTGGGTCCGGAGGGCGGAGCCGGATCGAAGGAGTAACATGGAACGTCAGTTTTAAAGGAGGGGATTTGAGCCGGATCGCGTTGCTGAAAGAAATCTGGGCATTCATGAGGGTGCGCAAGAAATGGTGGCTGCTGCCCACTATCATTGTTCTTCTGGTGGTTGGGAGTCTTCTCGTGTTCGCTCAGGGCTCAGCCCTTGCTCCGTTCATCTATTCACTTTTTTGACTGCAAAGGCGGCATCCTTAAATCCGAAACTCGAAATTCGAAACAAATCCCAATGATCGAAGCTCAAAATCCAAAACTGTCTGAGTGGAGGCGCGTGCAATTAGAAGTGGGAGTCAATTCACGCAATTCACGCTGTCGTGAACTCCTCAGAAGCTGTGGAGAATTTAATTCGTGTTAATTCGTGCATTCGTGGCGGCTTTTATTTATTTTGGCCACGAATTTCACGAAAACGACGACTGCCATTTGGACGTCATTGGTTTGAAATACACAAGTTTCGAGTTTCGAACTTCGGATTTATGCGGTGGGGCCAATTCTTTGCAAAGATCCAAGCGAGGAATACACATCGCCCACTGAGAGATTCTTCAAGCAGGTATGCTCCGGCTGCGCGCCGTGCTCACACGCGCCGCAGTCTGTCGTATCCCTCAGAACCAACACGTGGCTTCCAAGAGGAGACCATTGCCGGGGGGAGGTAGGGCCAAAAAGAACAAGCGATGGAATGCCCAGACCCGCGGCAAGATGGGCGACACCCGAATCGTTGCCTACAAAGCTCTGACAACAACTGAGCACGCCGCCGAGAAGGCCCAGAGGAAGCGACGCAGCTATTTGCACCGTTTCGGGCGGAAGATCCGCCGCTGTCTCCCGGCCTGTGCCTCTTTCCGCCGGGCCCTCCACAAGCAAAATGGCGTTCCCCTTGCGTTGCACTATCTGCCGGGCAAGGCTCTGGTACCTCGGCAGGGGCCAGCGTTTGTTCGGGCTCCCCGCGCCTGGATGAATGGCGACCGGTGAAATCCCTGGAGTGCAGCCTCGCTCCTGCAACCACTGCGTTCCGGCACGACGGTAGGCTTCGTCCAGGAAGATTCTCGTTTTTCCCGGATCGTCACTGGTCCCCAGCCACGAGCGGAGCGTGTCCACAAAAATCTGAGAGACATGGCGCGCGTCGCCGGGCGCGGGCTTCCAGCGCCCGATCAGCGACTGCGGGCTCAAAGCGCGAAGGTGATCTTCAAAAACCTCATGGCCGGCGCCAGTCCAGGAGATGATGCGTTCGTAAGATTGCCAGAAGCGGAGATCCTGCTCAGGCAGGGTGTCCCGCAGGTAGAGTCGGTGCAGGGGAAGGCACGAAAGCGATCGCATTTCGTCCGCGTAGCCTTGGGCGACCGCGGTGGCGAAATCGAGGTTGGCTGCAAACGTGATGTGCGCTTCGCGGAACCGCTGACGGAGCGCCGCCAGGGCCGGCAGCGACAGGATGATGTCTCCCAGAGCGCCGGGGTGCAGAACCAGGATCTTCACTACTGGATGATCATGGTCGGGACATTGGTCAGGTTGGCAGTACTTACGCGCCGGGCTACATTCCCGGCGATCTCTTCGAAAGCCTTCGCCGCGGGCGAATCCGGCTGGCCGACGGTCATAGGCTTTCCGCTGTCTCCCCCTTGGCGGATGGAGATATCAAGCGGGACCTCGCCCAAGAACGGAACCTCGTACTTGCGCGCGGTTTCTTCTCCGCCGCCGTGACTGAAGATGTCCGTACGCTGGTCGCAGTGGGGGCAGACAAAGTAGGACATGTTTTCAACGATTCCCAAGATCTCCACACGCACCTGGCGAAACATGAGTATGGCCTTCCGCGCATCCTGAAGCGCGACATCCTGTGGCGTGCTGACCACTATGGCTCCCATCAGAGGCACAGTCTGCGTCAAGGTGAGTTGCACATCCCCTGTGCCCGGAGGCAGGTCCACCAGAAGGTAGTCCAGTTCTCCCCAATCAACCTGCCGCACAAATTGAGTGATCACGCTATGAAGCATGGGCCCCCGCCAGATCAGAGGCGTATCGTCCGTTGTCAGGAAGCCCATGGACATGACGCGAACGCCATACTTCGAAAGGGGCTGTATGCGATTGTTGATGGCCTGGGGACGTCCCATTATCCCCAACATCATCGGAACATTGGGACCGTATACGTCGGCATCCATCAAGCCCACCGTCGCGCCCGCCCTGGCCAGGGCCACGGCCAGATTCACCGTAACCGTGCTCTTCCCCACGCCGCCCTTGCCGCTTCCGACAGCGATGATATTCTTCACGCCTCCAACCGCCTGCTTCTGGAGTCCCGAGGAACTCTCTGGAACCTTGGAAGTCATGTTAATTTCCACCGCCTGGATGCCCCGCACGTTGAGGACGGCATTCCTTGCCTGCTGCTCCAGATCCTTCTTTACGGGACAGGCGGGAGTCGTGAGCTCCAAAGTGAAACTCACCTTTCCCTGATCGACCTTCAGGTCCTTGACAAAGTTGAGGGTCACGATATCCCTGTGCAGATCCGGGTCCTTCACGGCCCGCAGGGCTTCAATGACAGCCTGCTCCAACTGTGACAACTTCAATTCGCTCATAGGTCGCAACTATATCCGCTGT
>QHZE01000080.1 GCA_003225335.1 Acidobacteriota bacterium
AATTACTTTTTGAAACGCTGGTCACGGACCGACTCGAGGAAGACGAGGAACCGTATCCGGACAACAATCCACTATCAGCGCCTCTTCTGATGGTAGTCCCGATTTCGTCGGTACCAATACTGATAAGGAGGCCTAGCTAGTTTCTGTCGCAAAACTCTGAGACCCTAGTGCAGCAAGGCTTCTCGGGCTGTGCCGCGGGCGACAATTGCTGACGCTCATCGTTCTCATGCGGCCCGGTCTGGAACGCAGTTTTTTTCTTGACTTGTGTATGTGTATTATGACACATATACAGCATGCGAGCAAAAAATGAATTTCCTGATGTCGTCGAACGATGGTTTCGCGACCAAGCGGCCAATCTATGGCCCGCGGCGCTTGGCTCTTTGAGCTTTCGGCGGTGCCCCTGCGTGCGTGAGCACTGTGAGGCCTGCCGCTCGGGCGAACAGCATTCCAGTTACGTTCTGTACGGTCGGATCAAAGGTCGTCGCTCGTCGATTTACGTTCCCGAAGAACTCGTGCCTGAGGTGGAGCAATGCCTGGACAACGGTCGTACACTGCAGGAACTCCTGTACCAATCGGCATTTCGGTATATCAAAGCGCTGAAACACGAGAGGGAACAAAGGTCGAAAGGTTAGGAGATGACAAGAATCCACGACCCACAAGTCAGTTTTGCCGATCTCGAATTCCTCCGCCAAGGCATCGATCTCGACCCCGTGCTCGAGAAGATTTCCAGCTTCCTCGACACTCAGCCAAAGATTGTGGAGATGGTCCGCCAGGACCTCGAACGAGGCCTTTATAAGCCCAAGACCGGGCGAAAGGGGCTAACAGCCGAGCAAACCCTCCGCTCCTTTATTCTCAGGCGGGTTAAGAACTGGGATTACCGCGAACTCCGCGAGCGCATCGCCGACGGCTATACGCTGCGTAAGTTCACCCGGTTTTGGAGCAAGCCTGTGCCCAAGAAGCACGATGCCTTCAGTCGGGCTTTTAACAGGTTCAGGCCCGAGACACTGCAGGCCATCAACGACTTGGTAGTGCGAGCGGCGGTCGAGCTCGGACTGGAGGACGGCAAGAAACTCCGCGTCGACACCACCGTCAGTGAAACCGACATCCACCATCCTACCGATAATACTTTGCTGTGGGATGTCGTCCGTGTCGTCACTCGGCTGGTTGAACGTCTGGGTGAGAAACTTCCCAAGGGCATCCCCGGCTTTACCAACCGCACTCGTTCCGCACGGCGTCGGATGCTAGAGATCCAACGCATGAGTGACAGAGAGCGGCATGACCGGCAGGAGGAGAAGTATCGCGAACTCATTCGGATTACGGAACAGGTCGTAGGTAACGCACGCCAGGTGCTCGAAAAAACCAAAGATGTTCAGGTCGTGGACCTACTTGACGACATTGTCATTGAAGAGCTGCGGAGGAAGATTAAGTACTACTGCAAGCTTGGCGACCGCGTCATCGATCAGGCTCGCCGTCGAGTGCTCAATGGCGAGCAGGTTCCAGCCAACGAGAAGATCTATTCAATCTTCGAAACCCACACCGATCTGATCAAACGCGGCAAGATACAAAAACCGGTCGAGTTTGGTCACAAAATCTTTCTGGCCGAAAGCGCCCGAGGCCTGATCACACAGTACAGCGTGCTGGACGGCAATCCCTCCGACCACATACACGTCAAGCCTTCTCTTGAGCACCACAAGAAAATCTTCGGTTTCGCTCCTGACCTGTACAGTTCCGATCGGGCCTTCTTCAGCGAAGAGAACGATCGCGACTGTCGGGAAGAGGGCGTGAAGCTTGTCTGCATTCCTCAGCGTGGCGGGAAGAAAACTCCGGAACGGGAAGCATTCGAAAAAAGCTCTGCATTCAAAAGCGGGCAGCGCTTCCGGGCAGGCATTGAGGGCCGCATCTCAGTGCTCTTTCGCGGCCGTGGCATGAAACGGTGCCTCGACGAGGGACGTGCCCGGTTCGAACTGCTTGTCGGCGCGGCCGTCCTCGCAAACAACCTGATGGTTATCGCCCACCTGCTGAACGAAAGGGAAAAACGCCAACGGCGAGCGGCGTAGCCGCGCCGTTCCTCCTAAATGATCACCCTGCCCGGCGCGAAGCGTCTTTATTCGAGCCTCCACCAGGTAACCGAGGTATCTGTTGCCTCCAATTTTCCCGCCAGGGCTGATAAAAACGACCCGCTGGCGGCACGGTGACCCCCGCAAAATCGCGAAATTCCACCGTTTTGCGACAGAAACTAGCTAGTGCAACCCGCGGATATCGTGTTATCCAAGCCGCGGAACTATTAAGTGACCCGCTGTAGTCGGCGACAAACGCCGGTCGACCTATCTCCTAACACGGCTCCTCCGATCAAAACCGAATCGGTTGCAATATCCACCTGCTACCCCAACTTGTCAATAATCTGCTAGCCGTTAAACACCGTCGGTTTCGGCGGCCATCTCCCTAACAACTCGCAGCCTATCTCGGGCGGCGCTCGTTGGCGCCAAGGGCAAACCCTTCATCCAACCAAATTCGTGGCGATCCGGAAATCGCGCGCGTAAAATAGCGCTCTTATGCTGCCTAGATTGATCTCGCTCCTGATGTTTGGATGCTTCGCGCTCGCCTCGCCAAGCCTCGCCCAGAGCGACCCGAATTGGACCCGCCCCTTCCCGCCGTTTCGTATCGTCGGGAACCTCTACTGGGTAGGTTCGTACGATTTGGCCACGTATCTGATCACCACGCCACAAGGACACATCCTGATCAACACCGGTGTTGGTGACACGGCGAAACAGATCAAGGCAAGTGTGGAACGACTCGGGTTCAACCTTGCTGACACGAAGATCCTGACCGCCACGCACGGCCACTTCGACCACGTCTCGGGCATGGCGGAGTTGAAACGCATGACCGGCGCAAGGCTTATCGTCTCGGAACAGGACAAGGAACTGCTCGAGTCCGGCGGCAGGTTGGACTTCCGCTTCGGCGACACGCCTGGGGCCCGCTTCGAGCCCGTGAAAGTCGATGGCACGTTCAAGGACGGCGACACCATCTCGCTCGGGAGGACCGTCCTCACCGCGCACCACCATCCCGGCCATACCAAAGGCGCGACGAGCTTCACGCTCAATGTGCGGGAAAGCGGGAAGACCTACCGCGTGGTGATTGCCAATATGGGGTCCATCAATCCGGGCGTGACCGTCAGCGGCATGGCGAAGTACCCCGGTATCACCGAGGACTACGCGCGAACGTTCAAGGCGCAGAAGGACATGCAGATCGACATCTGGCTCGCCTCACACGCGTCGCAATTCAAGCTGCATGAGAAGTACAAGCCTGGCGACGTCTTCAATCCCGATCGTTTCGTCGATCCGCAGGGCTTCAAAGCGTCGGTCGAGCAGCTGGAGAAGACGTACCTGGAGCAATTGGCGCGAGAGCGCGCACTCAAATGATTTAGGACGAGGCTTGGATGACAGCGCGCCGCGGCCTTTGGCCTGACTGCTTTTATTTATTCCAAAAGTCATTGTCGCCGGAGAGGTGATCCGCCTGTCGCCTGGTACACGGGTCGCACCGAGAATCCAGCGCAACGCAGACTGTTCTACGGTTCGTCGAATTCGGACAGTTCGGTGGCTATTGGAACCAGATTGCCGAACAAGCCGTCGTTCTCGCCATTAGGTCCGGCCGTGAAAAAGAGCGTATTGTGCGGGCCGGAATTAGCGTTGCCGGCGCCGAATCCAATCGCCCACAGGCCTTCAATGCTCAAGACCGAGTCGTCAGGGTTCCTCATCAGTCCGATGAAGCGGTGGCTGACAGGATTGAATGCGGCAATCTGGCCACTGCCGAACATGCCGACGAGCAGCGCGTGGCTAAATTCACCGAACTCGCCGGAAGCCAGAGCGATTCCCCAAGGCGCGTTGAACCATGGGCCATCCTGCAGTCGAGCCAGGCGCCGTCCGGCGGGATCGAAGACGTTGACAAAGCCCAGACCCGGGCCGGCTACGTCGTCCACCTTGTCGGCGTCCTGTTCGGCGTAGGCGACGAAGATATTCGTGCCGATGGCCTGAACGTTGAAGGGGGCGAAATTGTGACGGTGCTTTTTGAAGCGCTCGATGCCCTTACGGTCGTGGTCAGAATCTAAAAAGCCTTCATGGTCGACATCGTCAAAGGCACGCTTGCGCGGCCACACGCGCTGAAAAGCGGCGTCATAGACCTCAATTTCGCCGCTATGGAAGTTTGCCACATAGAGGTAGTGTTTGCCGTTCCATTCGGCAATCGTGCAGCCCTTGTAGATGGCGCCTTTCGAGGAGTTGTCAACGACGATCGATGCCGTGGTGCCGCCATTCCATCCCGCGATGGTACCGTCTTCGGTGACAAAGATGAACCTTGCCGGCGCCGGCGTGCTGCCGGGCAAAGAAAAATCCGAAGTGCCATTGAAGACCACTCCGGTCGGGGCAGAAGGCGCGCTGCCGCCTGGTGGAACGGGGATGGTCACAACAAGGCCCAGCTTGGTGCCTGCGCCGTTATAGAGAGTGGAGAGTCCGGTGTGGTTGTCGGACACCCACCAGGGGCTGGTAACGCTGCGCGTCAAGCCCCATGCGTTGATGAGCTGCGTATCGAGGGGATTCGTGGGGTTCGTACCCACACCAGGAATGCTTGAGACCAGGTTTGTCTGAGTGTAGTGCTGGGCGAATGATGCGGACGGAAGAAGCAAGAGCCCCAACGCGACTGTTGCATGCAATTTCAAGAGCTTCGTTAGAAAATTCATGGATTTCCCTTCCCTTTCAGGACGGAATTTTGTAAATGGAGTAACTTCATCTCCGGTGGCGATGCGCGAGAATTCACAGCTCTCCAAATCGAAATTCGCGGGACGGCCCGCCGGAGGTGTCTACACGTTCTACGGAGCCCAGCATCGGCTACACTTGTGCCAGCTACTTTGTGGTTACGCTTGATTGCCCGCAGATCTAATATGTTACACAGCTTGGTGCCGGCTGACTAGTACCAACTGGGTGTAACCAGAAGTGCGATTCGCGACTCGCGGCGCGTGGCTGGTTCTGGTGGCAGACGATGCGCTGCCTCGTCGCGCCGCCCGCCGTGCGGCCCCATACACGGCAGTTCGAACCCGTACAAGGAGACTCCACCATGCGTAGGTTGATTGCCGATGTTCGCTATGCCTTGCGAGTGATGTCCCGGACACCATCGTTCGCCGTTGCGGTCGTCAGCGTGCTGGCGCTTGGCATCGGCGCCAACACCGCGATCTTCAGCCTCGTCAACGCGGTCTTGCTGCGTCCCCTGCCTTTCGAGGAGCCGGAACGGCTGGTGCGGATCTTCACCAGGACGCCGGGGGGGCGCCCTTTTGAGCTATCGCCGGGCAAGTTTTATGGCTGGCAGCGAGAGGCACAATCGTTCGAGGGCATGGCGATGTATCGCTTCAGGCAGTTTGCCCTCAGCGGCACGGGCAGCGCACGGGCGATCGAGGCGGGAGCCGTCGGCGCGGGCTTCTTCGAGATCGTCCGCGTCCGGCCGGCGCTCGGACGCGTCTTTCGGCCGGAAGAGGACTCGACAGGCGGCAAGTACGTCGCAATCCTGAGCGATCGGTTCTGGAAGGCCGAGCTCGGCGGTGCCCCTGACGTGATCGGCCGCACGTTGAAGCTCAACGATGAAGCGTACACCATCGTCGGCGTCATGCCGGCCAGTGCCTCGGTCGCGTCATGGGCCGCGATGGCGTGCGACATCTGGGTCCCGATGGCACTCACCGACGAGCAGCGCGCCGCGCGTGGGAATCACAATCAGCAGGGTGTCGCCCGCCTGAAGGCCGGCGTCGAGCTCGCTCAAGCGCGGTCCGAAATGGATGCGATCTCGACGCAGCTCGGGCGCGAATTCCCAAAAACGGACAAAGGCTGGGGTGCGGTGATCATCCCGATGCAGGATGAGATCGTCGGCGACAGCCGCACGATGCTGGTCATGCTGCTCGGCGCAGTCGGCCTAGTCCTGCTCATCGCCTGCGCCAACGTCGCTAACCTGCTATTCACCCGCGCCCTGAGCCGACGCAAGGAAATCGCGATCCGATCGGCGCTTGGCGCGGGACGCGGCCGCGTGTTTCAGCAACTGTTGGTCGAAGCGTTGCTGCTCGCGGTCGCCGGTGGTGCGCTTGGACTTCTGCTCGCGCACGGGACCCTCACCTCAGCCTCGACGCTGCTCGCCAGCCAGGTGCCGAGGGCGGAGGAAATCTCGATCGATGCGCGAGTGCTGCTGTTCGCGGTGGGTGTGTCGATTCTCACCGGCGTGCTCGCCGGCACGCTGCCGGCCGTGCGCGCAGGCCGGTCCGACCTCAACGACGCGCTCAAAGAAGGCGGGCGCGGCGACGGTGCGATCGGCGTCGGCACGCGCCGCTTGCTGATCGTGTGCGAAGTCGCGCTGTCGCTGGTGCTGTTGATGGGCGCTGGCGTGATGGTCCAGAGCCTGCTGGCCCTCAGGCACGTCGACACCGGCTTCGATCCGAATAACGTCCTAACGATGGATGTGACGCTGGTGGAGACGCGGTACCCGACGCCGGCGCAGCGATCATCATTCTTCGACGCGGCGTTGCAACGCATTCGGGCACTTCCCGGCGTCGAGTCTGCGGGAACGATCGACGACCTGCCCCTCGTCGACGGATCCTCACAGACTCTCGATCTTGAGGGATATCCGCCTCAGCGCGATCCGGTGGCGGTGCAAGTTCGGCAGATCAACCCCGGCTACCTGCGTGCCATGCGGATTCCGGTGCTGCGTGGACGCGACATCGTCCAGAGTGATGCGGAGGTGCTGCTCGTCAGTCGGGACGCCGCGAAGCTGTATTGGGGAGCAGACGATCCGGTCGGACGCCGCGCCACCCTGCCCTTCTCGAGGACGGTCCTTCGGCAGGTGGTCGGAATCGTGGGCGACGTCAAGCAGCGGAATCTCATTGAAGGCTCCACGCCCACGGTGTACTTCTACACGCGCGAGCCTTATGGCAGGGCAACGTTCGCCATACGGACATCCGTGCCGCCCGCCACGCTCGCACACCCTGCCGTCGCAGCAATCCGCGCGATCGATCCAGAGCAGCCGGTCGAGGACATCCGGACAATGGTGCAGGTGCTCGACGGGAAACTGACGTCGCAGCGCTTCAGTGCGCTGCTACTTGGAGTCTTTGCGGGAGTCGCGCTGCTGCTCGCCGCGGTCGGAATCTACAGCGTGCTCTCTTACATCGTGCGCGGACGCAGCCGCGAGATCGGAATCAGAACGGCGCTTGGCGCGCGGACATCCGACGTCCTTCGTCTGGTGATCGTCGAGGGCATGTCACCCACGCTCGTCGGCATCGCGGCCGGGACGATCGCCGCGCTGGCGTCGGCGAGGGTCATGGAAACGCTCGTCTTTGGCGTGAGCGCATCAGATCCGCTGACGCTTGCTGCCGTCGCGGCCACGCTGGCCCTTGTTGCATTGATGTCAAGCCTAGTGCCGGCGTACCGTGCCTTACGGCTCGACCCGGTGAAAGTCTTGCGCGCGGACTAGGGATTGAGTGTGTCCTTGCGACAGCAACAGCTCTGGGAATTCTCTGTGCCAAGCTCCTCGATGCGACCCGCGTGAATGCCTGCAGCCCTGAGGAAGTTGTGGTACCAGTGCCGGTCCATTGACCAGAACGCGACCCAACCTGTTTGCCGACAACACAACAGTCGAATGTTACTTCTTGAATGACGATTAGGTTTTTATCCGCAGTGCGGGCACGCGGAATTTCACACAGCGGCTATTTCTCTCTGGTCATCTTTATGGATTCAGGCTCGCCGCCTTCTTGGATCAAGTTGCCTTCAGCCGGGCCAGTCAGCGCAAAGCGAAAACTGACCGGGGGATCGGACTGCGTCCCCGGATGCGCACGGCGGTGGCTCACCTGGAAGGTGAGATTCTTGCCGTCCAATTTTGGGTTGAGCAGCGGCTCAGGTATTCCCGGCGACGAGCTTGGCGGTTTTCCCTCATCGCGTCTGATGAGAAAGAAGAGAATAGCACCGGCCAACTTCCCGCCTTCGTCCGTGATGGTCAGCGTAACAAAGGGAAGATCATCCATCTTGGCCTGCCAAACACCGAGAATGGCGGTAGAGTCTTGCGGCAGGCCGGCCGCGGCCAACAGCGCAAAGGACAGTACCGGATTAAGCAATATCGCCCGATACGTCATTACTACCTCCTTTGGGGCTCTGTTACACAAATGACTTTAAGGATTCCGCACCTCGAGTGTTGGTGAATACACATTCTGAAAGCGGTTGTTGCGCCGAGACGATTATCCAATCACATGGCGGCCTCCGCCATTCAGTCACTCGGGATCACCGTGCCGCAGGCGCAAGAGCCATCGTGGCCCAATTGCTCGCAGCGACGGAGATCCACTGATCGTTACCGTGAGGGAAACCGCTCTCAAAGTAGGGCTGGAAGGGAATAGCCCGCGATTTGACGTGCCAGGAACCGTCCTCGAGTTGCGTGTTCAATAGAAACTGGATTCCGCGCTTGTGAGCCGGATCAGCCGTCGAAAGAGCTCCGCCTTGCTGCAATGCCACCAGTGCCTGGCCTGTGCCATAGGCGTCGCTTGCAAGCGAAGGAAGCTGGGCCCAGCCGCCATCAGAACGCTGCTCGGCGAGCAACTCGCGCGCGGCCTTCTGAATGACTTTCTTGCTCGCGCCGGCCCACGCGAGGCCCAGCAGCCGGAACGCTCGTTCCTCCGTCGTTCTGGGCTGGGATCTCATCAGCCAATCTGCTGCCCGCTGCTTAGACTTCTGGTATTCGGACCGCTGCGCCGTGGGGGCGTAGACTTGAAGCGCCCTCAATGAAGCCGCGGTAACCTGAATGTCGCTCGATTCAATCGGCGGTCGATGCGCGAGAATTCGCCATCGTCCATCCGAGGCTTGCTGGCGCTTCAGGAAGTATGCCATGGCATCGGTGGCCGCATCGGGCTCGTATTTCTCCTCGGCCATCCCAATCAGAATGTAGCTGACCGTGTCGGCATCACCGGGAATCCCGATGCCCTGCAGCACGCGGTCGCGCCAACCCTCGAGGTACGAGGCGATGGTCTTGAGCTGTTTCCGCGCGATCTCGTCATCGACGGGCAACCCGTTTTTGCGCGCGGCCGCGACTGTCATTGCGGTCAAGGTGTTGTTGTGGCAGGAAACACACCCTGACTTGCGGAAAAAAGTCACATCGCTTTTCTGCAGCAGCGGAATGATCCTTTCCATAGCCGCCCGAACGGAAGCGGCCGGCTTGGGCTTCAGCGCGGATTCGTTTGGCGTCGTGGCTGTTTTCGCTCCGGCCTTGACGAGCAGGTCGACGACCGCCGTGTCTCCTCTTTGTTTCGCCAGGTCCAACGCGGTTTGACCGGCGGCACTCTTCGCATGGATGTCCGCTCCCTTGTTGATCAGCGTCTCTATGGTCTCCATCGGTAGAAGGTCGGAACTTGCCGCAAGCATAAGGGTGGTGCGGCCCGCCGGATCCTTGGCATTCGCGTCGGCTCCACGATCGAGCAGCGCTTTCGTTCCAAGACCATCACCAAACGGCGGAGCGAGAAAGAGCGACGCCATGCTGAGGTCGCGCTTGTCCAGAGATGGGAGCAGCATGTCGACGCATCTGGCACAATTCGCTCGCACCGCAAAGTACAGCGCCAGAGACCCCGCGGACTTCGGTTTAGCGCCGCGCTCAATCAACAGTTGCATGACCTCGGCGTCTCCGGTGCGTGCTGCTTCCGTTAGCGGAGTCGTCTCGCCGAAAAGGCCGACGGCCTTTGCGGAGGGATCCGCGGCGTGTTCGAGCAGCAGCTTCACAACCGCGCTCGAACCAAACCGGCCCGACGCAATGAGCAAGGGCGTGCGGCCGTTTTCCGACCGCGCATTCACATTGGCGCCTCGCCGCACCAGCAGCCGGGTCTTTTCGACATCATCCGTCGCCCACATGAGAGGCGTTGCGCCTGCCTCATTCTTGATGCCGGGGTTGGCGCCGCTTTCCAGCAGCAGCCGCACAGACTCGTGATCTCCGTACAAAGCGGCATACATGAGCAGCGTCGAGCCGCCGGAGGTTTTGAGGTGCACAATCTTCGGATCTTCGCGTAGAGTTTTTTTGAGCGTCTGACTATCACCGTTGCGCAGCGCTTCCATGAGACGGATGGCCTTCGGGTCGGGAGGCGCGGGCGCGACGTCGCCCGAGACCTCGTCCGGCCATTCGGCACCCTGCTCGATCCATGTTTTGATGGTGGTGATTTGTTCCGCGCTCAAGGGTCCTGTTGGCGGCATCTGCTGTCCGAATTCATTTCCAGTGAGCCTGAGATAGAGCCTGCTGAGCGCGCTGTTCCCCGGCACGATCATCACAAAGGTGCCCCCCCTCAGCGCGGAACTGCGGCGGTCGAGGCGGAAGCCGTTCATTTGTTGTGTCGGTCCGTGACAGTCGATGCAGTGCTGCTTCAACAGCGGTTGAACGTCACGACGGAAATCGATCTTGCCGGTATCCTGGGCGGCTGACGGGTCGCCGGACACGTAGGCACACAGAAAGGCCCCGAGAAGAATCTTCAGCATAAACCCTCCTGATGTGCAAAATTGTTTAGCTGGTTTAGCTTGGGCAGCAGTATAGCAGAGTATCATCCGGCCTTAAAACCATTTCTCGAAAGCGTGTGCGATTATGAAGTGCGAGTCACGTTCGGTTCCTGCCGGAGGTTCAGCACCGGAAGCGGCAGCAACCGGGTCAGTGCCAAGACTTAGCCCGCTCGCCACCTCTGGTACTGAACCAAGACACAAAACCTTGCCGAGCCGCGTTCCCGGTCGCCTTCGGTCAGCGCGATGGGCACCCACAGGCGGCGTTCGCCACTCCAGAATTGGAAACGGAATTCCGGCGGCATGATGCCCACGACAGTGAAGCGCTCGCCGTCCATTTCGACCGCACGGCCGACGAGGGTCGCATCGCCGCCGTAGCGCCGCTGCCACAAACCGTGGCTGAGGATGACGACGCGATCTTTCCCGGGCGTTTCCTCTTCGGGCAAAAACGTGCGCCCGTACAGCGGCTTGACACCCAAAACGTCGAAGAAGCTGCCGGACACGCGAACGCCGGAAACCTGTTCGGGCTCGTCCGTACCCGAGAGGTTGTAGCCGCGTCCGGCGGAATCAAAAACTCCGATGCTTTGGAAGACGCGATTCTGGCCCTTCCAATCCTCGTAGTTGGGCCAGGAAACAATGTTCGGCTCGCCCGGCCGGCGGACATCGGTCTCCCACACCAGGACGAGGCGCTCCGAGCGGGGGAACGGAAGGGGCTGCAGCAAGACCGCATTCACCACGCTGAAAACGACGGTGTTGGCTCCGATGCCGAGCGCCAGGGTGACAACCGCAACCAGCATGAAGCCCGGCGATCGCAGGAGCTGCCGCGCGCCGTACCGGATGTCCTGCACGAGCTGTTCGAGCAGCGCGCCGGCGCGGACGGCGCGCACCTGCTCTTTCACCTGCTCGGGGCCGCCGACCTCTATACGCTGCTGCGCGGCGCGCTTGCTCCGGAGCCATTCCCGCGGAGATTTTTTCTTCGACGAGTTGGTCGAGGTAGGCGCTGACTTCTGAGTCGAGATCCCGCTCGACCCGGTCCTTGCGAAAGAGGTTGCGCAACAGGCTGGAGAGACGGGGCAGGGGGCTCATCCTGTGTCTCCTTTACGTGGCGGCCTGCAGCGCGCGGGCGATGGCCTGCGAGACGCGCTCCCAGTTGCGTTCCTCGGCCTGAAGCTGACGCTGGCCCGCCTTGGTGAGTTTGTAATACTTGGCGCGGCGGTTGTTTTCCGATTCGCCCCACTCGGATTCGAGCCAGCCGTTCTCCTCGAGGCGGTGCAAGGCGGGAAACAGCGATCCGGGCTTCACATCAAAGGTACCGCGCGTGACCTGCTTGATGCGGCGCGCGATGCCCAATCCGTGCTTGGGGCCTAACGCGAGCGTTTTCAGGATGAGCAGGTCGAGCGTGCCCTGCAGCAGGCCGGTCTTGGCGGCCATCGGGACCTCCTATAGAAATTCTGCAGGAGCGTATGCCCCACTCGTATAGAATGTCAATGGGAAACTGCGATTCAGACGCCATGCCACGCGTCCAGGACGACTGGCGCCTGACTCCCAAGCTTGTGAGCGCCTCCAAGTCAACCGAAGCCACGGTGGCAGGGTTCTCGCCATTTGCGATGCTTTCGAGGATGGCATCAAGAACACGATTCCGCTCGCCGGCGTAAGCAACGAGCGAGGTTTGGAGTTCAGCCTTCAGGCTGCCCCGGCCCAGAACAGGCTAAAGCCTGAACTCCGAACCGAAAGACCGGGAAGCGAGGTTTGGAGTTCAGTCTTCAGACTGCACGGATTCAGTGCAGGCTAAAGCCTGAACTCCGAACGTTAGGGGACACAACGCTGCCTGCACTCCAACCGCCGCCCAAGGCGCGATAAAGCGTCACGAGATTTGTGGTGACGCTGGTTTGACTTTGCACGAGCTGATCTTCGTTGGCGTAGAGAGCGCGTTGCGCCTCCAGAACCGACAGGAAATCGACCAGACCCGCCTGGTATTGCTCTGCGGCCAGATCGACTGCCAGCTGGCTTTGCCGCACTGCCTGGTCCAGCCGATCGCGACGCTCCTGCTCGTCCGAATAGTTAACCAGCGCGTTCTGGACTTCTTCGAGAGCGTTGAGGATGGCCGATCGGTAGCCGATCAAGGCCGCACGCTGGCGCGAGGCCTGCACGGCGATGTTGGACCGAATGCGTCCCCCGTTGAACAGAGGCACGCTTATCCCCGGACCAAACGAAAAGAAGTTGCCCAATCCCAGCGTGAGATCGCTAAGTTGAGTGGCCTGACGCCCGGCCGTGCCGGTCAAGAGAAAGCGAGGAAACAGGTCCGCTTTCGCCTCTCCGACACGAGCCGTCGCCGCCGCCAGCTGAGCTTCGGCACGGCGGATGTCCGGCCGCCGCTGCAAAAGGCCGGATGGCAGGCCGACCTCAACATCCGGTCCGACAGAGGGGATCGGGCTCGTTTTCTCGAGCTCACTACGCAGCGCGCCGGGTTCTTCGGCCAGGAGAACGCTCAGACGATGGACGGAAACATCGATTCCGCTGAGCAGGTTTGGAACCACAGCCTTTGTGGATTCGAGCTGCGCTGCGGCGCGTGACACGTCGAGCTCACTGGCCAGCCCTGCCTGCGCCTTGGCTACAGTGAGATCCAGGGTGTCTTGCTGCGTTTTGATGTTCTTGTTTGCGATCTCCAGCCGGCGTTGGAAGCCGCGCAATTGCGCGTAGACGCGGCCCACATCCCCCAGGAGAATCACCAGCACGTCGCGGCGATTCTCTTCAGCGGCGGCTGCATCGGCGGCGGCGGCCTCGACACCACGGCGGATCCCCCCGAAAACATCGATCTCCCAAGAGGCGCTCAGATTTCCCTGGAACGAATTCGTCTCAAACGGGGAGATCAAGCTAGGGCGCGCATCGGGATCGGCGGAGGACGGCACCGCCCGGATCACCCCTTGACTGATGCCTCCCCGCAGCCGGGTCGCCGAAACGCCGGCATCGACGGAAGGGAAATAACCGGATCGTGCGATGCCCCTGGCAGCGCGGGCTTCCTGAACTCGTTCCAGAGCCAGCTTGAGATCAAGGTTTCGGTCCGCGGCCCGCTCAACCAGTGAGTTGAGCTCCGGGTCTCGAAACGAGGACCACCACTCATCTGTTTCCAGCGCTTGCGTAGACGTTCCCCGGGCCGGCGCAACCGTCCACTGTTCGGGTACCGGGACCAGCGGCCGCTTGTAGTTCGGCCCGACAGCACAGCCCGCCAGCAGAAGAGAAGGGAATACGATGGAAAGCATCCGTTTCACTGTGCACCTCCTGCCGCCGAACCGGAATGCCGGCGGAATGCGGTCGATGGGACCGGCGTTTCGATGTACACGTCCATTTGCTGCCCCACGTACAGAGGCGCGTTCGGGTCTTTCACGCGGTAGACGACTTGCAGAACACGTGTGTCAACCCGCTCTGTCGTGTCGCCGGTCAGCGACTTCTTCGGAATGACATAGGGCTCGAAGCGGACGAATTCGAGCGGATACTTCTGCGCCGCGTCGCCGCGGACGTAGGCGACGGCCGGAGTATTTGGCCGCACGCGCCAGGCCTCGTTTTCATCGACGTCGGCCCGGATGTGGATATGCTTGCCGCCGCCGAGGATCATGAGAGGCTCGCTGAGCGGGCCGCACTGCGCGTACTGACCGAGCCGTACTCTGTTCTGCAGGATGACCGCATCGATCGGCGCGCGTGTGGTCAGACGATCGATATTCGTCTCAACCAGCTTGAGCTCGGCCTCCGCGCGGGCGACCTCGGATTTGGCCGCGGCGATATCGGGCGCCCAGGCGCCTGCCTTCAACAAAGCCAGTTGCGCCTCTGTCTCGGCCAGACGAGCCTGCGACGCTTTGTAGGCGAGCCTTCGGCGCTGAACATCCTCCTCACGCACCGCCCGCCTGTCCTTGACGCTTTCGATCAATCTCATCTGCACCTCCGCGTCCGCCAGGTTCGCCTGCGCCTCGCGCACGCGCGCCTCCGCGGGCGGGATGTCCTCCGCGCGAGGCTGCTCTTCGAGTTTCGCCAGGCGCGCCCGCGCCGCATCGAGCGCCGCGCGCTTTACGCGCAGGTCCGCCTGCAGGTCGCGGTCGTCGAGCGAAAAGAGCCTCTGTCCCGCCTGGACACGATCGCCCGCCTTTACATACACCCCTGTGACCATGCCGGACACCGAACAACTGAGGGCGATGTTCTCGCTTTCGGGTTCCACGAGCCCGATCCCGGCGACGGTTTGCGGGGCCACGGCGCTCGGCGGTGGCGAAGGCGGCAGGGTGGGCCGCCGCACTTGCCGGAAGGCCATCGTCCAGGCCACGGCGAACGTCAAACTCACGGCGGCAACGAACGGAATAGCGAACCTCTTCATAAGGACCTCCTGCGATTCAGACGGTAGGGTTGTCTTTTCGAAAGTTTTTGTTCTGAAATCTCAAATTTCAAATTTGAAATTTCAAATGTTCCCTCACTTGTCTCCTCTCACGCGTATGCCTCGGCGGCCTGCGCCACTTGCGCAGCGAATTGCCTGGCGTGGCCGGCCCCGGGTTCGACGGTTTCGATTCTGCCGTCGTCCATGTGCGCGATCGTGTCGGCGAACTCGAAGACGCGACTGTCGTGCGTCACGACAATGACCGCTCGATCAGGGCTCACGGCGACTTTGGCAAGCAACTCCATCACGGTATGTCCGGTCTTGGCGTCCAGTGCCGCGGTGGGCTCATCGCACACGATAAGCCGCGGCTTGTGAACCAAGGCCCGGGCCAGCGCCACTCTCTGCTGCTGGCCGCCCGAAAGCTGGGCGGGCAGAGACGACGCGCGTTCTTCCATCCCCAACTGCGCCAGGAGGCGTGTGGCCTCGCCGGCGGCCTCATTGCGATTCATGCCTGCGGCCAGCAATGGGACCGCGACGTTCTCGGCCGCGGTGAGCGACGGGAGCAGGTTGTATTGCTGGAAAACAAAGCCAAGATTGCGGCGGCGAAACAGGATCCGCTCCTGCTTGCCCATCCGGGCAGGGGTCTCGCCCAGGACGTCGAGGTCGCCGCCATTGCTGTCCAGCAGTCCCGCAATGACGGAGAGCAGGGTGGTCTTCCCGCACCCGCTGGGACCTACCAGCATCGCCAGCTCACCCATGCGGATTTCCAGATCCACGCCGCGGAGGGCGTGGACACGAGCTTCCCCTGCGCCAAACCACTTTTCTATCCGGCGGCAAACAACCGCGTGTTCATCTCGATTTTTCATGATTAACCTCGGAAGACGACGGCCGGTTCAAGCACCAGCACCTTACGGATGCTCATCAGACTGGCGACGATTACGATAAACATGACGATGACCGCGGTCCCGGCCATCACTTCCGGAAGCAGGACGATTCCGCGGGTCTGAATCTGATGGACGAAGACAGCGAAGAATGTCGCCGCCATGCCCATCCCAAGCGCGTATCCAATGCCGCCTACCACCAGGGCCTGCAGCAAAATCATCCCTACGATACGGAGATCCGTAATGCCGATGGCCTTGAGCGCTCCGAACTGTTTCAGGTTTTCGATGGTAAAAATGTAGAAGGTCTGTCCCGCAACGACCGTGCCAACAATAAGCGCGATCATCACCGTCATCCCGAAATTTACGGGAATACCGGTGTTCCGGATGTAGTACATGATCGTCGCCCAACCAAACTGCTCGCCGCTCATCGCCTTCAAACCCGTCGCATCGGTGATACGTGTTGTCAGATCCGCGACGGGCACGTTCGCTTCGGGCCTGGCCAGCACGAACGACAGGAGATTGCGCTCGCGGCCCACATAGCCGAGGGCCTGGCTGTAGCGGGTGAAGAGGACGGGGAACGTCGTGAACGGAGCGGACGCGTTGCTGATTCCCACGATGCGCACGCGGTGATCGTTCAGCTCGAGCGTCTTGCCGAGCTCGAGCGCTTCATTTGGAAAGAAGAACCGATACCCCGCTTCGTCGATGATCGCGGCATCGGGCCGGCGCAAGTCCTCGGCCGAACCCAGGATCATCTTGCGCGGCGCCCCCACGAGCGTGGCATCGTCGAGTCCGAGCAGGATCACGACGCGGAACTTGCCGTCAGGCGCCTTGGCCCTCGGCTGTCCCTTGAACAGAGGGACCGCCCACTTCACTCCGCTGACTCCGCGGACCCGGTAGAGGTCGTTTTCTGTGAGCGCGTTGACCTCGTCGAAATATTGCGTGTTGCGGTCCATCACCCAGATGTCTGCGTCGGTGATGTCCTTGATCTGGCTGCGCGTGCGATCCATGATCCCGGCGAATATCGAGGACTGGTGCGCAATCAGAAACGAGGAGAACGCGATGGCGAAGATCAGGCCGAGATACTTGGCCCGATCTCCCGTGAGCATCTTCAGAGCCACGAAATTCATAGAACCTCCGCTTTCCAAACAACGATCATCCATTGAACATCGTTCAACAAAAGGCCAAAAAAATTTCACTTCATTTGCCGTGCGGGCTGATACCTCGCACAAGAATCTCAAGCGTCCGCCTGATGAGCCTCTCCCGTTCCACGAAAGGGAATCCCGGGAGGGTGATGAGGAGGGCGGTGACGCCGTGAATACCTGCCCAGAGCGCCTGGCTTGTTTCCTCCACATCGGCCTTCATGATCTTTCCTTCTTCCATGCATCGGCGAACCAGGTTTCGCATGTCGTCGAAGCACTGCTGGCCGGTTTTCGCTTTCCGGGTCTCGCGCGCGCGCGGCCCGTGGTAAGGGGCGGCCCTCAACATGAAAGTGACGATGTAGTGCTCCGGGTGCTCCAGTCCGAAACGGATGTATGTTTCCATCCCCTTCTTGAGGGCCTGGAGCGCGTCGCCCTTCATCTGGTGGGCCGCTGCCAGCTTGTCCACGTGCAGCTTGAGAAAGGTCTCTTCGCAAAGGCAGTCGAGGATCTCGTCCTTGTCTTTGAAGTAGGTGTAGATCGTTGCCGGCGAGTACTCAATCTTATCAGCGATCTTGCGCATCGAAACGCTCTCGTACCCGTCCCGCACGAAGAGCTCCCGGGCGGCGTCGAGGATCTGCCGCTTCAGCTCTTCCTTTTCCCGCGCCTTACGTTCTGTCACTCCCATATGCTTTCTCACACCGTTTAGACGGTGAACGGTGTTCACACTATCCAAAAATGTTCCCCGGCCGTCAAGAAAAAAATTGACGATTGACGAATGAAACGAAGGAATGCGTCTTCATTCGTGACTCGTCACTCGTCAATCGGCTTCACCGATCGGTAGCGGGTGCGGGCGAGATCTGCCTCCTCGGTAAGGGTTTGGACGGCGAGCCGCGTTTCACGCACCATGA
>QHZE01000507.1 GCA_003225335.1 Acidobacteriota bacterium
CGTGGTTCCATCCGAACCGTCGAGGATTGAGGTGCCCGGCACGACAATTCCAGTCAGGTCCGGATGTGTCGCATCAGCACCTGTATCCAGAACCGCGACAGTTGCCAATGATGTTGGACTAACCGATCCATAAACCTGGTCCCAGCTGATCTGCAGCAGTTGCCAGGGAAGACCGGTGGCCGACGTTTGAGGCGCCAGAGGAGGCGCTAATGCCGGAAACCCTTTGATGCTTCGCTGGTGGTTCGCCTCAACCCGGGCAATCGCCGGATCCGACGAGAGTTCCTTTGTGATCGCGGTAGCGGCGCCGGCAGGCACTTCCACAACGTGCAGGTTCAATTTCGGGATGGATCGCTTCACCACTCCGCCATGACCATTAATTGCGGCCAACTGCTGCGCGAGCTGCAATCCTTTCGCCGCCTTGACGATGACGGTCGTCGTCGTTGGTTTCGAGCCTGCCGAGGCTGGCGGACCCTGGACGGGGGCGGCCGAACCCCACGGAATCCAAAGACTGTTAAGAAGAATCAGAACAGGAAGACAGGCAAGACACGACAACACGCTCGAACGCTTCAAAGATCCCTCCCTGGAAAGCGCCTGTAAAAGCTGGCTTTTGCGTTTGCCGAGGTTAGACAAGGCCAGTCAATCTGTAAATAGGATGGAAATCACATTTTTGACTAGGACAAAAATCCTAACGCGAAGTAGTGTGGTGTCTGACGTAACGCTGTAGAGGCCGGTCTGGCCTATGACCGCTCACATCCTTGTATTGCGAGATCGCGGGCGGTTATTGTCTTTAGGCTGCGCGCTATCGCGCTTGCGCTTCGCGGACCGCCCCTACAGTGGGTCGCTAGAACTCAAACTCCCCTTTGAGCCCAGGCCGTTGCGTTGAGCGTAGAAAACCAGTTCGAACTGGTTCGCAAGATCAAGCTTGCTCAGGATGGAAGTCAGATGATTGCGAACTGTGGCTTCGGAAATGAATAGCTGCTCGGCGACCCTCTGCCGATTAACGCCGCCGGCGATGAGCGCGACAATTTCGCGTTCCCGGGGGGTGAGCGACGCGATTTTGCCGGCTTCAGGACTATCTTCGCCGGCCAACGCCTCCGACAATGCCAACGCCATCAACGCGCGAGGCAGCCAAATGTCGCCGGAGTGAACATTCTGAATCGCTCGAATCAGCACTTCGGGCGCTTCATCTTTGTAGACCAGGCCGCGAGCGCCAGCTTTAACAGCGCGGCAAAGCTGGTCGCGGTCGGTGATGCCGGTGAGCACGATGGCGCGGGTATTCTTCGAGCGAGCCAACAATTCCGGAAGAAAATCGATCGCTAGCTCGAGGCCGAGTATGATATCGACCAGAAAAATGTCGGGACGTCCGCGGCTCGCAATCTCCAACGCTTCGCGGCGATGGCTTGTTTCACCAATCACTTCGATAGTGGGCTCGACGCCAAGAAGCATTTTCAGCCCTGCCCGAACCATCAGGTGGTTCTCCAGCAAGCACACTCGAATGCGTCCGTTGTTCCTCGAGCTCATATCGGAATTCCGACTTGAACCACGGTGCGGCAATCGGAGACCGACACTTTCGTGTAGCCTCCGAGGGCCTCGGCGCGCGCGGAAATGGACCGCGGCACGAACTCCGAGTTGATCGCAGGCTCCATCACTTCGTTTTCAACCTTAACGACGACGCAGCCATTCTCCTCTTCTTCGAGATTGACAGTCACAGAGGTAGCGCTGGTGTGCCGCTGGACATTGCTGAGCGCTTCGGCCGCCATCTGAAAAATTTCGGCAGCCAGGCGGTCATGGATTCTGAGCGATTCGATAAGGATGTCATTCGCCATCAGCACGATTAACCAGGTTTTGGAAAACGCTTCCGCCGGCCACGTAATCGCGTAAATGGTCGCGCAATAGAGCGTGTAGAAGGTGAGGGCACTGCAGGTGAGCGGGACTAAATAGGCTGGTTCGGATGGGTCGATACACACGGCCAGCAGGGCGGACCCTGCGAGCAGAAGACGAAAGCCGGCAACCATCCGGTCACTGAGCGCATTCAGTCGCTCAGCTTTGTGCCGGTGCCCCGTAAGGCTTCCCCGTTTGCGATCGCGAACCAACTCCCCGACAACATCCTCCATGTCAATTGCCAGCGGTGCTCCATCACCGACTGTTTGCCACGTAACCACATGCTGGGGTTTTAGTACAGAAATATCGATGCCGTATTCGCTCAAAGCGCAGCTGAATTCGCGTCGCGCGCGAGCAGCCCTGACCGATCAACGGCTTATCGGCGGATTCGAATTGGAAGCCTGCGGCAGCGCCAGAGGAATGCCCATCAGGATTTTCACCGGGGCCGGGCTGCCGTTGATTTCAGCGGGGCGGAACAGCCACTTCGACAATGCCGCCAGAGCGGCCGGGTTCAATAGGCGATCGGGACTCTGCTTCACGTCCATCTGTTGCAACTGTCCGGCGGCATCAATGATTCCGTAGACGATGACGAGCCGGCGCGTATATTTCCGGAGCAGTTCGACGGGGAAATCCGGCGTCTCCTTCACCAGAGGAAAGGGAGGAACCCATCCAGCTGGATTCGGCGTTGCCTGGGCTAGGGCATATTGCATCGTCCACGATGGAGCGGCCGCGCCTGTCTTGTCTTTCATGTCGATATATACCGTGTAGACGTGCTCGCGGGAGAAGACTCCAAGATCAGGCAAGCCGCCGCCGCTGGTTGTCGTGGAGACAATGGTGATGCTGTAGGGTATCTTCGGCGCAGCCGATGGCGGCGGCGTGGCCGTTCCCGTTCGCGGAGGCGCAGAGCCGCTGATGACACCGGTTCCGCTTTCCAATCGCCCGCCTTGAATCGTAATGCCGGCAAACGGGGTTTTCGCCGGGGTGTCGCCTGCCCCACTTGCCCCACTTGCCCCATTTCCGCGGCCCGTGTTCACACCAGCCTCGCTCTTGCCGCCGTTTTTATCGGGGCCTGGAGGCTTAGCTTGAGCGTCATCCGCCTTCCTGTCCGCTGCGGCAGCCGTCGTCGGGAGGTTGTCGGCTTTGACGCCGGGCTGCGCCGCCGATGAGTTTAAATTCGATTCCGGAGAAATAGCAACACGTCCTCGCGCCACCGCCGTTGGAACTCGCACCGATGGTTGAGGCGGGGCCGGCAATGGTGTAACCGACAGCAGGTTTTGCGGATCGGGTCCCTGGGTTGGAACGGTCGCAACCTGAGGCTTCGGCTGTTCCGGCGCCGCCGCCGGAGGAGGAACCGCGGGTTCCTTCGCCGCGGGAGCAGGCTCCGGCGGCCTTTCCGGCGCTGGCAGAGCAGGCGCCGGCAAAGACGGTGCAGTGGGGGCCGTCAACGCGATCCTCGGATTTGGTACCGCAACCTGTGATGGAGGAGGAACGGTCAGGTCTTTGTGCAGGGCGGTGAGTTCGATCGGTTTTTCCGGCGCCGCAACGACCGGCGCCGACGTGGCCAAGGGCAGGACGACTTTCGGGCGTGGTGCTACGACTGCGGGCGGAGAAGAAATCGTCAAGCCTTTCTGCACCATTGTGAGCTCGATGGGTTTTTCTCCCGGAGCATCGGGTTTTAGAGTTGAGACTGCAAGGACGGCCTGCGGCTTTTGCGCCGGTGTTGGAGACGGCGGCGCAATCCTCAGGCTTCGCTG
>QHZE01000508.1 GCA_003225335.1 Acidobacteriota bacterium
GATTTTCACCGGGCCTGATTTCCGCGCCAAATAGATTCTACTGTAGAGAGCGGTCCCGCGCGCTCGTTGCCGGGGGTGTAACCTCGCAGCGGCGCGACACTTACACTTGGTCTTCCTCCGATCATAACGGACGAGCGCAACGCCGAGGTGGGGTTAGCCCTGGTGAAATAAATCGCGTTCGCAACCAACCAGCTTCGTCAATCCGTCCAACGCGACATCAGGAATCAGATTGCGAATACGCGGCCGCGTCTGGTCTTCCAGCGAATCGTTGATCTGTCTCGTCGCGTCTGCCGGATTTTTAACGAAAGTCCGGCGCTTCAAAAGATGCGCCGCTTCTTTCACCCAGACAGGGTCACTTCATCACATCCCGGACCGGGACGCGACGCCCCAGAGGCAGAGGAGCCGCAGAGATCAGCCTCCGGGCCGGCGAAGCGCCGCGCGGGGCTACGGGTATACGGCTTGGAAGCCCCTCGAAAGCGCGGCGATTTTGGGCGTGGCCGGAAGAGCTTAACAGAAAAGAGTTCAAGAGAGCATGTCCCGGGGACGATACCTAGTAGAGAAGAACGAGGCGGAAGCGCCGATCGGCGCGCAGGAGGACACAGTGAAAAGGCACATCGTGCTATTACTGCTCGGGATTTTTATGGCGAGCCCGGCTCTTTTCGCCGCACGCGGCGGCCGACGTGGCGGATCCCGGCATCGAACGCATCGTTCGGCCGTGGCACACCGAAGCCGTACGGCAAGCCGTCACCGCGCGCGCCGATCGACGAGATGTGCGACCTGCCCTCGCGACAAGCGCGGCAAGATCAAGCGAAGCAGCTCCGCCAAGAATGAGTTCATGAGACAGACGGGATATCCGCACGGGCGGCCCGGATACGTTGTTGACCATGTCGTTCCACTGAAGCGGGGCGGCAAGGACGAGACCGGCAACATGCAGTGGCAGACCAAGGCCGACGCCAAGAAGAAAGACAGGATCGAGCAGTAGGCGCCCCTGGACTCCACCGGCGTCAAAACGGACAGGAATTCACGACGCCGCTGCCCGCGCTGCGGCGTCGCGCGTCACGAGCGAGAACGCCACGTTGAACCGGGGCAGAGAACTCTTTAGCCGCGGATCCGTGCAGATGGATGCGGATTCTTTTCGTAATCGTACTCAATCATGGACAGACCAATTCCAGCAGACGAATTGACCGCCATCAGAGAGGCGCTCTTTCAAGGGCAGAAGATTCAGGCGATCAAGCTTTATCGCAAGGGCACCGGCTCGGGATTGGCAGACGCCAAAGCTGCGGTTGAGAAGCTTGAGGCGGAGTTGCGCGCCGCATCGCCCGAGAAGTTCACGACGGCGGCACCAGGCAAAGGATGTTCGGGAGTCGTCGTTTGTGCAGTTGTCGTTGCTGTCATTTTCTGGATTGTCAGCAGATGAAGCGCCCTAACAAGATCGGTCGAGCGGACCGCGGCCCCGGGTTTCCGCTCAACGCGGGGGCGGCCGTTCGGACGCGCTCATGCGATTCCTTGTATCCTCTCTTCCGCCTCGGCTCAACTGCTTTTCCGGATTGAAGCTCAGAGATTGGCTTTGTAATCACAATTCGTGATCCGCTCCGCCGGCATCTGCGGATAATGGGCGCAAATTAGAAGTGGGAGTGAAGCAGCGCGGCCGGAGCGACCGTGCAAAACTGTATTTCAAACCAATGACATCCAAATGGCAGTGATCGTTCTTCGTGAAATTCGTGGAATTCGTGGATCCTTTTTATTGGCCGCGAATTAACACGAATTAAATTCTGCACAGCCTCTGAGGAGTTCACGGCAGCGTGAAGTGACTCCCACCTCTAATTGCACCCGAGGATAATCGCGCGGAAAATGCGGCCTGGCTCCTGGTCAGGGCAAAGGCAAAGTCGTTGCAGGAGGATCCTAGGCACTTGGCTCGAAAATGACAAATGACCAATGACCAATCGCCAATGACCAATCGCCAATGACCAATCACGGGGCACTACGGCGCCCGGTCTATTTGTCATTTATCATCGGTCATTGGTCATTTGTCATTTCGGGGAATTGGCGACTTTGCCGAGACCCTGGCTCCTGGTAGCAGTCGTGGTCCTCAACAGAGTAAACTCATGACCATGAAGCTTCAGGAGACCGTGGAGGTTTCGCAGCGGATTGCCGCCACAAGCCGCCGCTTGGAAAAGATCGGCCTCCTGGCCGACTTTCTTCGGCGGCTCTCCCCGGATGAAATCCCTGCCGGCGTCTCCTACCTCTCGGGAAACTTGCGGCAAGGGAAAATAGGCGTCGGCTACGCCAGCCTTCGCGACACCTTGTCGGGAGACCCCGCTCCGGAGCCTTCGCTCTTGCTGATGGATGTGGACGCCGCGTTCGCACGCATAGCGGCGACATCCGGCCCGGGTTCGGCCAGCGCGAGAGCCGCTCTGCTCCGGGGGTTGCTGACTCGAGCGACCTCTGCGGAACGGGACTTCCTGGCGCGCCTCGTCACGGGCGAGTTGCGCCAGGGGTCGCTGGAGGGAATCATGGTTGAAGCTGTCGCGCGAGCGGCTGGAATCCCGGCGGAACCGGTGCGGCGTGCTTTGATGCTGACAGGAAATCTGGAAGTCACGGCTCGAGTGGCGTTGCAAGAAGGGCACGCGGGTCTGTCGCGGTTCGACATACGCCTCTTTCATCCGGTCCAGCCCATGCTCGCCTCGACCGCCGAGGACGTGGAAGACGCCCTGGCGACCCTCGGCCGGGCGGCGCTCGAATACAAGCTCGACGGAGCGCGAATGCAGGCGCACAAATCAGGCAGCGACGTTCGAATATTCACACGCCAGCTGAACGACGTTACGGAATCCGTGCCGGAAATCGTCGAGGTCTTGGAGGCACTGCCTCAGAGGGAGTTGATCCTCGACGGCGAAGCGCTCGCGCTGCGCGCCGACGGCAGGCCTCACCCTTTCCAGATCACGATGCGGCGCTTCGGGCGCAAGCTCGACGTGGAGCGCATGCGGGAGGAACTTCCGCTGACCTCGTTTTTCTTCGACTGCCTTTTCCGGGATGGGCGGAGTTTCATCGATAGCGCGGAGGAGGAACGGTTCTCGCTTCTCCGGGATTCCTTACCGGAGAGGCTCCTGGTCCCCCGGATGATCACCGACGCGCGCGAAGAAGCCCTGGCATTCTCCCGCAGCGCGCTGGGTGCGGGGCACGAAGGCATCATGGCGAAAGCGCCCAACGCCCCTTACGAGGCGGGGGGCCGCGGAAAGAGCTGGCTCAAGATCAAACCTAGTCATACGTTGGATCTGGTCGTGCTGGCGGCGGAGTGGGGGCACGGACGCCGGCGCGGCCGGCTCAGCAACCTCCACCTCGGCGCGCGAGACCCCGCGAGCGGGCAGTTTGTCATGCTGGGAAAGACGTTCAAGGGTCTGACGGACGAAATGCTCGCGTGGCAGACGCAGCGATTGCTCGCGCTCGAGACGTCCCGGGACGCGTGGACGGTCTACGTGCAGCCGGAGCTGGTGGTGGAGGTGGCCTTCAACGATATCCAGACCAGCCCTCACTATCCCGCAGGTCTCGCCCTGCGTTTTGCGCGCGTCCGGAGCTACCGGACAGACAAGCCCCCCGCGCAGGCCGACACGATCGAGACCGTCCGAACGATCTATCAGGATGGGCTCTCACCGAGGCAGAATCCACCTTAGCGCTTCGAGGTGATTGGTCCGGAAT
>QHZE01000509.1 GCA_003225335.1 Acidobacteriota bacterium
GCGCCAGGGGCTTTGGCTCAACTTCCGAAGCGGTTTTCCTTGGTCTTGCTCGTTGTGCCTCGGGTGACTGAACCTTTGGAGCGAGGAGAACGATTCTGTAGTTTTCCAGATCTTTCCGCAGGACAGCCGTCATGCGGTCCGCAGCATTCTGCACCGCTGAAATCTCGTAGGCGACGTGAGCTGTACCTAGAAGCAGGAAATTGAACGCAAGACTCGCTGCCAGGCCCCAGAATCGGACCTTGGGAGACCGTGTGTCTTGAATAGGCTCGAAAATGTCGATCTCTCCCGCGATAAAAGTTTCGAACCGCTTGTAGGTTAGGACACGGTCGCGAACCGTTGCAACCCCCAAATTTATTGCGGATTGTCGATTGCGGATTGCGGATTGGAAAAGCAGAGCAGAAACCTGCCACCCTAAATCCGTAATTCACAATCCACAATCCGAAATCCGAAATCGCAATTTCTCCGGGTGCAATCAGAAGTGCGAGTCAAATTTTTAGGCGTCACCGTTCAGGTTTGTGTCAATAGCCCGGCTGTGAGACTCTTGAAATTTGTATTTCGAACCGATGGCATCCAAATCGCAGTGATCGTTTTCGTGGAATTCGTGGCGTTTTTTGCTGGCCACGAATTCCACGAATTAACACGAATTAAATTCTCCACAGTTTCTGAGAGAGTCAAATATACTGCGCAAAATGAAACCATCTGTAGTTTCCCTACAAGGTAGTTCTCCGGAACTCCCGCTCGTCCGGGCGGCTCGTCAGCAGGTTCAGGCAGAGCAGCGTAGCAAACACAGAAAACAGCGGGGCAAGATTCCATCTGAAATCCGTCAATATTCTGAGGTCTTGCGCGTCGCGCAACTGCGAGCCCCAGCTCTGGTCTGCCGACCCGAATCCGACCCCAAGAAAAGAAAGAAGCACCTCCCCAAGGAGAAATAAGGGAGCGGCCAAGGTGCTTTGAGCGAGCACGAACGGCGCCAGAGCCGGGAGCATGTGGCGGAAGAAGATCTGCCCCGGTGTGCCGCCGAGAGAACGTGCCGCTTCGACGAACGGCGCCTGGCGCAGCTGAATTATGAGGCCGCGGACGCCCCTGGCCATGGGCGGCCAGCTTACCAGAGCGATGGTACCCACCCCGAGCAACGTCGCCTCCCACGCCGGCAGCTTTTGAGGAAGCAGGGCGCGCAAGGCCAGCAGCAAGTAAAGAGCCGGAATTGCCAGGACAAACTCGGAAAAGCGCATCAATGCCCGGTCCGGCCATCCACCCTGCATTCCCGCCAGACCGCCGATGCAAAGTCCTAAAAGACCGTAGATGGCGATACCCGTGGCGACGACCAGGAGCGAAATTCGCGCGCCGGCCGCCACGCGCGCGAACACGTCCCTGCCAAGCTTGTCGGCGCCCAACAGGTAGAAGAAACTACCGTCGCTGCCGCGTGTCAAGTGCCGGGACGCGGGTATGAAACCGAAGAGGCGGTAGCTGTAACCCTGCGCGAAGAACCGCAGCGGATACCGCGCGTCCGTTTGCTCTTGGTAGATCACGTTGAGGGGATCTTCCAATTCATAGCGATAGACGAATGGGGTCAGGTGGAATGCCCCTCTGGCATCAATGAAGTGGATGCTTGTCGGCGGCCCAAAGAAGTAGAAGAGATTCTGCTCGTCGGGGGGATTCGCGGAAAAGAAATCGGAGCATGCGGCCCCGATCGAAAGGAGGGCTGCCATCGCTCGGACCATCCATCGAACGGCCGTCTGAAGCCTCGCAAAACCCCGTTTGGAAAGGAGCTTCTCCGCCATGTCAGAAAGCCTCATTTGAGAAGTGGCGTGTCCTCGGATCCAAAAGGAAGAGCAGCAAGTCTGCCACAAGGTTTCCCAGCGCCAGCAGGACGCCACCGCAAGCCACACATCCCAGCAGGAGGTATATGTCGGTATTGAACAGAGCGTCGTAGGTTGCCTTCCCCAGACCCGGCCACGAAAAGATCGTCTCCAGCACGAGGCTGCCGCTCAGGACGGCTCCAAGCAGGGGACCGAAGACCGAGAGGACCGGATTGAGCGAGGGGAGAAGCACGTGCATGAGTAAAATGCGTCTTCGCGAAAGGCCGCGTGCTCGCGCAGAGCGGACGTGGAGCTGCACCAGAGTGTTTTTGGCGGCAGCGTATTGGATTTTCTCTACGATGGCAGTGACGGGCAAGCCAATGCACGCAACCGGCAGGGCAAGGTGATGCAGCCGGTCCAGAATCCAGGCAAGAGGATGGGGGCTCTCCAGGCTCACCGCGCTCATGCCCCCGACCGGAAACCATTGCGTGCCGGAGGCGAACATAAGGGCCGCAAGCCCTAGGATCAGTGGTGGAAGAGAGAGTGTGACGGCCGAAAGAAAATCCAGAAGATATCCCGCTGGACGTTGCTGGTGCACGGCGTGAAACGTGCCCAATATGGCCCCCGCAAAGCATCCGAGCAGCAGGGCAGGGACCCCCATCCACAAGGTGTTGGAGAGCGCGTTGGCCACGACGGACGACACGGCACTGCCATAGAACAGCGAGTACCCGAAATCCAGATGGAGCGATCGCTGGACCCAATGGACGTACTGCAAATGTACGGGATCGCCCAGCCCGTACTGTTCGCGGAGGCGCGTCACGGTTTCCGGCCGGATGTTTGGATTGGCCTCGAGGGCCGTGAAGAAGTCGCCTGGGATCAAGGAAACCAGGAAAAAAGTTGCCGAAGTCACCGTGAAAGCCAGCAACCCAAGCCGCAGCGTGCGCTTCATCAAGATAGTCAGGATCTTCATGAGTTTTTCGCGAGATTTCTTGGCGGCCCTTTGCGTCTTGCGTCTTCGCGGTCAACTGTGCCTCGGTCTTACCGCGAAGGCGCTAAGTGCGCAAAGGAATCGCGAACGGTCTTATCGCCCGCGAACGGTCAACTCCTCGGCATTCCAATACAGGTGAGGTGCAAGAATGGCCGGGCGGACGTTTCCAACTTTTGTTTTCCAGGCGACCAGAACGTTGGGAGCGATTGTCGGGATCGCGGGCATTTCTCTGGCCCAGATTTCCTGGATCTCGAAGAACGCCTTCTTCCGTGCGGCGGGATCCAGGCTCCTCATCAGGCGGCTCGTCAGTTGGTCTATCTCCGTTTCCCAGGCGGACTGCGGGTGCGCCTGGTTGGGAAACCAGAAATGATTGCTGCCGCTGCTGAGCCAGAGGTCTGCCAGGTTCTCCGGCGCCACG
>QHZE01000510.1 GCA_003225335.1 Acidobacteriota bacterium
GCCCGAGCTCCAGAATTCCGTCGCCATCGGAATCCCTCAGCCCGAGTCCGGCCAGCAGTTCTTTCGCCGTTGAAGGGCGGAATTCGACAGGAGGCAATCCATCGTTATGCCATGCCCTGTTGCCCGTACTGACAGGACCATCTTGAGGCGTGCCAAGTCCCAGGAAGATGGCTCGCGTCATGCCGGGGCGATCCAGAGCGAGCGCCACGGCCCTTCGAAATTGGGCTTTCTCGAACACGGCGCGCTTCTCCGGGTCCACGTAGGGTTTGCCGGAGCCGGTTCTGCCGGGGTTCAGGTTGAACCAGAGGAAGTCCAACGCCAGGCCGGGACCGAGGTCTTTGAATATGAATTGACCCTGTGCCGAGGCGCGGCGCATCGCCGAA
>QHZE01000511.1 GCA_003225335.1 Acidobacteriota bacterium
GATCCGTCTAGCTCGGCGTCGTCGCGATAGGCAAACGCGAGCACGCGCAGGCCGCGGTTCGCCATAGAGTCGTTTTGCGCAGCGATTTGTTTCCGGTCTTCTTCCGTCAGAGCTCTTACGCTGTCGGCGATTAAGATTCGGTCGCAGCACTCGAGAGTTTCCAATGGAGCACCCTTTACGTAAACCGTGGCGGTGCTTTCCCGATCGGTTTTGACGATGACGCTCATTCTTTTTCGGATCGACTCAAATGGGTTGAGGTGCAATCGCTGGTGAGTCCCGCGGATGCCGGCCTTTTCGGCCAAACAAGCCAGTGCGCCCTCAGTCGGGTCACCAATCACGCGATAATCGGCTCCGGCTTTCTCGAGCCTGGCGTTGTTGCAGACAAAGGCGCACTCGAGTAAATGCCGAAGCGTCGTCCAACGCGAGATAGCGTCCAGTGAAAGTGAGTTGCCCTCTAGAACGAATTCACCCTCAGGGCGATACCCGAGCCCGGAAACGCTTACGGTCTTGCCATCCACGGCGACTTCCGTGGCCATCATCAAATTCTGTGTCAGAGTTCCGGTCTTATCGCAGCAGATGACTGTGGTGCACCCTAACGTCTCGACGGACGGGAGGCTTTTCACTAAAGCATGTCTTTTTGCCATGCGCTGAACGCCCATGGCGAGAGCCAGCGTAACGGTCGGCAACAAGCCTTCGGGAACGTTTGCGACAAAAAGACCGATAAAAAACACGAAGGCCTCTAAAAAAGACAATCCCGCAACGAGCCAGCCCAAAAGGAGAAAGACAACCCCCAGGCTGCCGGCAAGAGCGGCAATGGCGTAAACCGTGCTGCGCAACTGCCTTTGCAATGGGCTCGGCTCGACTCGAATGTCCTGGGTGAGATTGGCGATTTTGCCGATCTCCGAGTTCATCCCGGTGCCGAAGACCACGGCCCGCGCACGACCTTGGATCAAAGACGTGCCAGCGAAGACGACATTGGGAAGTTCGATCCAAAGAAACTTGCCCTGAATCAGGACGGGTTGGTCGGATTTGTAGCGTCGCGCCGGTGACGACTCACCGGTGAGTGACGAATTGTCTACCTCCACCTCAAACGCTTCCAACAACCGCGCGTCCGCCCGTACGAGGTCGCCTGCTTCGAGAATGATCACATCCCCGGGCACCAGAGCTCTGGCCTCGATCTCCTCCAGCTTCCCTTTCCGGACCACGCGACACTTCTTTGCGATAAGCTCCTGGAGCATTTCGAGCGCGCGGTCGGATTTGTGCTCCTGCAGAAAGGCGAAGAGCCCGTTGACTAAAATCACCATCAGGATCGCCATGCCGAGCTGGGGAAGATCCACGCCGGGCACGAAACATAAGAGCGCCGCCATCCAGAGCAGCAAGGCAAAAAAGCTGAAAAGGTTCTTCAGCAATTTGAAATACCAAGGACTGCGGCGTCCTCGCTTGAGAACGTTCGGTCCGTAGCGGCCGAGTCGGGCGTCCGCTTCTTCGGGCGTCAAGCCGTTCGTGATGTCGGTTTGTAGTTCAAAGCCGATTTGGTCCTGGGTCAAATTGAGATAGGTGGGCAGCGCGGATTGTTGTTCGGCGCGAGCGATGACCTTGAGAACCCGATCGGCATCGCGTTGCGCCAACAGTTCCTGCCGTAACCCGGGGAGAAGTGAAGATGCCCGTTGCAAGAGCTGTAAGTGTTGCGCGGGCTGTTCGGCCGGCGTTGCGAGACTGGTCAACGCGCAGATGCGGGATCGCGATCCCGTCGCCGATATAGCTGTAACCCTCGTTGGATGGGTCCAGTTTCCGGGAACGGAAGTGGGCAGCTAAATCAGGTAGGCTGGAATGATGACCGAGTGTTTCGATGGTTTGCGAAAAGTCTCCGTTGAGGCCAAAGACGATCTTCCCGGGCTCAAGAAGCTCTGCGATCATAACCGCCACCGGACAAAGGAACAAATGGTGGTAAACGACGCCGTACCGTGCGGCCGGCTGAATGAAGCAAGGCGGCGAGAACGACGGTGACAAAAATGCCGAGCTGGCCGACCACGGGCCGGCTGGCGACTTGGCTAACGATCATAAGGCAGGCCACTAAAGCTAAATGCTTAGCCAGTTTCGGTAAAAGTGCTCCGCCCAGGTAAACTCGCTTCATTCGAATCCTTCCACATATCTCAAAATAGCCGGCCGACACCTGAGCTATTTCAGCGGCCCTCCCCTCCTGCCCAACCGTTCGAGTACCTCGCCCAGCTTGCGAATTTCCTCGCCGTACCTGGCCCAGTCCCCGGCCCGCTGCGCTGCGAGCGCCGCCTGATAGAGGCTCCGCGCTTCCGCCACCAGCGTCTGGAACTCCGCATCGCTTAACGCAGGCCCCACAGTGGCCGCCGTAGCGGCAGCTCCGGTCACAGCCACCGCTACCGGCTCATTCTTTGCCGCCGCGGACCCGCCGAACAGCCGGGCCAGTCCGGCGTCGAGCGTCTCCTCCATCACCACCTGGTTCTGGTACGCTACCACCACGCGCTTGAGCTCGGGGATCCTGCCCCCCTCTGCCTGGAGGTAGAGCGGCTGCACGTAGAGCAGCGACTGTATGGATCCGGTTCTCGATCTGCTGCGGACCGAAGACCAGGCTCTGGCGTGACAGCCGGTAGACCCGGAGCTTTCCGTACGCGTCACCGTCGTTACGCGCTACCATCCACGCCGCCAGGTTGTCCTTCCCCCGAGGTGTGAACGGCACCATGTAGATGAACTCCGCCTTCGGCTCGTCCGGCAGGCGCATAACGATATGCCGCATGAACGGCACCGTCGCCCGCGCCTCCGTCACCGTCGGGATCTGCCACTGATCCTCCCGGTGGTAGAAGTCCTCCGGCGCCTCCATGTGGTAACTGGTGTACAACGTCGTCTGGACACGGTAGAGATCATCGGGATAGCGGATGTGGCTTCGGAGGTCCGCCGGCATGCTGTCGATCGGCTGGAAGATGCCCGGGAACACCCTGGCCCAGGTGCGGATCATCGGGTCGTCCGGCGCGCTCGCATAGGCGGTGAGCGAGCCGTCGTACGCATCGATGACCAGCTTGACACTGTTCCGCATGTAGTTGGTGCCGTCGTCCAGCGGCTGGGCGTAGGGGTAGCCGTCGGAGGTCGTGTACGCGTCGGCAATCCACACGAGGCGGCCGTCGGTGGTGGCCACCATGTAGGGATCGCGATCGAAGCGGAGGAACGGCAGCGCCCGCCCCGCCCGCTCGACGATATTCCGGTAGTAAAGCACCCGGCTGTCGTTGGTAATGTCCTGCGACAGGAGGATGTTGGACGAACCGAACCGCACCGCCAGCACCAGCCGGCGCAGAAGATTGGCGACCTTCACCCCGCCGCTCCCCTCGTAGGAGGCGTAGACGTTCGCCTCCCCTGACGGATGGTCGAACTCCCGCTGCTTCGTGCCGACGAACACGAAGTCGTTGGCGATCTCGCCATAGTAGATCTGGGGCCGGGTGACCTTGAGCGACACATCCGACACCGGCGGCAGGTCCCGGATGAACAGCACCGGAAGTCCCTCTGCGGTGACCTGGTTGACCGGACCCAAGGTGAGTCCCATCCCGTGCGTAAAGGTCAGGTGCTCGTTGATGAAGGTCCGGGTCGGGAGCGACGCAGGGTTGAGCTCCCGCGGACTGAGCAGCACCTGCCGGTACTTGCCGTCAATCCAATAGCGGTCGTCGTCCACCGAGACAAAATCGTAGTAGGTGCGGATTTCCTGCAGCTGGCCGAAGGTCTGCAACAGCGGGTCCCGATCCCAGAGCCGCACGTTCTCGATCGTCGCCGAGTTGGCACGGATGTCTGCAAGAGTCAGATCGGCCTCGCCGTTGAGCTCGCGGATACCCACGCTGTCGAGCCCCCATGCCGCCCGTGTGGCGGCGATGTGATCCTTGAGATACGGCGTCTCCCGGGTGAGCTCCGTGGGCGCCACCACGAGTTTCTGTATCACCAGCGGGAAGAGACCACGCCCGAGCAGCGCCACCGCGACGTACCCGCCCACGGCCCAGAGCCCCCAGCGTGACAGATCCCGCCGCATGGCCCCGATCAGGACTATCGCGGCGGCCACCAGGGCGAGCACTGCCGTCACTCGGATGGCCGGCAGCCGCGCATATAGATCGGTGTAGCTGGCACCGACGAGCGGGCCGGTGGTTGAGTAGAGGAGGTTGGGCGCATCCACGAACCAAAGCCGGACGGCGGTGAGCAGGAACAACACCGCGACGAGGATGCCCAGATGCATGCCGGCCGACGGCTCGAAGCGGACCGGCCGCGGGCTGAGGATGATGTCACCGCGGAGCCCGTAGAGCGGGAGGAGAAGCAGCAGCGAGATGCTGACGAGACCGGCGAGGAATCCGAGCAGGCCCGCCAGGCCTGGCAGCGTGAAGACATAGAATCCGATGTCGCGGGAAAATACCGGGTCCGTTATGCCGAACGGCGTCTGGTAGATCATCCGGAGCACCACGCTCCAGGCCGGGGCCACCGCCAGTCCGGCCAGAAGTCCCCCCGCCAGCGAGGCCGGAAGGGAGAACCGTCGCATCGCGGCAGTGACGTTGAACGGCGGCACCGATTTATCGAGCTGAAGCACGATCCGATTCGGGACCAGGCCCCGCTGCGCCAGTCGCAGGTTACCGTAGAGCACGCCGAAGGTCAGGCCCCCTGCCGCCAAGAAAAGAAGCGTTCGGGTGACGAGCTCCCGGGTGAAGACCACCTGGTACCCGATCTCCTTGAACCACCACCAGTCGGCGAGAAACCCACTCAGGACGGAAAAAAGAAACAGGACCGCCGCGAACGCGGCGATGACCAGCAGCAAACCTGCTCTTCGTCGGGGCACTGAATCCTCCTGAAACCCGGCATGACGACGCCGGCGTAGAAAGCTACCTCTTTGCGGCATTCCAGTGGCGCCGGGCTATTGCTGCTCCGGTGCCGGCAGTGACTTTGAGCCGATCAAAGTCCACGAAACGTTGGAACTTACTGCCTAACCAAACTAAATGGGTTCGCCGTCCTCGTCGTCTACACTGAGGATCTCGTCAGCGTCCTCCACATTCCTGGATCTAACAAGGAGTGCTATTCCGCGGGTAAGCGTCATACTTGGAGATTGGCCTCCTTGGTCGTCGCTTTCGACCATCGACTCGATTCCAGCCGCTTCCAATGCGGTTCTCGCAAGATCGGCATCAAGATGACTTGTGTACGTGCGAACAACGACGAGTCCCGGATGATCTGTCTCAGAAATAGGCGGAGGATCAACAGGTAATTGCTTCACCAGTTCAACATCACAGTCAGAGCACTTAGCGAATCCCGCACGATATTCGGCTTTGCATTGAGGACAGAACATGGGCTGCCTCCGTTGTCCTCGGGTTCTCGTCTGTAGGCTAGATTAGGCTTCTGCTTCGATTCGGGCTGTGCAAAACTGCACACTTGCACGGATTCGTCCGAGCAGCCTCAAGCCCGTCACTTCAACGGCCTGCCTTCGGCTTGTCATGAGAGTTAGTGGAGACTCGCTTTGTCCCTTTCCATACAACGTGGCCTGTCCGGTCGATGTATGACGCAGTTGAGTCTTTGCTTTCAAAGACTATTGCTAACCCATTTTTGAATTCTTGAACGGACTCAAACCGTGGATTGATGGCGTACTTTCCAGACCTATCGATGAAGCCACACCGAGGAGAATCAGCGGCTCCAACGCAGACCGCTGCCAGACCGGGATCGATCAGGTCAAAGTCTGGCGGGAGTTGATGCAGTCCGCTGATGAACGGATCCGACCTGTCAGTGCTGCTGACTCTGCAACCACAGACAATCGTCCAGATGCTTTGCGGGAATGACTGTGTATTCCGCTGCTCGCGTCCCACTGGCGTTTTGGGGATGTACGATTTTCTGTTCAGCTTTACAAAAGACGCACAGCCACCCGCCTCGACCTGATGTGAGGAGCATTGGATCGTTGATGGCGTTGATCTGATTGGATATTTTCATTGGTTCAACCATGCGAGACGAGTCCTCCTTTTTTCACGCGGGTTCAATCAGAGTCTCTTCGAGAATCCCGTGAAAACAGTGCGGGCACTTCGCCGGAATTTCGATGATGTAATCCGTCACGTTGGGATCGGAGCCAGTGACTTGATCGAGGATAGAGTTGAACGGGATTTCGGCATCTTCCGCAATGCAGTGCTCGCAGGATTCGATCAGCCGCTCCGCCTTGCGAAGGATCGCGACGTCGATGAGTATGACGTGCTGCTCTTCTGGTGTTCAATGCCTTTGACCGACGACGTGCGCTATCATCTGGATCATTGCGCCTACTGCCAATCCGTTGTTGCGGAATACAAGAAATACATCGATCCAGCCATGATCCCGGCCGCTTGCAATTTGGGAGATCGC
>QHZE01000512.1 GCA_003225335.1 Acidobacteriota bacterium
CTCGAATATTCTTCGTTGGCGGCCTGAAATTCCTGGGTTGTGGGGAAGTCGTCGAGGTTTGGGGCCTGCGGAGCGCCAGACGTTGGAACCTTCAGGATGAGAGCAACGGAATTCTCCGTCCACACGTCCGCCCCGAGGGATTCGGGCGCAACGGCCCGACCAATGACCGCGCGGCCCGAGCCGCCGATTGTCACGGTCGCGGTTTCGCCGGCGCGCAACGTCACTGGCACGCCGTGAGAATAGGCGGAGACGCGAATGCGGACCTTGCCCTCCGGAAGCTTGTTAAGTTCCCGCTGCACCTTCCATTCACCGGGCGGAACGGTCGCGAAAACAAAGCGCCCCTCGGCGTCGGAGGTGGCCTCGAGGTAGGGCGAGACGCGCGGTGATCGATTCATCCGCCATGGCATCACACTTAGGCGGATGGTTTCTCGGGCGAGCGGTTTGGCGCCGGCCACGACGCTTCCTTCGATGCGGCCCCACGGTTGCAGCGTTATGACGGTATTGGAGGTCACTTCCGAGAATGGCACTTCGCCGAACCCCTGCGCATGGCCGAGCGCTGCCGCTTCGGGCTCGTGCTGGTTTGGCAATCGAAAGCGGCCTTGCGCGTCTGCCACGGTGCTGGCCGCACCGCTACCTCGCGAACCGGTGACGAGTTTGCCCGTATTGTTCATCTGGGCCGACTCGCGATGTCCGCACATGACAAGCGTCGCGCCAGCGGCAGCCTCGCCCGATGGAGTGAGAACGATGCCGGCGGCCAGTGGCGCCCTCACCAATCCGACGTGGAGGTCCACTTCGGGTTCGGAGGTGACCTGGTTGGTGAGGCGCTCCGGCCAGTAACCGTCCGCCTGCACTTCGAGGACGTAGCTGACCGTTCCTGGAGAGGTCTTGAGACGGAATGTTCCATCCGCTCCCGCGTCCTCAGGAACAGTCGTGAAGGTGGAACTGCCCCTGCCGGGTTCGTTGCGCGTCTCCCAGATTTGCACGCGGACGGAAGGCGGCGGCTGCCTTGTCTCCGCATCGACCACGTGACCGAAAATGCGCGTCGCGGCGTGGCCTGTTCCTTTCGTTAAGCGAATCGTTTGCTCGCTGCCGTCCGCGACGAGGGGGAGGCGGGACCGCGTCTCATAACCGCTGGCATATACGGCGTATTCCTGAACCTCGGGCGCGGCTTCCCATACGAAAAGACCTTCTGCATCTGTCTTCGCGCGCCACTCGAAAAGCGTGCGCGAGTCGCTCGATGGGCTCACCGCCTCGATGGTCGCGCCAGCGACAGGATTCTCGCCGTCGTCCACGACGCGGCCACGCAACACGCGGCCGGCCGGCAGGATTACTTGGAGATTCTCCATGCTGGCGTTGAAAACCAACGAAGTTACGACTGGCGCGAGGTTCGCCGCTTGCACAGTGAGGGACAGATTGCCTGGCCTCCCATTTCGAAACCGGAAGGAACCATCCGCGTCCGTGAGTATGCTCCGTTCAGACCGACGGAATTCGAAGTTTTGTGTTACTCTCGCGCCCGGAACAGCCTGACCGCTTTCGTCCCTGACAACTCCCGCGATGGCCAGGCCGGCTTTCAGTCGCATCAACGCGTGTCCGGCAAGAAAGTCGCCCTCGGGAATTCTTTCCACGTTTATATAGCTGGATGACTCCGGCGAATCCGGCAGCCAGGTCTTCTCCTGGAAGAGCGGATGCACCGGCGTGAAACTGATCATGCCGAAGCGCTCCGGCACATGGCTGCAGGTCCACCGGCCGTCCGCTCCGGTGAGTTCCGAGTGATAATTACCCATCATGGTCGGTCGTTCGCGCGATCGCAGGGGAACCGGACCCGAAACGCTGAACACGACCCGCGCCTCGGCGACCGGACCATCTTGTTCGTCCAGAACGACGCCGCCGATGGTCACGGCCGGTTGCAGCCGCAGCGTGTAATCCGCGGGAATCTCATCGATGCGGTCCTCCTGGTATTCCGACCAGCTCAGGTACTTGGGCACGTAACCGTCCCGGAAAATTTCGATGCGATGGCTCCAGAATCTGACCGGAACCGTCGAGTAGGCCACTCGAGCCGCGCCGTTCGTGTCGGTCATGAACGTGTTGGTAGTGCGCTGCTGGAGTTCGGCAGTCGAAACGAGCGACAGGCGGACGTTCGTGACGGGTGCCCCCGATTGGGCGTCCACGACATGCAGCAGCAGTTCCCCGACATTCGGCCGAGGATCGGTCGCCGCAGGGACAACAGGGGCCGTCGCCTCCGCTTGAGGGGTCGGCGCCGCCGCAGCGCGCGTCGCTGTGACTGACGTCTTGTGCACGGATTGCGCGCCGAACTGCAACAGAATCAGGGCGGCACCGCCAAGGAGAACGGCTAGACTCCCAGCCTGGATGGCGAACAATCGCAGTCTGGCGTGAGCGATCGCCCTGATCGTCGCGTGCGAGACGGCCGCCACGAACGAGCCGGTGAGCGCGCCCGGCGCGACCGCGAGAGCACAGACGGACGCCGCGACCGCCGCCGGGGCGGCCTGGACGCAATTTGCGGCGAGGGCACTGGAAATTGCCCCGATGGATATGGTTCGCCCCTGACGGGCGAAGAACAGGCGTAACTTTTCGAGGGCTCGGCTGACGCGTTTCTGCGCTCCGTCCTCGCTGATGCCAAGCTTTCCAGCGACCTGCTTAAGTGGCATCTGTTCGAAGAAGCGCAAGATGATGGCATCGCGGTCTCGCTCGGCCAAGTTTTCCAGAGCCTCGTCCAGCAGCGGCTCGATATGCCGCCAAACGGAGTCGGCAGATTGAACGCAGGATTCCATGGCTAGTTGTTCGTAGTGTTCCCGGCGCTGTTCGAGCCGGCGAGCGTTGGCGGCGGCGTAGCGCGTCGTGCGCAACAGCCATCCAGCCAGAGCGGTTTTGCGGGAAATCATCCCGGATTTTGCCGCGAGGGTCAGGAAAACGGCCTGGGTCACGTCCTTCGCCGCGTCGGAGTTGCCCATCTGCCGCGCGGCG
>QHZE01000081.1 GCA_003225335.1 Acidobacteriota bacterium
GGCCGGCGGCCTTTCTGCGCGGGTTCCGCGCGCTCTACCTGGGCCTGCCGATCAACTGCATCATTATGGGCTGGGTCAACCTCGCGATGGTCAAAATCCTGCGCGGCACCCTCGAGGTCGACGAACGCTCGGCCACGCTGATTCTAGTCGGTATGCTCCTCTTCACGGCCTTCTACACCACGATCTCCGGCCTATGGGGCGTACTGGTGACCGATCTTTTCCAATTCGTTCTGAAAATGGGGATGGTCATTCTGCTGGCTATCCTCGCCGTGAAGGCCGTCGGGGGGATCGATGCCCTCAAGTTGAAGATTGCGCAGCTCGATGCTGCGGGCGGACAGGCCGAGTCGCGGCTTTCCTTCTTCCCTGACCTCGACTCGGTGTGGATGCCGGCGATCACGCTCTTCGTCTACCTGGCCGTCAACTGGTGGGCGAGCTGGTACCCGGGAGCGGAGCCGGGAGGCGGCGGCTACGTGGCTCAGCGCATCTTCTCCGCCAGGGACGAAAGGCACGGCCTGCTGGCTACACTCTGGTTTAATGTCGCGCATTACGCCCTCAGACCCTGGCCCTGGATCCTGACGGCTCTCGCCTCGCTGGTCCTGTATCCGGAGCTGGTCGACAAGGAGTCCCGACCATCGGCACGCAACTGAACTGGGGCGCTTCATACGTGATCAACGATTTCTATCGGCGTTTTGTGGTCCGGCACTCGGGCGAGCGCCACTACGTCATTGCGTCGCAGGTCGTGACCCTGCTGCTCATGGTGGTTTCGCTCGTCGTCACCTTCAACCTGGGATCCATCGGTGGCGCCTGGAAGCTGCTCATCGTCACCGGAGCGGGAACCGGCACCGTGCTCCTGCTTCGCTGGTTCTGGTGGCGCATCAATGCCTGGTCCGAGGTATCCGCCATGATCGCGGCCGCGGCCGTGTCTCTCTTCTTGCAGCTTTACTACAAGTGGGACAGCGACCAGCCGAGAGATTTCGCTTACCTGATGCTCGTGACTGTAGGGATCACGACCGTGGCGTGGCTTGCCGTAACGCTCCTTACGCCCGCAGAACCCCGAGAGAAGCTGATCCATTTCTATCGCAAGGTGAAACCCGAAGGGCCCGGCTGGAGGCGCATCGCGGCCGAGGCCGGCGCGGGACGGAGTGACGCCGGCGGGGGCCTCACGGCCCAGTTCGCGAACTGGTTTCTGGGTTGCGTCTTCATTTACGCTTCCTTGTTTGGGATCGGCAAGTTGGTTTTCAAGGAATGGGGGGCGGCTGTGCTCTACGGCGTCGTCGCCGTCGCTGCCGCGGCACTCTTCAGTAGGAGCCTCTCTCGAGCAGGCTGGCAGTCTTTCTCGGCGGACGAGGCGGGCTTGAAACCGAAGTAAGACAGGCGGCAATTTCTTGCGCAAAAACTCCCGTAATGACTCAGAAAGGCGTGAAAAAATGTAGGGTCCCGCATGCGGGGCAGAAGGCTGTTGCAAACAAAAACCTTCCCTCATCCACATGCCGGCAAGATGCCGGCGCTACAATTTCTTACACGCTCGGCGGTATGAGGCTCGCTCGCTATTAATAGCGAGCGACCTCATACCGCCGAGGGTAGGGAACCGCCGATGCACGCCGATTCACGCCGATGAGCTGCACCGAACATCGGCGTGCATCCGCGTTCATCGGCGGTTCCAAACAACTGCGCTTGTTCCATTTCTCTTTTATCAATCAACAGGCCTCTCGGACGAAATTTGACCAGTTTGTGAACTTGGCGACCACCAAGTAGAACTAGTTTCTGGCGCGAACCTCGAATTTTCCTATACTCACGGTCCAGGCCTGAAAGGCCGGCAGTGCATAGGCCCGGCCGTAAGGCCGGGAGAAGTCTAATGAATCACATGTAGAGCGCTGAAGGCGCGGCACGTTTACGCCAGGACCTGGGAAATCAACCGGCCGCCCGTGTCAGTCAGTCGGCGATTCCGGCCTGCGTGGTAATACGTCAAGCGCATATCGTTGAGTCCCATCAGGTGCAGGATGGTCGCGTGGACGTCACGGATGTGATAAACGTCCTGGATAGCTTTGAACCCGAGATCATCGGTGGCGCCGGCCAGCGCGCCCTTCTTGATCCCGCCGCCGGCAAACCAGATCGTCATCGCCTGCGGGTTGTGGTCGCGGCCCTTGGTCTTCTGGTCGGCCGGCGTGTCGGGCGTGCGGCCGAATTCGCCCATCCAGACCAGCAGCGTGCTCTCTAACAAGCCGCGCTGCTTCAGATCCCTGATCAGCGCCGCAATGGGCTTATCGGTTTCCTGGGCGTTCTTGAGGTGGTTCTTCTTGATGTCGAGATGAGCGTCCCAAGACTGGCTGGGCGTGTAAAGCTGCACGTAGCGCACCCCATGTTCCACGAGTTTACGGGCCATCAGGCAACGTTTGCCGAACGAGAGCGTGACCGGGTCATTCAAGCCGTACATTTCCTTGACGGCGGCGCTCTCGCGGTCGATGTCGAGCACGGCCGGCACTTCCGTCTGCATGCGATAGGAGAGCTCGTAGGAATCCAGCCGGGCTTGCAAGTCCGGATTAGTAAAGTGGTCTTTCAGGTATTCCTGGTTCAAGCTGCGCAGCAATTCCCGCTCGGACTGCCGGGCTTGAGGGCTCAGACCCTCGGGTGGCTGCAGGTCTCGTATGGCCTCTCCCTTCCAGCGGAGCACCGTGCCCTGGTAAGCCGCCGGAAGAAAGCCGCTGCCCCACTGCTGGGTGCCGCTGAACGGAATCGAGCGGAAGTCGGGCAGGGCCACGTAGGCAGGCAGGTTCTGGTTCTCCGCGCCCAAACCGAAAGTCAGCCAGGCGCCCAGTGAAGGACTTCCGGGCGTCACAAAGCCGGTGTTCATTTGGAATACAGCCGCGGGGTGATTGCCATTGTCTGCCTGCACCGAGCGAACGAACGCCATGTCATCCACGCAACCGGCGAGATCGGGAAAAAGCTCGGAGACGTCCATGCCGCACTGTCCATATTTGGCGAAGCGGAACGGACTCCCGTTAATGTGGCGCGGCTTGGCAAACAGGCCGGGCTGGTCGGTCTTCTTTTCCTTGCTCCAATCCATGGGCGTGTCGTGGAACTTGTTCAAGGCGGGCTTGGGATCGAACGTGTCCATCTGGCCGACGCCGCCGAGCATGGTGAGGAAGATGCAACTGCGGGCTTTGGCCGGATGGTGGGGCGGTTTGGGCGCGAGGGGACTCTCGTCGGCTGCCGGCAGTTCGCGGCCGAGCAGTTCCATCAGGGCGATGCTGCCGACGCCGGTCAAGCTCTGGTAAAGGAATCGCCTGCGCGAAAATTCCGGCTGCAGCCAAGGTCGCCTGGGATCATTTTCAAAAGCTTTCATGGCTTCACTCCAGATAGAGCGTTTCGTTCAGATTGAAGAGCACGACGGCCAGGTGCGCCAGGCCTTCGGCCCCTGGGAAACGGGCCAGCATCTTCAGTGACTGTTCTCTTTCCGTCTCCGAAGGAGGCCGGCTGAGCACCAGCCGGAAAGCGCGTTCCAACTGTCGCTCGGGATCCTTCCCCGCCTCCCGAAGAATGCGGGCCGCGAAGTGGATGGCCTCCCGGTTCGTCAGCTCTCCGTTCATAAGTGTCAGGGCCTGAGGCGCCACCGTGGTGACATTGCGGCGCGAGCACGAAGCATTCATATTGGCCACGTCGAAGACTTCGAGCATGGGGTTCACGACCGATCGGCGCTGGAAGGTGTAAATCGTGCGCCGGCGTTGTTGTTCCGGAGAAGACGGAAACCACTTGAAGAACTCAAATCCTTCGGCCACATCTGCCGGCGCCTGGAAAAAGACGCCCGGCCCGCCACGCGCAGGATTCAGCCGGCCGCTGAGCAAAAGCAACGTGTCGCGCAGCACCTCCGCGTCGAGCCGCGTCCAATTCATGCGCCACAGCAGCTCGTTGTCAGGATCCAGGTCCGCGTACCTCTTCCACTCGGGATGAGCCGTCGATTGCTGATAGGCGCTCGAGGCCAGCATCAGGCGGTGCATGGCCTTGATGCTCCACTTCCTCTCGACGAATTGGGTGGCCAGCCAGTCGAGCAGCTCGGGATGCGCGGGATGGGCGCCATTCTTGCCGAAATCGCTGGCCGTGCGCACCAGCCCTTCGCCGAAGTGATACTGCCAGATCCGGTTCACCATCACCCGCGGTGTCAGCGGGTTCTCGGGGCTGGCAATCCATTCTGCCAGCGCCAGCCGGCGGCCCGAGCTGCCTCCGGCAAAAGGTATCTTGGCCGGCTCCGACGTTCCGGAGATGCACTGCAGAAAACCAGGTTCCGTCTCCTCTCCCTTGCTGCTCAGTTCCCCGGCGACCAGCAGATGGGTGGCCGGAATCCCTGGAACGTCCGGCGGGACCAGGTCCTTGACCGCATAGGCGACCGGCCGGTAGCGTTGCAGGTGCTCATTCAGGTATTGCAACTTGTCTTTGGCTGACAGGTAATTCTTCCAGACATCTTCTTTGAAGATCGGGTCTCCACGCTCTTGAAAAAAGGCGTTGGCCACGTTGAGCTCGCGCAGGAACTCCGTCACGGCCGCGTCGTCGGCCTTCAGCTTCTTCGACTCCATGAAGCGCATCTTCAACTGCTCTTTCCGCCTCTCCAGCTCCTCCTTGGCCAGCTCGACCTCGTCTTCATAATGGCGATACAGGCGTTTCATCTCCCGCGGGTTCTCGGCCTCAATAAAAGGGGCGGGCACCTCATCGACGCCGGTGGCAGCGAAAAAGGCCTGCAAACGATAGAAGTCGCGCTGCGGGATAGGATCGTACTTGTGATTGTGACATTGGCTGCATCCTGCCGTGAGCCCCAGAAAAACAGAGGCCGTCGTGCCCGTGATTTCATTCAGAAAATCCTGACGCAGTTGTTGCTTGGAAGTGGCGTCGGCCTCCCAGGTGGCCATGCGCAAAAAGCCTAACGCGACCAGGCGCTCGGACCGGGCGCCTTCCGCCGGTTGTTTGTCTCTCAGCTCATCACCGGCGAGTTGCTCCTTGATGAAGAGGTCGTAAGGCTTGTCTGAGTTAAAGGAGCGAATGACATAGTCGCGGTAGCGCCAGGCGGTCGGACGTTCGGTGTCTACGGCGAAGCCATCCGACTCGGCATAGCGCACCACGTCGAGCCAGTGGCGCCCCCAGCGCTCTCCGTAACGTGGATCGGCCAGAAGCCGGTCGATGAGCTTATCCCAGGCGGCTGAATCGTGGTCCTCGACGAACTGCTTCACTTCTTCCGGGGAAGGGGGTAACCCGATAAGGTCGAAGTAGAGACGGCGGATGAGTGCGCGACGGCTTGCCGGGGGCGCGGGCAAGAGGCCTTTCTGCTCAAGCTTCCCGAGGACAAAGGCATCCACAGGGTTGCGCACCCAACCTGCGTCCTTCACGGCGGGAAGTGGAGAAGCTTTTGGCTTTGTGAGGAGCCACTCCCAATGCGCATCGGCCGGGCGGGCATCGGTCAAAGGCCTCATGCCGTTGATAGCCTGTGCCAGTTGTTCGATGATCTCCGCCGGAAGCTGGCTTCCCAGCGGCATCCTCGGGATCTTTTCTCCTCGCACGTACTGCATGAGCAAACTCTGGGAGGCAGAGCCCGGAGTCAAGCCGGAACCGTGCTTGCCCCCGCGAAGCACCGAGTCGAAGCTGGCTATGGAGAAGCCGCCTTGCGCAACCGAGCCACCGTGACAGCCGGCACAGTTTGTCTGCAGGACAGGGGCAATTTGAAAGCTGAACACGGCCGCGTTGTCCTGGGTCATTACCGGCGGGTCGAGCACCAGTACAACGGCCAAAAGGGATATCGACGTTGGCAGGTGTCGTCGCATGACTTCTTCGAATCCCTCTGTAAAGGCTTTTACTGTTTTCGATTCAGACAGTGACCTGAAGCGGCAAGAGACCCTGTTTCACCACGGAGACGCAGGTCGTGAGAAAAAATCGTAGCGCCGGCGTCTCGCCGGCATCTGAGCCTCGACAACTCCTTTTGGGTCAACACGACCTTTGCCGGCTGGAAGCCGGCGATACATTTTTTCTCACGACCACAGAGGGCACGGAGATTTCACAGAGGCATCAGGGTTCTCCGTGCATCTCCGTGTACTCCGTGTCTCCGTCGTGAATAAAGTGCTTGAATTCTTCTTGAGCGTGGCTTCCCACAACTCGTTGGGCCCCTGCGCTTCTAAATCATAACGGGAATCACCCAGTCGGTCCTCGCGGCCTTTTACTATATCAGCAATTGACTTGATCGCAAGCGCGGCGATAGACTCCTCGCCCCGATAAAATTCGGGTTAAGAACATACTTGGCAAAGCGAGGTGCAATCATGAAAAGACGTCGGCTGCTCACATGTTTTTCCCTAGGAGCCGTCTTGCTCGGCCTTGTTCTGGCCCCGTGCCTGCGAGGCCAGGCCACTTTCGGCAATCTCATTGGAACGGTCACCGACCCCGCGGGCGCGGTGGTCGTTGGGACCAAGATCACGATCACCAGTGCGGAGCGAGGGACTGTGCAGTCCACGACCAGCAATGACTCGGGCAACTACATTCAGACCCATCTGGACCCGGGCAAATATACGGTTGAGTTTGAAATGCAGGGCTTCCAGCGCCTGGTGCGGAAAGAAGTGGAGATCAGCATCGATCGCTCGACGCGACTCGACGTGCAACTGGTGGTCGGCGAAATCACTCAGCAGATTTCCGTCACCGGAGCGGCCCCGGCGTTGGTGACAGACCGTGCCGAGGTCGGCGTCACCCTCAGCCAGAAGCAGGTGGAAGACCTGCCCATCCTGAACCGGAATCTGACCTCGTTGCAACTCTTGCTGCCGGGGGCGCAGAAGTCTCCGTGGCAGCACGCCACCAGTGAGAATCCGCAGGGCGGCATCCAGATTCACAACAACGGTCAGGAGTTTGGCTCCACCAACTTCACCATGGACGGCATGGACAATAACGACCCCGTGCTCGGCATTATCATCATTAACCCAACGGTGGACTCGGTGGCGGAGATGAAGCAGACCACGGGCAACTTTGACGCGGAGTTCGCGCAGGCCGGTGGCGCGGTCATCCAGGTGGAGACCAAATCGGGCAGCAACGAGCTTCATGGCAGCCTTTTCGAGTACCTGCAAAACGACGTTTTCAATGCTCGCAACTCCTTCAGCGAGCCCACAGGGCCTCCCCCGCTGCGCTGGAACCAGTTTGGCGGGTCGCTGGGCGGACCGATCGCGAAGAACAAGCTCTTCTTTTTCGGAGACTACCAGGGAACGCGCCGGCGCACGGGTGCTTCGCTGCTGACGACGGTACCCACCGACGCCGTCCGCAACGGCGACTTCAGCGCCTTCAATGTGCCGATCTTTGATCCACTCACCGGAAATGCGAATGGGGAAGGGCGGACGCAGTTTGCCGGCAACGTCATTCCCTCGAACCGGATCAGCCCCCAGGCCCGAAACTTGCTGAACCTGCTGCCGTCTCCCAACGCCGGAGCCTCGGGCGCTCTCAACAACAACTTCACCGCTTCCGGTTCTGAGAAGTTTGACAGCGACCAGTTTTCCGCGAAAGTGGACCACTATCTCTCCGACGCATGGAAATACTTCGTTCGTTACACCTATGCGGACTTCGACAAGTTGTCGCCGCCGGCCTTCGGCCCGGACGCAGGGGGCCCGGCCCTTTCCGGGCTGGGGTTCGCCGGAACTTCCGTCACCCGGAACCAGAATCTGGTGGGGAGCGTGAACCATATCTTCAATCCCACCTTGCTGGCTGACTTCCGCGCCGGCTTCTCGCGCTATCGCGTGAATGTGCTGCCTCTCGACTTTGGCTCGAATGCCGGAGAGGAGGCCGGCATTCCCGGTGTGAACCTGGCGGGACGGGAAGACACGTCGGGCATCCCGTCTTTTCAGATCAACGGCAATGGAGCGTTCCGGCTGGGTTACAGTTTGGCTGTGAACCAGTGCAACTGCCCGTTGCGGCAGCGGGAGATCGTGTATCAGTTTGCGAACAACTGGACGAAAATCCAGGGCAACCACAATCTGAAGTGGGGCGCCGACGTGCGCCGCGCGCAAAACATCCGCATCCCCAGCGATCGAAGGCGCAACGGGCAGTTTACGTTCGACCCGTCCCTCACGGGCAGCGCCGGTGTGACCGGCTCCGGACTGGGACCCGCCGCATTCCTGCTCGGCATGCCCGGTTCTTTTGAGCGCTTTGCCCAGACCGCTACCGACGCCGAGGACATTCAATGGCGGATGTTCTACTTCGTTCAGGACAATTGGCGCGTCACGCGGAAATTTACCCTGACGCTCGGATTGCGCTGGGACACGTGGTTCCCCAACTTCAGCAGAAACCCGGGGCAGGGGTCGCAGTACGATGTGAGTACCAACAACGTCATCGTCGCGGGTGTCGGGGCCAACAGCAAGGCCGCCGGCATCGAGACTCAGTGGACGAACTTCTCGCCGCGTCTGGCGATTGCTTACCAGTGGGGTGCCAAGACCGTCATTCGCAGCGGTTTTGGCAGAAGCTTTTTCCAGGAGATCTTCGGCGCTACCTTTAACAACACGGCCAACAACTATCCCACTTTGATCACCCAGCAGGTGCCGCAAAGCAATCCGTTCACCCCCGTATTCACGCTGGCGCAAGGCCCGCCGGCGGTGGTGTTTCCCGAGATTCCGGCAAACGGTATTCTGCAGTTGCCGAACGGCATCAGCCAGAGTTACCGGCCCAAGGACCTGGCCTACTCCTATGTGGACTCCTGGAACCTCTCCGTCGAGCGTCTCGTTGGACCGGATGTGACGGCTACGGTTTCGTACATCGGCAACGGCGGCCGGAATCTGCGGCAAGGCATCCCGCTAAACCAGGCCGAGCCGGGCGCTGGCCCGTTTAACCCGCGCCGGCCGCTGTTTACAGAGTTTGGTCTCACCCAGAGCATCACCGATTCGTCGACCAAGGGGAGCAACAATTATCATGCGTTGCAGACCAAGCTCGACAAGCGGTTTTCCAAAGGTCTTTCGTTGCTGGCGAGCTACACCTGGTCGAAAACGATCAACAATTCGCAGGGTATGCGGCTCTATGCCAGCCTGAATCGGGGGGAGGCCGACTATGACCGCGCGCATGTCGTCTCGATCGGTCATAACTGGCAGTTGCCGATCGGACCGAATCAGCCGTTCCTGTCGGATATCGCCGGCGCAGCACGGCAGCTCCTGGCCGGATGGGAGTTTTCGGGCATCACTCAGTTCCAGAGCGGTCTGCCCTTCTCTCCCACGCTGAACAATACCGCTTCTTTGAATGCGGACGCGGGGCTGCGGCCGGATATCGTACCGGGCGTCGATCCAATTGAAGTTCCCGGCGGGCAGAGCCGCGATCTCTGGTTTAACCCGGCGGCCTACCGCGTTCCGGCGCTCTACACGTTTGGCAATGCCGGACGCAACTCGCTGCGCGGGCCGGGGCTGGCGTCGGCAGATCTGGCACTCCATAAAGTTTTCTCCCTGGCGGAGAAAAAAACTCTCACTTTCCGCTGGGAGATGTACAACGCATTTAACCGGACCAATCTCAACCTCCCAACCACGGGAGTCGACGCCGGCGCCGGCAATGCCGGGCGTATCACCAACATTTTCATCCCGATGCGCCAGATGCAGTTCGGCTTGCGGTTCGAGTTCTAAGGTAGTTGGAGAGAATTTTCGTCTGCGTAAACTGCACAAAGTCAAACCACAGATGAACACAGAGACAGCCGAGCCGCAACCAAACTCATCTGCTTAGCGTTTTCTTTGCGTCCTTCGCGTCTTAGCGGTGAAAGCGCTGTCCGGAATTAACCGCGAAGACGCGAAGAGCGCGAAGAATCTGCGGAGAAGAATTCTTTCGAAGCGCCAAAGGATTTGCGCCTTAGTAGTACGGATCGGTGTTCATCTGTGTTCATCTGTGGTTTCGTTCATGCCTGCTATTCCTTGCCTTGGCTCTTCAGTTTCTGATAGGCCTCAAACTGTTCTTGAGCCTTATGGAGCCGGCCGCCTTTCCGATAAATCGTGCCTAACAAATAGTGGGCTTCAAGGTTGTTGGGATCCATGGAGATCGCCTTGCTCAGCATGCCTTCGGCAAATTCGGTTTGCTCCAGCCGATCGTAGACCTTGCCCAGCAGGATGTAGGGGCTGCTGAACTCGGGGTTCAGCCAGATTGCCTTCTGGAGGGGCGCAACCGCGTCTCCCCACATCTGTTTTCGTGTGAAGGCGTCGCCCAGGCGGTAGTGAGCCGCGGCAAATCCGGGGTTCAGAGAAATCTCGGATTTCAACTGAGCAATGCCCGCATCGACGTCGCCGCGGAAAATAGCCAGCTCGCCAAGCAGGAAGTGCAGCTGCGGCAGGCGCGGATTTTTTTCTCCGGCCCTTTCCAGCTCCTTTTGGGCCAACTCTTCCATCTGTTCACCCATCATCATTTTTGCCGTCACCAGACCGGCATCGGCCGAGCCTGGAGCAACCTGGAACATTCGAGCGAAGGCTTCGCGAGCGCTCTCGATGTCCCGGGCCCGCAGACAGGCGATGCCGAGAGCATAGGCAAACTCGGCATTGGACGGAAAACGCTCGCTGGCCTGTTTCAACAGAGGAATTGCCTCGCTGAGCTGGCCCTCAAAGTAATAACTGAGCCCCAAAGCCGTCAATGCTTCGCCGCGCCTGGGGTCTGTCTGGCCGGCGCGGTCAGTGAATGGCTTCAGCTCCTGTATCGCTGCGCGGTAGGATTTTTGTTTGTAAGCGGCCATCCCTTTTTCAAAGGAAGGATCATTCTGGGCCGGTGCCTGCGCGTAGGAGGCGGCGACCAGACGGGAAATCATGAAGACGATGGCTGGAAATGAGATCTTCACAGCGGAAGGCCTTGGAGCGACACTCGGGTGCCGGTGATGCGGTAAGCGCCGCCCGTTTGTGTCACGTAATCCTTACTCATTCCCAATGGACCTCGCGAGGTTGATGGCTTGCGCCGTTCATCTCCGACTGGCTCAGATCGAGGTCATTGTATAGCGCAAGCGTCAGGCCGCCAAGAGGTATGGAGTTCAGCCTTCAGGCTGCACTGGACCCGGGCAGGCTAAAGCCTGAACTCCGAGCCACGAACCCGAGGTATGGAGTTCAGCCTTCAGGCTGCACGGAGCCGGAGCAGGCTAAAGCCTGAACTCCGAACCCCGGAGTTCCTCTTGCCCGGCGATTGGGATTTGGTGTATGAAGAGTCGGGCGCAAGATTCAGCTACGGCACGGGTTCACATCATCCAAGAGAAACACGCACCTTGGACGCCTCACGGCGGTCAAAGAAGAGATTGATTTCCAGTTGCGCTTCGAATCGCTTTCGGCGGAGCGGACGCGCAAGCCGGCTCTGATGCAACGGCTGCGCAAGGAGCGCTTGTGGCATCAATGACACTTCTGCAAGCACTCGAACCGGAGATTTCGCCGGCGGTCCAATCCCGCGGCAGAGAGTATTTCCGCCGGGGCGCCGTCCAGCCGATCGGAGCGGAAAACGACACGATCCGCGCAGCGGTGAACGGAAGTAGATCCTACCAAGTATGGATAGAATTTGGCGGCCGCGGTCGGATCAGTTATTACTGCAGTTGTCCTTACTACGACAGTAGTCTCGACGTCTGCAAACACGTCTGGGCCACCTTCCTCGCCGCCGAACACGACGGCCTTCTGCCTGAGTGGAACGGCAAAAAAACGCCGACCCTTTTCCCCGTCGATCCCGATAGTCTGGAGGAGGACGACCTCAGCGATGAATACGACGACGAAGAGGAGGATGAAGACAATCTCCTTGACGACGAGGACGTGAGCGAAGACTCCCACCCCTACAGCCCTTCCAGCGAGAAAACCTTGCGGAAGCGGCAGACCGAGGAGATGAAGCGCTACTGGCAAAAGATGCGCGACAAATTGTCGGGCGCCGTACAAGCCAAACAAGCCCCCGCAAGGCAATCGAGGCCGCCGGCCTGGAAGCTGCATTTCGAGGATCTGCGGCGCCGGTCTGCTCAGAGCGAGCCGCCTCCCGAGTGGCCGCCTGCCAGGGAAGTCCTCTACGTCCTGCGGAGCGATACCGGCTACGAGGACGAAGAGCTGTTCATTCAAATCGTATCCCGGGAGCGCAAGAAAAACGGCGAATGGGGCAAGCCGCGGGCCTTCTCAGTCGAGTATCAGACTCTCCCCACGCTCCCCGACACGCAGGACCGGCAGATCGTGCAGCTCCTGATCGGCACACCCCGAGATTCCACGTATGATTACTCTGGAGATTGCTTTTATCCTTCGGGCGGCGCTCTTGCCGAGTTAATCCCCCAGATGTGCCGGACCGGCCGGTGTTTTCTCGGCATTGGCGACCCGCTCGATCTGCGGCCGTTTGAATGGGACTCCGGCGAACCGTGGCGATTCCAAGTGGAGGTGCGCCGCGAGAAATCGGCCTATTCTCTCTCCGGCGCCTTGCGCCGGGGCGAGGAGCGCGCCGGTCTGGAAGAGCCGTCTGCCTTGTTCGGGAACGGCTTCTTCGTTCTCCGCGGATGGCTCGGCCGGTTGGATCACGGCGGCGCTTTCGACTGGATCCACCTTCTGCGCCGTTTAAAACATATCGAGGTGCCGGTGGCCGATCGTGATGCGCTGTTGCAGGAGCTGCTCCGCGCGCCGCAACTTCCCGCGCTCGAGCTTCCCGAGGAACTGCAGTTCGAGGAAGTCAGCTCGCCCGCGAAGCCGCTGCTCAAGATTCGCCGTTCGCCCAATCCCTGGGAGCGTGGCCAGCTCCAAGCCGATCTTGCCTTCGAATATGCAGGCTTCCGGGTTTCGCTGGCCGATCCTGCGCAGGCGATCGCCGACCTGCCCAACCGGCGCCGCATCTTGCGCGACCGGAAGGCCGAGAATTCCGCCGTCCAGATGCTCGGGCGCATGGGCTTTCGGCACGGCTACCCCACACAAGGGCGTGTGTGGCTTTTGAGCGAGGCGGGCCTGCCGCGGGCGGTGCGCGAGTTGACTGCCGCCGGGTGGCAGGTCGAGGCCGAAGGGAAGCTATTTCGCACCGCGAGCGCCGTCAAGATCGAAATCAACTCGGGGATCGACTGGTTCGAGTTGCGCGGAACGGTCGAGTTCGGCGACCGCTCCGCACCGCTGCCTGCTCTCCTGGCGGCACTCAAGCGAAAGGAAAACACCGTCCGTCTCGACGATGGCAGCGTAGGGATCCTGCCGGAAGAGTGGCTCCGAAAATACGGCGTTCTGGCCGGGCTGGGGACAGGCGAGCGGGACCACCTCCGCTTCAGCCGCTGCCAGACCGCGCTGCTCGACGCCCTGCTGGCCGCCGAACCCGCCGCCTCGTGCGACGAGGTCTTTGAACGCGCTCGCGGCCGCCTGCGCGCATTCGAAGGGGTGGCCCCCGCCGAGGCGCCGCAGGGTTTCTGCGGGCAACTGCGGGAATACCAGCGCGACGGGCTGGGCTGGATCCACTTCCTGCGCGAGTTCGGCTTCGGAGGCTGCCTGGCTGACGACATGGGGCTGGGAAAGACTGTCCAGGTGTTGGCCCTGCTCGAATCGAGGCGCCAGCTGCGCGAGCAATCCGGCGGTCAAGACCGGCCCGCCCCTTCGCTTGTTGTCGCGCCGCGCTCGCTGATTTTCAACTGGAAGCAGGAGGCCGCGCGTTTCACGCCGAAGCTGCGCGTGCTCGACCACACAGGCGCCGGACGCGCGAAGGTCAACGGCGGCTTCGACCAGTACGACCTCGTTCTCACCACGTACGGCACGCTGCGGCGCGACGCCGCCTTTTTCAAGGACCTGCATTTCGACTACCTGATCCTCGACGAGGCACAGGCGATCAAGAATGCCGGCACCGCCTCGGCCAAGGCCGCGCGCTTGCTCGAGGGAAGCCACCGCCTTGCTCTCAGCGGTACGCCGGTTGAGAACCACCTCGGCGAGCTGTGGAGCCTGTTTGAGTTCCTCAATCCCGGGATGCTCGGCTCCGCCTCGGTCCTCAAGCTGGGACAGGGGGAACTGCGCAAGCCCGACCCCGCGGCGCGCGAGCTGCTGGGGCACGCCCTGCGGCCGTTCATCCTCCGCCGCACCAAGGCGCAGGTGGCGCGCGACCTGCCCGACAAGGTGGAGCAGACGCTCTACTGCGAGCTGGATGGGCCGCAGCGGCGCCTTTACGACGAGCTGCGCGACCACTACCGCCTTCAACTGCTGGGAAGAGTCGAGCGCGAGGGTATAAACAAATCCAGCATGCAGATCCTCGAGGCGCTCCT
>QHZE01000082.1:0-23072 GCA_003225335.1 Acidobacteriota bacterium
TGGCTGTATGATCTTGGATACGGGGCTCTCTATTGGATCGCCGATCTTCTGTTGCCAGTGTTGCCAGATAACGCGGCCATCGGCGTGGATCTTTACGGTGTATACCGGTATTGTTCGTTCCAGTCTCACAAAATCATTCGATGAGACTGCCACAGCCGGCGGCTGTGCCGCTTCAGCCGGACATTTGATACCCATTGGCCGGACCGCAACCCTGGTCCAGGCACGATCGACAGATCTCCCGACAGATCTCCGGCGCGGATCTGCCTGTTGTCCCGAGAGCAGAAGGGCGCTCATCGAAAGCGCCAAGGAAAGCACGGAGTTCCCGCAACCCCTGCCGGGGTCCGTATCGTTGATCTTCTTCTACCCGCGGGTTCGCTTCGCTCACCACCCCCGGCTAAGCTCCTTCCGCCCCGCTGGGGCGAAATGCGTTACCGATGAAACGTGACTCGCACTTCCTCTAATTACACCCCATCACATCACAAGGGCCCACTGCGCGGCTGGTCTGCCGTGGTATATTATGAGTTTTTTCGAGTGAGCAGGTTGACCTTGCGGGGAGGTTGTCGTGCCTGAGAAGATCCTGGTGACCGCGGCTCTACCCTACGCCAATGGTCCTCTGCACCTGGGCCATCTGGCGGGAGCTTACATACCGGCGGATGTTTACGTTCGCTACCAGCGGCTGAAGGGGAGCGATGTGATATTCATCTGCGGTTCAGACGAGCACGGTGTGCCGATCACCATTCGCGCCGATGCGGAACGGATCGCTCCCCAGGAAGTTGTGGACCGTTACCACGTCATAATGAAAAACAGTTTTGACCGGTTGGGCATCCGTTTTGACAACTATTCCAGGACTTCCCTTCCCCTCCATCACAGGATATCGCAGGACTTTTTCCTGAGGCTCTATCACAAAGGCTACATCCGGGAGGAGTCGGTCCGGCAGTTATACTGCGCGGCCTGCCGCAGGTTTCTCCCCGATCGTTACATTGAAGGAGAATGCCCTCACTGCCATAGCCCGGGGGCCCGAGGGGATCTGTGCGAAACCTGCGGCCGCTGGCTGGAGCCGGAACAGCTTATAAATCCTCGCTGCAAGATCTGCGGCGCAACGCCTGAAATGCGCGAGACCAGGCACTGGTTCTTCCGGCTGCCGGAGTTCCAGAAGCCTCTTGAGGAATGGCAAGCCTCCAAGAAGCATTGGAAGAGCAACGTCAGAGAGTTCTCTTCCGGCTGGTTCAGCGAAGGCCTGACAGACCGTTCGATCACACGCGATATCGACTGGGGCATTCCCGTGCCGCTCGAGGGCGCGGCCGGTAAAGTTCTCTACGTGTGGTTTGACGCTCCCATCGGCTACATCTCCTCGACCGTGGAATGGTCTCAGAAGCAGAATCAACCGGAGCTCTGGCGCCGGTACTGGTGCGACCCCCAGACTCGTCTCATCCACTTCATAGGGAAAGACAACATCGTTTTTCATGCCATAGTCTGGCCCGCCATGTTGATGGCGCACGGCGAATTCATCCTGCCCGACAACATACCCGCCAATGAATTTCTCACAATCGAGGGGAAAAAACTTTCCACGAGCCGCAACTGGGCAGTCTGGGTCGACGATTATCTGGCGGTCTTTCCGCCGGACCCGTTGCGTTATTATCTCTCGGCCAACGCCCCGGAGAACAAGGACGCCGATTTCGCATGGAAAGATTTTCAGACACACAACAACAGCGAGCTGGCGGACGTGCTGGGAAACCTCATAAATCGAAGCCTGGCCTTTGTGGAGAAGCACTTTGAAGCAAAGGTCCCTGCTGCGGGAGAGCTCTCTGGAGAAGACCGCGCGATCCTGGGCGCGGCGGAACAAGCGACGAGAGAGATCGGGGCCTCGCTGGAAGACTTCCAGGTTCGCGCCGCCGTGGGGCAATTGATGGATCTGGCTCGCAAAGGAAACAAGTACTTCAACGACACCGCCCCCTGGACGACGCTGAAAACCGATCGCTCGCGGTGCGGCACGACGTTGAATACCACGCTTCAATTGGAAGCGGCGCTCGCCGTGTTGATGGAGCCTTTTCTACCCTTCTCCGCGGAGAGGCTGTGGAACATGCTGAATCTGCCCGGCTCGGTTCACGATCGCCTCTGGTACGAAACTCCGAAGCTGCGGTTGGAGGAGTATCACCCTTTGGGTAAGAAGGAGATCCTTTTCCAGAAAATCGAGGATCCAATTATCGAGGCTCAAATCGCAAAACTCCGCGGCGCGTCCTGACACCACGCATACCGATTCTTCGCGGCTTTGCGTCTTAGCGGTGAATTCGGCGTACCTTCTTTCACCACAAAGACGCGAAGACGTAAAGAATTGCAAAGAGTTTTGTGAGGGCAGCGTCAGACCGATTTGAGGTTGTGCCCGAGCTTGTCCTTCTTGGTGCGCAGGTAACTGGCAGAGTGCTCCGACGGAGCGATTTCCAAGGGGAGCTGTTCAACAACCGTAAGTCCGTAGCCCTGCAGACCGACAATCTTTTTGGGATGGTTCGTGAGCAGCCTCAATTTACGGACACCGAGCTGTCTCAGGATCTGAGCTCCGACTCCGTAGACGCGCAAGTCCGCTTTGAATCCCAGCGAGACGTTGGCCTCAACGGTGTCCTGCCCGGCATCCTGAAGCGCGTAGGATTTGATTTCGTTCACCAGACCTATTCCCCTTCCTTCCTGCCGCAAATAGACAAGCACCCCCACTCCCGCACTGTCGATGATCTTCAGGGCCGTGCGCAGCTGGTCCCCGCTGTCGCTGCGCAAGGAATGGAAGACATCTCCCATCGTGGATTGGGACTGCACGCGCACCAGGGTCGGCGTGTCGGGTTGGATCGTTCCCCTCAACAGGGCGATATGGTTTTCACGATCGAGGGAATTCTCAAAGGCAATGACCTGGAACCTGCCGAATTCGGTGGGAAGATCCGCCTGTGCAACCTTGTGCACGAAGATCTCGGTCTTGAGACGAAACGCGATCAGGTCGGCCACAGTGATCATCTTCAGGCCGTGCCTCTCGGCGACCTGCTGGAGCTGGGGGACGCGAGCCATGGTGCCGTCATCGTTCATCACTTCGCAAATGACGCCGGCCGGATAGAGACCCGCAAGCCGGGCCAGATCTACCGCGGCTTCCGTCTGCCCGGCGCGCTCCAAAACGCCGCCAGGGCGCGCGCGCAGCGGGAAAATATGTCCAGGACGGGCGAGATCGGAGGGATGCGCCTTCGGATCAATGGCAGTCAAGATAGTCGTCGCGCGGTCCGCCGCCGATATCCCTGTGGTTACCCCGTGGTGCGCGTCGATCGAAATCGTAAAGGCTGTCTCGAACCTGCTGGTATTTCCCTGCACCATGAGGGGGAGGTCGAGCTGGTCCAGACGTTCTCCCGTCATAGCCAGGCAAATCAAGCCCCTCCCATACTTCGCCATGAAGTTGACGGCTTCGGGAGTAACCTTTTCGGCAGCCATCGTGAGATCGCCTTCGTTCTCCCGATCCTCGTCGTCGACGACAATGATGATCTTGCCTTGCCGGATGTCTTCAATCGCCTCTTCGGTCGTACTAAACACCACTTGACACCTCGTGAATCAACCGCTCACAGGATTGTATCCCGCAACTCCAGCATCATTCAATCCCCGGCCCAAATCTCGGACCTCGCGGTGCGGGGGATGAAGAGCAGGGGAGCAGAGGTGCTGAGGGGCTGGGGAGCAGGGGGGCTGGCTCTCCCCTACTCCCGTGCTCCTCTGCCCCTCCGCCCCTCTGCCGGCTTCTGAGGTCTGAAGTCGAAGTCTGGAGTCTGTGGAGTTGCGGTAGAATAACCCAGTGATTCGGGCCACCCTTGTCTATCTCTTCATCGGTCTGTACGTGGTTCTGATGGCCCCTATCGCCGTCGTCTGGACGCTCGTGACGCGTGACACGGCCATCCTCTACAAAATGGCCCGGCTAGCGATCCGCATCGCGGGATGGATGTGCGGGGTCAAGGTAACGGTTCGCGGAAAGGAAAGGATCCGGCCAGGTTACAACTACGTCTTCGTGTCCAACCATCAAGGGAATTTTGACGCTCCCGTTCTCCTGCACGTGATACCGCGAGACTGCAGGCCAATTGCTGGAGTACGGGACCCGCCTTCTCAAACAGGGGCGCCCTTTCATCGCCTTTCCCGAGGGGACCCGAAGCCGGGACGGCCGCCTGGGCCCTTTTAAGAAGGGGGTGTTTGTCATGGCGTTGAAAGCCGGCACGCCCGTCGCGCCGGTAACCATTCGCGGAAGTCGCGAGATTCAACCTCCGGGGACCTACGCCATCCGGCCGGGAACCGTCGAAGTGATTTTCCACGAACCCATTCCCACGGATCGGATGACACGGCAAGACGCGGATTGCCTTATGGAACGGACCCGTTGTGTCATTGCATCGGGTTTGGAGGAAATGGAGAGACTACCTCGCGGGCTGGCGACGGGGTAAGAACGCAAACGGGCAGGGGGGCAGGGGAGCAGAGGGGCTAAAGCAAAAACCTTCGTCAATGAATGCGTCGCGTGGAAGATTTGTCAACCTTTCCCTTTGCCCCTTGGCCCCTTTGCCCCTTGTCCTTCAGCGTGGAGACGTCAGTTTCCTCCCCTTGATCCAGCGCAGGCTATTGGGACGATCCGTCGTGATGCTCTTCAAGGTCTGGCTAAAAGCGCGGTACACGTGCTTTACCAGCAAGGCGTTCTCTTCCTGGTCCAGAAACCAGCGTTCCTGGCCTCGATCGTCCTTGATCTTTATGACGGGCAAAGCTACCGGAGTGCGGTTCACTTCCACGACAAGTTGATCGCTGCCTTCGACCGTCATCCACCCTTCGATGGAATCGATCGCAAGCTTGGCCCTGCTCTTTGTCTTGAGCTCACGGAACACCTGCTGGCTGAGCCACAATGTCGTGGCGTCCTTTCCTTTGGTGTCTACCCCACCCTCGAAGAGGCGCGCGTTGACGAAAATTCTCGCACTCGTGACGGCCTTTTGGGTCATGAAGATGGTCCCCTGGGTAGTCGAGTTTTCCCACTCAATGAAGCGGTTGGGGAGAAACTCCGCGATGCGAACCACAAAGCTCGCCGCTTCATCCTGGTTGGAAATTTTCCAGACCAGAACCGTATCGCGTCCGAAGGCGGGGAGTGCCGCGTCCGAGCTCGGCGCCCGGCCTGGCGCGCCCGTCGCGAGCGCAACAGCCACGGCAAAAAACGACATCACACGAACCATCACCTCAGAACCCTCTTTCCTTGAGGTATTCAAACGTCAGCTTGGGAGAATTCTCCCGGGTCATGCCCGCCTGAAAAAACCGCTCGACGTACTTTCCCAAAATATCCGTTTCCAGATTCACGTCGTTTCCGGGGTTCAAGTCTTTCAGATTCGTGACCTGCAACGTATGCGGGATTATAGCAACGGTGAAGGTATCCGCTTCGAGAGAAGCGACGGTCAGACTTATCCCGTCCACCGCGATCGAACCCTTGTAGACGAGGTATCGTTCCAGCTCCCGGGGAAATTCAAAGGACATCGTGCAGCCCCCGCCGGCTGGAACTTTCGAAACCAGCCTCCCTGTCCCGTCGACGTGTCCCAGCACAAAGTGACCGTCAAGACGATCGCCTACGGCGAGCGGCCGCTCCAGATTGACCGGCATCCCTGCGCGTGTGCGCCCGAGAGTGGAGCGCCGGAGCGTCTCGGCGGAAAGATCGCACGAGAAGGTTTCGGCACCCAATTCCGTGACCGTAAGGCAGACACCATTGACGGCAACGGAGTTCCCCTGCCGGAGGTCCCCCGCGATCCTTTCCGCAGCAACAGTCAAAGAGGCCCCGTCAGGTTCGGGGCGCAAAGCCCGAACAACTCCCAGATCTTCGATAATCCCGGTGAACATACGAGACACAATCCCTTTGCGTCTTAGCGCCTTCGCGGTGAAACTGAGCCAGAATGAACCGCGAAGACGCGAAGAGCGCAAAAGGGCCGCCAAGAATCTTGCTTAAAAAGCACAAATTTCTGCAACGGTATGATGGAGTGTCACGAAGCAGCTAATCGCTGCTTGTGCACCTTTGTTTTCTCCGCCTCGCCGTGGAGACTGCGACCCAAACGGAGGAACCGGGCCACTTCCCGTTTTGTGAGGCACCGATATTGACCTACGGGAAGGCGGCCGTCCCTGAGGAAGCCGATCGCGATCCTGCGCAATTTCAGCACGGGATGCCCGGCCGCTTCGAACATTTTGCGAATTTGCTGATTTTTTCCCTGAGTGAGAACGACCTCGTACCAGCTGTTGTCCCCCTCACGCAAGAGACGAATCCTGGAACGCGCGAGCTCCGTCCCATCGCGCAGCCGGGTCCCCACCCTTAGCCGATTCAGAGTCGTCTCATCCGGCGTACCTCGCACCTTGACGTGATACACTTTGGGGGCCTGCTCGCCGGCCTGGCTCACGATTCTCGTGAACTCGCCGTCGTTAGTAAGGAGAATGAGCCCTTCTGTGTGGTAATCGAGCCTGCCCACGGGGTGCAGCTTCTCCCGTACCCTCACCAAGTCAGTTACTTTTACGCGTCCCTCCGGATCCGCCACGGAACAGATCACCTTGCGCGGCTTGTTCAGCAAGACATAGACCTTGTCGGAAGAATGCCGCACGAGCTTGCCGTCCACCTTGATGTGGTCACAGGAAGGATCCGCTTTCGCTCCCATTTCTGTCACGATCCTGCCGTTGAGCGTGACGCGGCCTTCACGGATAAGGGTCTCCGCTTTACGCCGTGACACGATTCCGGCGCCCGCAATGATCTTTTGGAGTCTCACCTGGCTTCCCATAGTTTCTCAGCCCGGATTGGATTCTTTGCGTCTTTCGCGTCTTGGCGTTAAAGACCGGGCTCAACCCACCACGAAGACGCGAAGGATCACTATGTGCGTTAATGCTGTTCACCCGCCAGTTCGGCGAATTCTTCCAGAGTGGGAAGCTCTGAAAGATCCTTCAGGCCGAAATGAACCAGAAACTCACGGGAAGTCCCGTAGAGGATGGGCCGGCCGACGACATGCTTCCGGCCAACGATCGCCACGAGCTTCTTTTCAAGCAAGGTCTTGAGGGCGGTCGAGGATTTCTTGCCTCGAATGGCGAGAATCTCGGCCAGAGTCACAGGCTGCCGGTATGCTATCACAGCCAGCGTCTCCAGGGCTGCCATCGAAAGTCTGGCGCCCGGCTTGGTTTTCAAGTAGGCCCGCACGTGTTCGTGATACTCGGGCCGCGTCGTCATTCGGACCCCTCCGGCTATCTCGCGGATGACCATTCCGCCGGGACGGGAGTTGAACTCGTCCATCAGTTTTCGTAAAGCAGTCTCGATCGTCTCATAGCTCTCGTCCGGGAAGATTTCCTTCAACTGTTCCGGGTTTACAGGATCCTCCGCGACATAGATGATCGCTTCAAGAATGGGCTGCAGCTCGTTGATGTCCATGGATCTCAGGCAGTCTCTCCGGATGGCTTTCCCTTGGAAATGTGGATTTCCTGGAAATTCGCTTTCTGGTAAAGCCAGATCTCACGCAGGCGCACCAGCTCCAGAATCGCCAGAAAGGTCGCAATGAGATGCTGCTTCGCGGGAGCTTCCGTGAAAAAGCTGGAAAAGAGGATCGTGTCTCGCACGAGAAGCAAGCGGCGGATATCGGCTATCTTTTCCTCGATGGAAATCTCTTCCTGGTCGACTTGCAGGACAGGACGCTCTTCGAAGCGTTTCACGATTTCATGAAACGCCCTCAGAAGACCGAAAAGGGTGACCGCCACTACTTCTCTCGCCTCTTCCATGACTTCCCGGGGCGGGTTGTTCCACACGGCATTCTCAACCTCCTGGCGTGTGTAGAGCATCTGAGCGGCGTTCTTGAATTTCTGGTGCTCGAGCAGTTGGTAGACAAGCTCGGTTCTGGGATCCTCCACAAGCTCTTCCTGGGCCGCGCCCGCCGGATCCGGCGGAAGCAGCATGCGTGACTTAATGTAGATCAGCGTGGCGGCCATGACGAGCCATTCCCCCGCAAGGTTGATGTTGAGGTCCTTCATCACCTGGAGGTACTGCAGGTACTGCTCCGTGATCTGGGCAATGGGGATGTTCCAGATGTCGATTTCCTCTCGCTTGATCAGGTGCAGAAGAAGGTCGAGGGGCCCTTCAAAGCCCTCCAGGCGAAGGGTCAGGGTCAAAGAATCACCCGCACCTGTCTCGGAAGCCGGCACCCCTTCAGTCGTCATATCTCACGTTCATCGCGTGGCGCACATCACGCATAACACCTTCAGTGACTTCCCTCGCATGAGAGGTCCCGCTCTCCAGGATGTCCATCACTTCGTTTCGCCGGGCTTCCCAAGTCAACCTCTTCTCATAGATGGGTTGGGTGAGCTGGATCAGGTTGCCGGCGAGTATTCCCTTACAATCGACACACCCCAACGCCGCGGTGCGACAGCCTTCATCGATTTCCCGGGCTTTCTCCGCAGGCGTAAAGACCTTGTGGTAATCGTAAACATTGCACACATCCGGATTCCCCGGAATAGACCTGTGCGTGCGTGCGGGATCGGTAATCATCATTCGCGTCTTGCCACGGATCTCCTCGGGTGAATCCGAAAGGTAGATGCAGTTGTTGTAACTCTTGCTCATTTTACGCCCGTCGAGCCCCAGAAGCCGCGGGGTGGGGGTCAGCAAGGCCCGCGGCTCGGGAAAAGTCTCTCCGTAAAGATGGTTGAACCGGCGCGCCACTTCCCGAGTCAGCTCGACGTGCGCGACCTGGTCCTCGCCGACCGGAACGGTCTTGGCCCGATATACGAGAATATCAGCCGCTTGCAACAAAGGGTAACCGAGAAAGCCGTAGGTCGAAAGGTCCTTGTTGCTGAGCTGCACCTGTTGCTCTTTATAGGAAGGCACGCGCTCCAGCCACGGAATAGGCGTGATCATGGAAAGCAGCACGTGCAGCTCCGCATGATTCGGGACGCGGGATTGGATCAGCAGCGTGCTCTTGCCGGGATCGAGACCTGCAGCCAGCCAGTCCAGGGTTATTTCGACGACGTTTTCGCGGAGTTGAGAAACTTCTGCGTATTCCGTCGTGAGCGCATGCCAGTCTACGATACCGTAAAAGCACTCGTAGGCGTCCTGAAGCGCCACCCAGTTGTTCAAGGCGCCGATCAGGTGGCCCAGGTGGAGCTTGCCGGTAGGGCGCATGCCGCTGAAAACGCGTTCTTTCATAACCAGTACAAGAGCATCAAGACTTGCCGGATGGGGATGAAAATAAATGAAAACGCGCCGATCAACATCAATCCGTAAAGCAGAAAGATGCCGTAGGAGCTGATACGTTCCAAAGTCTGAGCCGCGTTATAAGGAAGCAGGCCGTACAGCACCCAATGGCCGTCGAGCGGTGGAATCGGGATGAAATTGAAAAAGGCGAGAGCCATGTTGATAATCAGAGCAAAGAAGAGAATTGCCAAGAGGGGTGCAATCACGGATTGCTCGTGGGGGATCGAGGTGCTGAGTGAGAAACTGGAAAGAAATTTTGCAATCATGTGGTCTACGAGCGCCGCGGCGTGAGTTGAGGCCAGCTTCAGGCCAGCAAGCACCAGAAATCCGGTCGCGGCCGCGATCAGATTTGAACCCGGACCGGCCAACGAAATGAATATCTGATCCCGGCGCGGGTTCCGGAGATGAACGGAGTTTACCGGAACGGGCTTGGCCCAACCGATCAGTGGGAATCCCGTCAGCATATTCAGTAGCGGAAAAAGTATAGTCCCTATGGGATCTATATGAGCGATGGGATTGAGGCTGACACGGCCCAGGTAGCGAGCGGTATAGTCCCCGAAATAGCCGGCCACCCAGGCGTGAGACGCTTCGTGAATGCTGAGAGAAAACAACAGGACAGCAAACTGAATAAGTACAGTGGCAACATCGATCTTTTGGAGAAAATCCACCCGTGTCCGGCTCCAGGAACCCACAATTGCTGGATCAAATTAAAACGCAAACTATAGCACACTTTCACCGGCAAACTCGGGCGAGCCTTCGCGCCCTTCGCGTCTTCGCGGTTAAGCCGGGCCCAGTTTCACCGCGAAGGCGCTAAGGGTCTCCGTGGTTTAGGGAATGTGATAGAATTTGCTCTTATCGGCGGGTGTTCATGGGTTGGATACTGCAAGGCGCATTGGCCCTCTACGCGGTGGGCCTGCTTCTTTCGCTGGTGGGATTTTATCGAAAGAGGCAGCTCTTTATCACCATCGCGCTGGCTCTGGTAGGCTGTGGCTTTATCGCCCATACGGTGTTCCTGACTCTGTTGGGATTCCAGCGCCGGCACTTCCCCATAACCTCCTTGCCCGACTCGCTCTGCTTTCTAGCCTGGAGTCTTACCCTGACATTTATTGCGGCTTACTTCCGGTACAAGATCAACGCGCTGGGCGCCTTTGTGCTGCCGCTGGTTTCCGCACTCATGGTCCTTTCAGGAACCGTTTGGGAGGAGAATCATGCGATTCCGCCGTTGCTGCAGAGCCGTTGGATCTACTTTCACACGAGCGTGGCTTTCCTCGCATATGCCGCATTCTTTCTTACTTTCGTATCGGGAGTCCTCTACTTGATTCAGGAAAACGAGCTAAAGAGCAAGAACTTCCGGTTCCTGTATTTTCGGCTCCCCTCCCTGCAGGTCTGTGACGAGCTGCTGCGGTTTTCCCTGTTCGCCGGATTCATTCTGATGAGTCTGACAATCGTCACCGGCGCTTTCTGGGCGCAGCAGGCCTGGGGCCGCTTCTGGAGCTGGGATCCCAAGGAAACCGCCTCTTTGATGACGTGGGGGATCTATCTCGTACTGATCCACTACCGGCTTTCGGCCCGCTGGCGCGGCCGGCGCGCCGCCTATATCAGTATTGTGGGATTCGTCTCGGCGGTTCTAACTTTCAGCATAAGCCTTTTCAAAGGTCTTCATACGTACCTGTAGGAATGACTTTGAACCTGGCCTTGATCGGATTGAACCACAAGACCGCGGAGCTGGACACGCGCGAGCGGGCGTCTTTTCATCCGGAGAAGCTGCCGGAGGCGCTGCGCGAGCTCGTGGAGCGTCCCGGCATTCAGGAAACGATGATCTTTTCCACCTGCAACCGTGTCGAGCTTTTGTCGCGCGTGAAGAACAGCGCCCAGGGCCTGGAATCCATGGAGGCGTTCCTTCGTGAGAAGAGCTGCATCGACGGCGAACAGCTGCGGGAGAAGCTCTATCGCTACTCGGAGCAGCAGGCGGTGCGGCACGTCTTTCGCGTCGCAAGCTCCCTGGATTCGATGATTCTGGGGGAGCCCCAGATCCTGGGACAGGTGAAGTCGTTCTACAACGTCGCAGTCCAGGCCGGTACGATCGGGACCTACCTTAACGGGCTTCTTCAGGCCGCGTTTCACGCGGCCAAGAGGGTGCGCCGCGAAACGAGCATCGGGGAGTACTCCGTTTCGGTGAGTTCTGCTGCTGTCGAGCTGGCGCGCAAGATTTTCGGCGATCTCAGGGGCATGAGCATCCTGATCGTCGGCGCGGGGAAAATGGGCAAGCTGGCAGCGACACACCTCCGCGCCACCGGCGTCCGGTCGGTCCGCGTCGCGAACCGGAGCCCGCAAGCGGCCCGGGAGCTGGCGGCGCACTTTCACGGAGAGGCGGTTCCATTTGAAGAACTGACGAAGTGGGCCGCCCGGTCCGAGATCGTCATCACTTCCACAGGATCCTACGAACTGCTCGTAGATTACGCCCGCGCTCAGCAGATAATGCAGGAACGAAAGAATACGCCTATCGTTTTCATCGACATCTCCGTTCCACGGAACGTGGACCCCAATGTGGGGACGATCGACAATGTCTTTTATTACGATGTGGACGACCTCGGCGCTGTGGTTGAAGCCAATCTGCAGGAGCGCCGCAAAGAAGCTGCCCTGGCGGAAAAAATCGTCGAACAGGAAGTGGATTCTTTCTGCGCGCGGCTGCACTCCCTGGATATGGCCCCCGTCGTGGTCGAACTCCAGACCAGAATCCAGGAGATCTGCCAGGTGGAGTTGGACCGTTTCTTCAAGAAGGCCGGCCCGCGCGATCCGCAAGAGCGGCGCGAGCTCGAAGTGATGATCTCGCGCATCGCCGGAAAGATCGCCCACCCGTTGATTACCCAGCTTCGCAGTACGGATCACGATCCGTTGCAGCAGGCGGCGTACCTCGACACCCTGAAGCGGATATTCAAGCTCCAGAAGGATTCGGAAAGCTGAGACTCAAACAGTGTCATTGGCCGCAGAGCCACGGAGAAAAGCCGGCCACGAATTTCACGAATTACACGAAAAACAGGCTGGCAGTCCCCGGAGTTTTTTCATGACAGTCACTGACTGTATCCACCCCTCTGTGATCAAAACAATTCGTGTAATTCGTGGCCAGCTTTTCTATCGTTAACTCTTTCCCCCCGGGACGGGTGCGAGATTCGAAACGATGCTGATTATTGGGACGCGCGGAAGCAAACTGGCGTTGACTCAGGCCTCCTGGGTGCGAGACCAGATCCAGCGGAGATTTCCCGAGGCGGCGCTCGAAATGAGGATCATCAAGACCACCGCGGACAGAGACCAGCTCATGCCGCTCCGGTCGGCAAGCCGGCGGGGAGTTTTTGTCAAGGAAATCGAAGAGGCCTTGATCGCCGGAGAAATCGACCTCGCCGTACACAGCGCCAAAGACCTGCCCTCGAACCTCCCGGATTCGCTGGAGATCAGCGTCATACCGGAGCGCGAGGACGCCAGGGATGCTCTGCTCTCGGCACCGGAAATCACCCTTGTACGGCAGCTTCCGCAAGGCGCCCTGGTCGGCACCGGAAGCGTTCGACGTCAGGCGCAAGTCCTGGCGCTTCGGCCGGATCTTCGTGTGACGGACATCCGCGGAAATGTTGACACGCGCCTTGAAAAGCTCAGGGCGGGCCAGTACGCCGCGATCATTCTGGCCTGTGCGGGGCTCAATCGCCTGGGTCTCTCGGGCCGGATCAGCACACGGCTGGACTTCAGCGAGATGCTGCCGCTCCCGGGCAGGGAGCGCTCGCCCTCGAAACCAGGAAAGACGATGCGCGTGTCCGCAGCCTTGTCTCGTTCCTGAACCACGCGGCCACCGCCGGCGCAGTTCATGCCGAGCGCGCCTTTATGCGGCACATCGGTGGAGGATGCAACAGCCCGGTGGCCGTGCACGCATGTCACGAGAACGGTCAGCTGAAAATCGAAGGCCTGGCGGCGACTCCGGACGGCAGCCGAATCATCCGCGACTCTATTTTGTCTTCTCCCGGCCAGGCCGAACAAGCGGCCATCTCTCTTGCAGACAGGATTCTCTCCAAAGGAGGGGCCGAAATCCTCGAGCCCCTGCGGAAATAATGAAAAGCTCTGTCACCGAAAACCTGAACGAGCCGCCCCCATTGCGCACCAAGAGAGTGCTGGTAGCCAGTAGCGCGAGCAAGCTTGCTACCCTGACGGCCGGTCTCGAGAAACTGGGCGCGCGCGTCATCCCGTTTCCTACGATCGAGATTCGCGAGATCGCTGACAAGACAGCCGTGGATGCCGCGCTCGATGCTCTCGACAGCTACTCCTGGATCATCTTTACCAGCACGCACGGCGTCTCCTACTTCCTTCTTCGGATGAAGCAACGCGGCATTCCTGCAGATCTCTGGCGGGACAGAAAAGTTTGCGCCGTGGGGCCTTCGACAGCCGAGGCCCTTCGCGACGCCGGAGTTCTCGTGAACCTGGTGCCTCAGGACTTCGTGGCCGAAGGGATCCTTCGCGCGCTAGCGGACTCTCACGGCGGGCTGGAAAAACTTGTCGGCTGCCGCATCCTGCTGCCTCGGGCAAAAGAGGCCCGCGACATACTGCCCCGGACGCTCGAGTCCGCCGGAGCGCGCGTCGACATCCTGCCCTGTTACGAGAATGTTCTCCCTGAAGTGGACGAAGCTATGGTCCGGGGCATCGTCAGGGAGCCGCCGGAGATCGTCGTCTTCACCAGCTCCTCCACCGTCACCAATTTCGCGAAGATTCTGGGAGGGAATAATCTAAAGTCGGTTTTCGAACGGAGCACGGTCGCCGCGCTGGGACCGATTACCGCGGGCACGATCGAATCCTTGGGAAAGCGCGTCGCCATTCTCCCCAAAGAGAATACCACAGCCTCTTTGCTGCAGGCGCTTGCCTCACATTACCGCGGGGAGTGATTGTTCTGAAGCTTGGGGGCCGGAGCCTTGAATTCGACCTCGAAGCTGACGACCGCTTCTAACACCTCGCCGTTCTTCGTGGCGGGAAGAAAGACCCAGCTGTTCTTCACAGCTTCAACCGCGCGTTCATCGAGCCCGCGGCCCAGACCGCGCAGGATCTTGATATCCTGAACTCCACCGTTTTTGTTGACCAGTGCCTGGAGTTTCACTTTTCCGTAACTGTTCGCCCTCCGGGCTTCCTCCGTGGGTTGAATCTCCGGCTTTTCGATGATCCTGGGCGGGTTCTCGCCATTGACGGTCAGAAGAGTCTGCCAGTCTTTGTCCCACTCGGCGGTGCCGTCCGTTGCGGTGACGCTTCCCGTCTCGGCAATATTCGCCTCCTGCAGCGCCGCTCGCGGGCTCGGGTTCTTGAGATCCAGTTCGCCGATTTTGGCGGCCAGCTGCTCGAACTGTAACGGGTCCACGGCTTGCAGATAGAAGCGTTTGGAACCGATGCGCAGGCTGAGCTGCTCGATCTGGTCCAATTCTTGAAATGAGCCGATCACGGTCAAGCCGGTGAAAGTGTGCCCTTTCAGCAGCACCGAGGCGCTGTATTTGAGGGATTCCCCGCGGCTGTCCTTGTGTTCTTTTTCAAAAACCTGACCGATATAAAAACGCCCCGAGACCCCCTTGTAAATGAGATCATTCGGCTGAACCACGATGACGTAGTCGGAGAGATTGATGAAATTCAGGATGAAGCTGTGCGAACTGCCAACCTCAGCTGTGATGATGAGATTGGACCCCACGTAGGCAAACGGCTTGCCGGAGTTGCGGGCCGCCGCTTCGGAAATTCCTCCCAAGCATGCCAATCCCAGCAGCCAAAACCGGCATTTTCGATAGAACGACATGTAAAGACTCACTGTAGGATCTCTGCCATTCAGACAGTAGCGCTCTGTTCTTGAAAGTCTTTGCCGGGCCCGGTTAGCCAAGGCAGAAGGCCCCGCAGTGAATGGCACCGCCCGTGAGGGCCGGGTTGAGAGGACACCCGTAATGCGAGGCGCAAAAGACAGGCAGCCGGCACGTGGCGCGCCTTCGGCGCTTTTCGTCCCGAATTTTCTCTCCCGCTCTGCGGGGGCCTATTCACTCTCGGCCCTTCGGGCCTTAAGTTGTCCCTTTCCGTGCGTCCGCCAGGGTCACTGTCTGAATTGGAGGCAGGGTCTGCGTCAAGCGCGCCAACAGCGCCGCCCTGCGCGGTATGTCGTCCACAAGAATGTGCTCATGCAGCGCGTGCGCTCCGTCTCCTTCTACGCCCAGCCCGTCGAGAGTGGGAATCCCCCACGCCGCGGTAAACGAGCCGTCACTCGCGCCCCCGGTGCCTCCTTCGCCCAGATCCAAGCCCAGTGAGAATGCCACCCCACGAGCCTTTTGATACAGCTCAACCACGGCGGGCGTCCTCTCCAGCGGAGGCCGGCGCAGCCCTCCTTCAACCAGCACCGCGCACCTCGGATCCGAGGCCCTCAAGCCTCGAACCCGTTGCTCTAATCGGTCTCCATCGGAAACCGTACTCACTCTGAAATCGACTTCCGCCTCAGCGTCCGCCGGAACGACATTGACTGCCGATCCGCCACGGATCTTACCGACATTAACAGTAACCCCTCTCTGATAGTCCGTCAAAGCTTGAAGTTGGAGGACGAGCTTGCTGAGCTCCAGAATTGCATTCGCCCCCTTTTCGTGATCCGCGCCTGCATGTGCGGCAACCCCGGTGACTCGGATCCGGAACTCGCCTACACCCTTGCGAAACGTCTTCACCTTTCCCCCCGGAAGAGGGGGTTCCAGGCACAACACCGCCCGGCACGAGGTCGCCACCAGCTTCAGCCGGGACAAACCGGTTTCGGTTCCGATCTCCTCGTCGGCGGTGAAGAGAAATATCACGCCCTTTCCCGGATCTATCCGCCTCTCTTGGAATGCCTGACAGGCAAGCAGACAAATCAAAATACCGCTCTTCATATCGAAGACCCCCGGACCGTAGGCTTTTCCCTCCTCGACCTTGAAGGGGCGCGATCTCAGGGTTCCCGGGGGCCATACGGTGTCCAGATGCCCGAGAACCAGGACCGGAGGCTCCGCGGAGGCGTCATTCCAAGTGGCTTTCAGAGCGTTACCTCGGACGGGATGTTCCATGACCTCGACCGAAGCGCCACGGACGCTGAATTCATCCGCAAGGAAGCCAGTCAAACCATCGACGCCGGGCTTGTCGAAGGAGTAAGACTCCAGCTCGACCAGCTTCTTCAACAGCGCGAGGGAAGGCTCCAGCTGCGATCTGAAGTACTCGACCAGGTTCGCGGAATCTTCCAGTGCCATGCGCAGATTCGCCTCTGTTTTCACCACAAAGACGCGAAGACACAAAGAGTCGCAAAAGAACCCTGAGCAAAATCTCCTTCGTGATTCTTTGCGTCTTCGCGTCTTAGCGGTGAATCTTATGACTCTGGGGCAACGTACGTGCCGGCGCAAATGAATTGCGCTGGGCCGATCAAGACAACCTCGCTGCCCGGTTCCCATCGCACCAGGAGCCATCCCATTTCTGTTTCGACGGTGACGGGACTGTCGGCGCGCCGATTCAGAATGGCGGCCACTGCGGCCGCGCCACTCCCCGTCCCTGACGCCAGCGTGCGCCCGACGCCGCGCTCCCAGAAGCGGACCCGAATGCGATGGCGGTCCAGGACCTGGATAAATTCGACGTTAGTTCGATTCGGGAACAAGCTTTCGTTCTCGAGCAAGGGTCCCAGCGTGTCGATGGGGGCCTCGTCCAGACTCGGCCAGAAAGTCGAACAATGGGGGTTGCCCATGGAGGTGATCGTCACGGGAACGGTGTGGGAGCCCGTCGTCACGGCGTAGTCCAGAATCGGATCCATCTTCGACGGGATGCGCACCGGTATATGATCCGGGGCCGTGATCGGGAGTCCGAGCGAGCTTTCGAAGGTGTACGTCGTTCCCTCTTCGCCCAGAAGGGTCACCAACTTCACACCGGCCACGGTTCTGATACGGAGGGAGCGCGAGGGGGACTTCCCGCCGCGATACAGGAAGGCCGCCAGGCAGCGGACACCGTTTCCAGACATTTCTGCTTTGCTCCCATCCGCATTGAATATGAGCGTGGAGAAATCTGCGGCAGGATCGCCAATGGCAGGCTGAAAAAAGAGAACGCCGTCGGCCCCCACCCCGCAATGCCGGTGGCAGATCCTTCGCGCGAGCGCGCCCAGGGAGCGTTTGTGGCCTTCCTCTCCGCTGACGTCCGCGACCAGGAAGTCGTTGCCGAGAGCATGAAGCTTAGCAAATTCCATAACTACTAATGCTAACGTGAAAATTCTTCGCGGGGTGGCAAGGATTTCCGTCAAATGACCAATGACAAATGACCAATGACAAATAGAAGTCGGAGGTCCGGACAACGAACTGCCATTTGTCATTTTTCATTGGTCATTGGTCATTTGTCATTTATTTGCCAAATCTCTGAAATAATTGGTCATTTTTCTCTGCGTTCTCTGCGGTGATCGCGCTTGGTTGCGGCCGCCAGCGGGCCGGGTTATAGCCGGCGCTCCTTCCCGAAGAGCCGGTCCAGTATCTCTGCAGCGGTTTCCTCTACGGATTTTCCGGCTACATCGACGAGCAGCCAGTCAGCGTTTTGCTCGAAGATTTTGCGGCAGTACTCCAACTCCGCGGCGACACGTTTCATATCTGCGTATGTGGAGTCGAGGGAACCCAGACGGGAGAGGCGCGCTTTTCGGACTTCAGCGAGACGCTCAGGGGTCGTCATCAGGCCGACGATTCGAGACTGGTCCACCTGAAACAGTTCGCGCGGCAATTCTTCCCCCATGACAACCGGAATGTTGGCCACTTTCCAGCCTTCCTGCCCGAGATAGATACCCAGAGGAGTCTTCGATGTCCGGGAAACCCCCACGAGGATGATGTCCGCCTCATGAAGGTCTTCCGGCGAGCGATTGTCATCATGGCGCACGGTAAAGGCCAGGGCGTCGATGCGATCGAAATAGTCGTCATCGACCTGGTGCAGAAGACCCGGCGTCTCCGCGGGCTGAGTCTCGATGAACTCCGCCAGTTTTTCGATTAGAGGTCCGATCAAGTCAAGGCTCGCCACGTTGAGTTCCTGACACGCCTGCTCCATTTCCTGCCGCAGGCGGCGGGACGCGAAGGTATGGATGACAAGCGCGGGCTCTCTCTCCGCCGCCCGCACAATCTCCCGCACCATGTCGACAGAGCGCACGTTACTGTGACGCACGAAGGTCGTGTTCGCGGGTTTGAACTGCAGCAGGGCGGCTTTGGACATCTTCGTAGCGGTCTCGCCAGTCCCGTCCGACACTACAAAGATGTGATATTCCGCCATAGAGTGCGAGTCCCACAGTGCCGAGCGCCATTGTGGCAAATCGCTTCAAGCACTGTCAACGCTCTGTGGCTCTGTGGATAAAACCGCTATGACTGATCCATTGCCCGGCGCACCTGCTCTTCGACCTCCGCCCGGATAGCCTCCAGCGAGGCCTGGTCCTGCGCCTCAAACCGCAGCACCAGGACGTCCTGGGTATTGGAAGCCCGAACCAGACCCCAACCGTTGGGAAAGAGGATCCGCGCGCCATCGACGTCGATGACCTGACGTCGTTCCTTGAAATGACGCCTGACCTTCTCGACGACTTCAAATTTCTTATCGTCGTCGCACTGCACCCTGATCTCAGGAGTGACTACAGTAGGAGGAACATCCGAAAGCATCTGGGCGACGCCCTGGCTGGAATTGGAAACAATCTCGAGAAGCCGGCATGCCGCATAGATCGCGTCGTCAAAGCCAAAATAGCGGTCCGCGAAGAACATGTGACCGCTCATCTCTCCGGCCAACACGGCGTTTTCCTCCTTCATCTTCGCTTTGATAAGAGAGTGACCCGTCTTCCACATGATCGCGCGTCCGCCGCGCTGTTCAATATCGCGGAAGAGATTCATGGAGCATTTGACTTCGGAGATGAATGTGGTGCCGGGCCTGCGTTTCAGAATGTCTCGAGCGTAAAGAATCATCAGCATGTCGCCCCAGATGATGCGTCCCTCGTCGTCCACCACTCCGAGCCTGTCTGCGTCCCCGTCAAAGGCGATCCCCAATTCGAGCTTGTTCCCGGCGACCGCGCGCTGCAAATCGCGCAGGTTTTCGACGACCGTGGGATCAGGATGGTGATTGGGAAACATTCCGTCCATCTCGCAGTACAGCTCTGTGGTCTCGCATCCAAGGGACTTGATCAGGTCCGGGGCGACCAGGCACCCCGTTCCGTTGCCGCAGTCGATCGCCACGCGAACCTTTCTGGGAAGCCGGATCTGGTCCCGTACGTACTTCAAATAAGGGGCAATGATATCCGCCGACGTGATGTCGCCGGAGCCCTGCGTAAAGTCGCGCCGGTCGACCAAATCGTAAAGCCGCCTGATTCCGTCGCCGTGGATCGCGTCGGTCCCGACGCAGATCTTGAACCCGTTGTACTCGGGAGGATTGTGGCTCCCGGTAATCACCACACCTCCATCGCTCCCGAGATGAAATATGGAAAAGTAAAGCAGGGGCGTGGGAACGACCCCGACGTCGATCACGGAAACACCGCTGGCGCTCACGCCGGCAGCGAGCGCATCGCGGTAGGGATCGGAGCTCGGACGGCAGTCCCGCGCCAGCGTTATCCTCTGTTTCCCCTCGCGACGCATCAGCGTTCCGATGCCGCGCCCTAGCAGCTCGACAAAATCATCCGTCAGATCTTTTCCAGCGATGCCGCGGATATCGTATTCGCGAAAAATTTCCCGTCGCATTTTCAAGCTCTAAGTTTTTGTTTCAGAAGTTCAATGGCGTCTACGGGGGTCGGGTCTACCGAATTCAGATGGGCCAGATACAGGCTGACAAAGTCTCCCAGGCAGATCAGCGAAAAGATCCGGGCCAGCAAACTCTTCCCCTCGCTCCAGACCTCGAAGGTGACGCCCGCACTCTCTGCCACCATTTCCCGGGTAAAGTCAAACCGGCGCTGCACCTGTGGATGATCCTCTGGGTCGCGCAAAAATACGACACCGGCCTTCTTAAGGGCATCCTCGGGATATCTCCATCCGACCAGCTCGTTATGGTCCATTTCGGGCAGCAGATGGTGAAAGGCAAGATTCTTTCCGTTTTCTTCCATCTGCCCGCGCCAGCGCACTGCCGCCGCTTCCAGCCTGCCGCTGGAAGCGTAGATCGCCACAATTTTTCCGTGTAGCCCGCGGGCGATTGTCTTCGCTTTGTTGCTCTGTTCCGGCACAGCCGCAGCGTAACGCAGCACCAGCGATGAAAGCAGCTCCGCCGTCTCCTCTACGGACTCGCGGATGTCTGAAACCAACCCGATGGCGTGCAGCGACCCCAGGAGGGCTATGGCCGAGTACCCTAAAGCCGTGCGGGGCGGCATTCCCGCGGGGATCCGGATCAAAGGAAACCCTCCGGCCCGAGCCCTCTCCGCCAGCGCGCCTCCGGAAGATATGCAGACGATGAAGGCGCCGGCCTGTCGCGCCTGCTCATAAGAGCTCAGCGTTTCCTCGGTATTTCCCGAGTAGCTGCAGGCAAACACCACCGTTTTCGAATTAACGAATTGGGGAAGACCATAGTCTCGGATCACCAGAAGCGGAACCCGAAGCACTTCCGCCGTAACGGTCCGGACCACATCGCCTCCGATGGCCGAACCTCCCAAACCGCTGACGAGGACGCTAGCGATCGGGAAGTCCACTTTAAGCTCGAGGCCTTGAACCAAATGCCAGGCTTCCCGGATCTGCTTGGGGAAGGCCGACAGCAGACTCCGCATGTTCTGTGGATCAAGCTCCGCCCAGCGCTTGGGATCATCCAGGCTAGACACCACAACCCCTCCTCACGGACGAATGAGCTCGAGACACTGATCGCGGAATGAAATCAGGTCCAGCGGCTTGGTGCAGAAAAGGTCAGCTCCAGCATCGAGAATGCGGTCTTTGATCTCGGGATTGTGGGAGCCCGTAATCGCCACCACCTTGATGTTCTCGGTGGAAGGATTGGACCTCAGCTTCTGGCACACATCGATGCCGTTCATGCCGGGGATCATAATGTCCAGAATCACCAGATCGGGCTTCCGCTCCCCTATGAAGAGCAGTGCCTCCACGCCGCTATGCACGGCGGCGACCTCCAGATTTTCGCCTGAGGACTCGATCAGAGAAACCAGGAGGTTGCAAATATCTTGTTCGTCATCAACAACCAGGACGAGGCGGTGCTCATTCTCAAGACCGCGTGGGAGGGGCATCCCAAACTTCTTCATAAAGGCGATCAAGTCCTCCCGTCGCACCCGCCGATGGCCCCCCGGAGTCACAAACGCCCTAAGCTTGTTTTCCCTGACCCAGTTTTGGACGGTCGTAGGGTTAACCTCGCAGATCTCGCTGATTTCGAATGTCGTAAGAAATGATCGGCGTGTCATTATCTAAGAAAGCGGAAAAATATGAATAATCCGAAAACGCAACCATACCGCCTGGACCTAAGCTAGTCAAGCACTCCCGGGGCCACAGCATTTACCCTGTGATGTATACAGCATATACGACCCGTTTACAATTACGGATAGGGCGCAATCTGAAGGGCGAGTCCAATTCATGCGGCCTTCAACTCTCTCAGCATCCGTGAAGAATCTAAATTCCTGTTAATTCGTGGAATTCGTGGGCGGCTTTACCGGCCACGAATTCCGCGAATTTCACGAAAACGAACACTCGCTGGCGATAGCGCCTAAGCGGACTTGATTAACGATGCTTCATTAGAGGATTCTAGCGATGATGAGTGTCATGTCGTCGTCTCGCTCTTCTTCAAAGGACCAGCGCACTACCTCTTCGACGATGACCTTTTGAATATCTGCGGCGGTAAGAGTGCGGTTGCGTTGAATCAACTGGATCAGCCGTTGCTCGCCGAACTCTTCTCCATATTCGTTGACACTCTCCACGATGCCATCCGTATAGGCCACGAACAGATCGCCGGGCCTCAGCGTCAGACACGCATGCTCGTATTCCGCGTCCGGGAAGATTCCCACTACAGTTCCTCCGACGGTAAGTCTCTGGAAGCCTCCGTCACCGAAATAGAGGGGAGGGTTGTGTCCCGCATTACAATAAGTCAGCGTAAGGCGGCTGTCATCATAAACTCCGTAAAAAAGGGAGGCGAACTTATTTGAGGAAGTGAAGCTGTAAATCTGGTGGTTTAACAGGCGCATCAGACGCGACACGGCCGCATCTCCGTTGGCCTGCGCCACCGGCTGCAACGGAAGCGCGAGATTGAGGACATCGCTTCTCAGCGTCGCCTGAAGGTTCGCCATGAGCAGGGCCGCCGAGATCCCCTTGCCGCAGATGTCCCCGATGGCTATACCGAGGCATTGAGGGCTCAGCTGCAGGAAGTCGTAGTAATCTCCGCTCACCACTCGCGCAGGCAAGCACAGACCCGTGACCTCGAGACGTTTCATTTGAGGCGCCTGCTGGGGGAAGAGCTGCTCCTGAACTTCCTTGGCAATTTCCAGTTCTCTTTCCAGTCTTTCTTTCTGAACTCTCTCCTTTACCAGTGCCTGGACATACTCGGTCATCTGATTGAAGGACTTTGCCAGGGCGCCCAGTTGGTCGTCCGCCTTTACCACGACCCGGTGGCTGAAGTCGCCGCGCTTGATGAACTCGGTTCCCCGGTCCAGATTGTAGACCGCGCTGGTAATGGACTTTGTCAGCATGATTCCGATGATCAGCGACACAATTTCAACCGCCAGAAAGAAGCCGACGACGACTTTCAGGAGATCCAGGATCGTCTTGCTGACGTTGCTCTCCGGTCGAAAGACGTTCTGGATCAGTTTCGAAGTGGACAGTTCGACAAAGAGGACTTCCGTATCTGCCCTGCCGTTCTCCCCTCCCGTGACCCAGGAAAC
>QHZE01000082.1:23080-23794 GCA_003225335.1 Acidobacteriota bacterium
CCTCTGAAGTATTTCGGTGTTCTGAAGCATCACATTCAAACTCGAAGTGGCGACGTGATCGGCAAGCAGCAGGTCCTGTCCGAGCGCCGCTTTCAGCCTGTCGAGAAGATATCGATCGACGGGGACGGAAATCTCGATGCTGAAAGGGCTGTCCTGCCTGAAGTCGCTGAAGACCACGCTGCGCAGATAGAGTTTGCCCCGCCCTCCGTCCTCCGCGGGCCGTTCGACATCCCGATAGAGGTCCGGCTCGAGATCCTCGACCACGAGGCCAAAGAACTCGCGGTTTTCGACCCAGCCCGGAATCTGATATTTGGCGAGCAAGCCCCTTCTGACGTTCCGGGCCGCGAATACGGCCTTCTCGTTTGAGCCAGGATCTTGCGGCGCTCGCATAATGATGGAAGCGGAAGGAAAGGTGGCAAGCACGTACTTCGACTCGCGCTCGAGAACGGCGTGCAAGGTGCCCCCGCGGATCGGGGAGTTCCCGATGCTCTGCTCCGTTCCGGCGCGGAGGGAAAGATTCAGCGCATGGATCTGGGCCGAATAGATGCCGATCTGATTCAGGATCAGGAAATAACTCAGCTGGTAGTACACAAGCAGCGCAGAAACATACAGGATCAGAACTACCAGCAGCACCGGGATCGCCCCTATGAAGACATGCGCAAGGATCAAACGGCGCCGAATTTTCCAGAGAAGCTTGCGTTTCAGGAGCGAGGA
>QHZE01000083.1 GCA_003225335.1 Acidobacteriota bacterium
GGCGCAAAGAAGCGCAAAGAATCTGCGTAGTACGGGATCACAGGGGATGCAGCTTGCCTTCGAGAAGTTTGAACTGACGGGAGAACCGCGCCGCCAGCTCCGTGTTGTGAGTTACAACCACAAGGATCGTCCGCTCACTCTGATGAAGATCCAGGAGCAGGGAAGCGACGGTTTCGGTGGACGCTCGATCCAGGTTTCCTGTGGGCTCGTCGCACAGGAGTAGATGCGGCTTCAGGATAAGCGCGCGCGCCAGAGCAACGCGCTGCTTTTCTCCCCCCGACAATTCTGCCGGACGATGGTGAAGTCTCTGGCTCAAACCGGCGTGGTCGAGCAGCCACCGGGCGCGCTCTTTGAAATTCGCGGTTCCGTCCTGAGACACCAGGGTCGGTATCAGAACATTCTCGAGCACCGAGCACTGCGGCAGCAGGTGGTGGTCCTGAAAAACAAAACCTATCTCTTTGTTCCGGAATGCGGCCAGACTCCGGTCGTCAAGCAGAAAGGGGTCACGGCCGCTCAGGGTAACCGTTCCTGCACTGGGGGGCTCGAGCGCGCCCAGGATGTAAAGCAGCGTGCTTTTTCCGCTGCCGGAGGGACCGATGACGGATGCGGACTCTCCCGGCGCCAGCGAGAAAGTGACGCCCGAGAGGATACGGAGCGTGTCCCCGCGCGTTTGGTATTCTTTAGAAACGTCCTTTGCCTCCAGCATGAGAATGTCCTTCAACACAGACTTTCCATGATCCTTCGGCTCACCACCGCGAATGAAAGGCACTCGGAAAGGGAGGGACGACTTCAGTCGTGCCCTAGCCAGCGCCGAAGGCCTTTTGAAATCTCAAATTTCAAATTTGAAATTTCAAATGCCCTTGTGCGTTGCCAGTCACTGTCTGAATTGGAGCTTCATTAAAGAGAGACTGAATAGATGAATCGCCCATGCCCGCAAATCAGCGTTCATCTGCGTGCATCGGCGGTTCGCGTCCCCTGGGTCCCGGTGCTCTGTACGAGCAATTGAAAAATGTGCTCGGCCCTTTCCGCCATCCTCTCCGCGCTGAAATTGACACGCACGCCTTCGCTCCCTCGCCTGCCGAGCTCGGCCATTTTTTCCGGGTTCTCCCACAAATGCAGTATTCCTTCCGCCAGTGCGCCCGGATCGTCGTCTACCAGAATGCCGCCTCCCGTTGCAGCGATGATCTCGGGAAAAGCGCCCTTGCGGGGCTGAACCACCGGGACTCCGTTTGCCATGGCCTCCAGCACATAAAAACCCTTCGGCTCCTGGTAGGAGCAGGGAACGGACAGAACGCTGAGACTTTGAAGAAATTCGATCTTCTCGGTCCGGCTCAGTTCCCCAAGATACTCGAATTCATCGGACAGCCCCCAGGCTGCGATCTTTCTTTGAATATCCTGCAGATAATCGCGGTGCTCGGGCGCAAGGTAGCCCGCGGCCAAAAGACGGCTGGGCGCGCCATCTTTCTTCTGGCGTATCCGGTGGTAGGCTTCGCAGAGAATGTGCAGTCCTTTCTCCGGGGCTATCCGCGCCATGTAGCCGATGGTGAAAGGATTCAAAGGGATTCCATTTCTAGCGCGATGCCCGTTGACATTGATACCCAGAGGAACCACATGGATTTTCTTGCGCTCGATCCCGAGGTGCTCCGACATTGCGCCGGCATAGTATTCGCTGACGGCGAGGAACGCATCGACGTAGACGGAATTGGATCGGATGAGATGGAACGATTCCTTGCGATAGCGCTCGGGTAGACCTTCCAGGAAAAGGTCCTCGCCTTGAAGGGTGCAGCAGATGGGGCTCCGCATCCTGGCCTTCAACTCCGGCGCCAGCCCGCTAAGCAGGCAGTTCGGAAGGGTAACGATGTCCGGGGAGATTTCGGCCTGGATGAAACGCACGAGCTTTTGAATCTCCTTGCGTTGAAATCCTTCGTCGCCGCGAAGCATCGAGACGGTCATGTCACCCAGATGGGCCGGATCCACCCGGAGGCTCCAGTGCGTCGCCAGTTTGAGGATAGGCTTGAGGTCCCAAAGCCGGTCCAGGATCCAGGGAGTCTTGCGAAAGATGCCGAAGTGTTGTTGGAGATAGACATTGATTCCGCCCAGGAAGATCCGTCCCTCGCTGATGTTGGGTTCATCGGTGCGAGTGGGGGTGTAGGTAGGAATCAAATGGACCTCATGACCTCTGGCCATGAGCGCCGCCGCCAGGGCATTGTCCCTGAGACAGCTCCCGCAGTACATGGCGCCGGCACCCGCTGTAATGAATGCAATCTTCAAATGAAATGTCCTATGGATCAAACGTAGGGCCGGCCCTGTGTGGCCGCCCGCGCGCAGAGGCGCCCCTACGGAACAACGGAACCGAAACAATAGAGGGCGCCGTCCTGCGATCCGATGACGAGAGATCCCCGGGACGCAGCGGGCGAAGCCGAGAGAGGCCCGCCGGCGTTGAAGTCCCAGAGTTTCTTTCCCGTCGCCAGATCGAGAACGTACAGGTGCCCGTCGTTGGAACCCACAAAAACTCTGTCTCCGGCGATAAGCGGAGAAGACTCGACGCGCCCCCGCGTGGCAAAAGTCCACAGGGCCTTTCCGGTGGTCCGGTCCAGACAATGAACCATCTTGTCGCGCCCGCCTAACACGATTCGATCCGCGGCCACCGCGGCCGAGGAATAAAAGGGAAAATTGCGAACCGGATGCGTGTAGGTCCAGCGCACCGCGCGCTTTTTCAGATCCAGGTCCATCACCTCGTTGCCGAATGTGCCCACGTACACATGGTCGTCTCGAACAGCAGGCGACGCGCCGGTGTTGGCATTGAGAGGCAGCGTGAAGAGTTGTTTTCCTGTATTGACGTCGATGGCTCGAAACACTTCGTCGCATCCCGAAATGAACACCCTGTTGGCGTCAACAGAGGGTGTGCAGTGTACCGGTCCATCAGTGCTGAACTTCCAGATCAAGCTCCCGGTGTCGGCTGAAAGGCAGTAGAGGTGCTGATCGTAGGAGCCAATGAAGACTTTGTTGGCAAAGCAGTTGGGCGAGGACTTGATCTCCTGCTGGGCCTGGAAAGTCCATCGCGCTTTGCCGCTCGCCGCGTCGACCGCGTGGAAGACGCCGTCAAGGTCGCCGATATAGACAACTCCATTCCGGACACAGGGGGAAGATTCGCCGACGGACCCCTTTGTTTTGTACTTCCAGCGGGGCTTGCCGGTAGCGAGGTCGATGGCGTGAAGCATCCCGTCCGAGGAACCCACGTACACCACACCATCTGCAATAGCCGCCGACGACTCTATAGATTCTCCGGCCTGGTACGTCCAACGTAACTGGAGTTGGTCCGGGAGCGTGCCTTCATAGAGACCCCACAGTCTCTGGTTGCCGCGGAACACCGGCCAGTCTTCCGATGGTTTCTGCGCCAGGCCCGACACCGCAAGCAGGAGCGAGGCAACCGCTCGAACCCATTTGCTCAAGCCAGTCATGCTGGAAATGGTAACAAAAAAACCAGGCCGCCACACGGTTTTCGCTGCCCCTTTCAGGGGGCGGCCTCTCGGAGGTTCAGTATGCTTACGGCAACCAGTGAAGAAAAACCTGAGGAGGCTCGCCGCGCGACTTTAGCCCGGCAGATCACGGTCGTCTCGCTCTTGCCTGTTATTTCGGCGGGCATCTTAAACATCATCTCCACGACCGTGTCCAGCCTCAGGGGGAACTGCACCTGAAAGAGGACGCCGGAGCGACTGATGTTCTGGATCGTGCTCTCGCACCAGTCGAGTGCGCCTTGCGGACGGTACGATAGCGGCCGTGCAGCTGAAAACCGGGGGGCACGGTCGCGCCTGCTTGGGGTGGGACCTTTCACCTGTTCCGATCCGCTCTTGCCTGGCTCCCTGCCGCGATTTGCGCGGATCCGGGACGTTCGAAACAGGGATGCGATTTTTTGAAAGAGATTGCCGCTTTGATGGCCCATAGGTTTGTCAACGACCCTCACTTTGCGATCAGATCATCTCGACAGAAATGGCCGGCGCCATTCGAGAAGCCATGCCGTTTGGTGTGTGCTTGCTCTTGATGCGTATCGCCTGGTCATGGAGATTGCCAGGTGCATCCGATACTGTTCGAGATCTTAGGGAACCTACATCGCTCAGCATACCCGATCGAAAGAAAGTCGCAATAGCCCGATGGTACGGGGTAGTACGGCACCCGTGCTATGGCACTAAAGTGTGCTTCCAAGAAGAGACCGCGGTTGAGGTCTTGGACAATTCACCAGGGGCCGGCGCAAAAGCCGCGGGCAACCGGGGATTCGCGGAGAAATTTGGAGTGCCGCGATTTATAGCCGCTTTTCGCTCTGACCCTGAGAAGCGACAAGTCGCCGCACTCCAAACTGTGCCATTTCTCATCGGTCATTCGTCATCGATCGTTTCAAGTCCGGGGCGGTCGGGAAGTCTTTCCGGCTTCAGGGACACATAGGTTGCGCCGCGATCGGGAGCATCGCTGAACGAGATCACGTGCGGATGTTTTTCGAGTATTGAGTGCACGATGGTCCGCTGCACTCCGATCCCCCTGCCGTGGATGATCCGCACATGTTTGAAGCCCTTGCGGACCGCCTGATAGAGGTATTCTTCCACTACGCTCGCAACTTCCCCCGGCTGGAACGTGTGCAGATCAATCCAATCTTCGATGGGCAACTCGACCGGATCCATCTCAGACCTCAGACCTCAGGGGTCAGACCTCAGATGACTCGCGAATGGAAACAAACCTCCTTTAGGTCTGAGGTCTGAGGTCTGAAGTCTGAAGCGTGTCATCGGTTGTTTGATTCAGTGCTTATGTTGGTTCACAGCCGCGCTCTGGTCCAGGCCCAGAGACGCACTTAGCGCGCGGACCACGGCATCCGCTTCGCGCACGCCTTGCTCCTGCGCGTGGCGCGCGTGGATCAACGCCGGCGCGTACTGACTCAGGTTCCAGTAGGTCATGGCCAAGTTGTAATGCGCCAGACCCCAGTCCGGCCTGTGCTTGAGGGCCGTGCGAAACGGCTCGACGGCGGCCGCATAATCGCGGGCGAGATACAGCGCAAACGCGAGGTCATGGTGTCTTTCCGGATCGCCGGGGGACAGGTCCCTGGCTCGCTCGTAGTTGCGGACCGCGGCCCGGATGTCGCCTTGCAGTCTGTACGCATAACCCAGATTCGCGAAGATCAGAGGATCGGGACCGTATCTTTTCAACGAGGCCTCAAACAATCCGATCGCCTGGGAGCAATCGCCCAGTCTGAGCAGGGAAAATGCAAGGCCCTCCAGTGTGCTCCTGGAAGACTTCCCGTTCCGCAGCAGGGTTTGAAACTCCTGCACCGCTTCCTTGAAATCGGACGCCTCCACGCGCAGCGACGCCAGCTGTTCCCGGCACTCGGTCTCCGCCGGATTCCGGGCCAGGCAGTTCCGGCACGAGGCCTCCGCCTCCGCTCGAAGCCCTGCCTTGCGCTGCGCCCGGATCAAGCCGCGCCAGGCTTCCGTGTTGGAAGGATCGACTTCTGCAGCACGCCGGAAACTGTTCAGAGCAAGGTTCAAGTCCCCGTAAGACAGAGCGGCGTATCCCCTGCCGACGTGCGCCTGAACCTGCCGCGGATCCAGGCGAAGCGCTTCGGCGAACGACTCGACAGCTTCGGCCTCGGCTCCGACCTCCTGGCGCAGATATCCCAGATAAGAGAGCAGGTCCGGCGCGTCGGGCAATGCGCGCACGGCCAGCAGCATCTGTGCGGCGGCTTCCCGGGCCTTTCCCTGGTCCAGAAGGAGCGAAGCGAGACCCGCGTGGAGGTCCGGCGTGGCAACACCTCGTCTCAACGCCGTTTGGTAAGCGGCGAGAGCTTCCACTTCTTTCCCCTGCGCTTGAAGCGTGGCTGCAAGACCGAGGTGCGCAATCGGATTTCCGGGAGCCGCCTCCAGGGCCGCCAGGAAGGCCCGCTGCGCTTCTTCGAGGCGATGGTTTCGCCGCAGTAATTCTCCGAGGTCGGCCCACGCTTGTGACAGCCGCGGATTGGCCGCAACGCATTCGCGCAGAATAGACTCCGCTTCGCCGTCGCGCAGGCCTCTTCTCGCGGCACAGGCCCGGGTGTAAAGGATTTCTGCCTGATAGCAGCGCTGGGCTTCCTGCCGCGCGCTCTCCGCTTCGGCGCTGCGCCCCAACTTTTCGTAAGCTTCGGCCATTTCCTGATAGAGAAGGGGATGGTTTCTGTCCAGAGAAAGGGCCTGCCTCGCCCATTCCAGAACAGCCGTCCAATCGCGCTCCGTCTTGGCATGCCCGATCAGGCTGAAATAGGCCGGCAGGTTTCGAGGATCGAGCTGAACCGACCGCAGGAATTCGCGAAACGATTCCTTCGGTCTGCCGCGCGTCTGGTACAGAAATCCGAGGATGTTGTGGTAATCGGCTACATAAGGGAACCGGTTCACAGTTTCCCTTGCTTCCCTGAGAGCGTCTTCGTCGTGTCCCTGCACAAAGAGGCTGTAGATCCAGTGGGCGCGCGCCCTGTGCCCGACCGACCGATCGTCGAGAATCTTCTCGAACTCCTGGGAGGCGCGGAGCGGCAATCCCTGTCGATCCCAGGTCAGGCCGAGGCCGAGTCGCGCTCCCGAATGCTCCGGCCGGAGGTCGAGGGCTTCCTTGAAGCTCTTTTCCGCGTCGGAGAGCGAAGCTCGCTGCAGACAGAGAAACCCGAGGAGAACCCGCGCCTCTGCGTTCGCGGCGTCTCTGCGGATGAGAGCGCGCAGCAGTTCCTCTGCCTCGGACGGCCGGGACGCATTGACCAGTGCCGCCGCGCGCCGGAAAAGACTGTCCAAATCCTGCGCAGCCAGGAACGATGACGCGAAAGAGAGGAGTCCGAGAAAGGCGAGGGCTGATCGCATGACAGTGACTGCCTAATACTTACCACCAAGACCACAACACACCAAGGCTTACTGCGAATTCACACAGTTGAGGGGGGTTAGCTCGCACGAAAGATTCACACGCCCTTTTTCACCACGGAGACACGGAGTACACGGAGAACGCACGGAGAACCCTAGTACCTCTGTACGATACTACTAACCTGAAAATTCTTCGCGGCCTGGCAAGGATTTTCCGTCAAATGACCAATGACCAATGACAAATGAACAATGACAAATAGAAGTCAGAAGTCCGGACAAGGAACTGCGATTTGTCATTTTTCATTGGTCATTTGTCATTATTTGCCAAATCTCTCTCGGCGTACTCCGCGTCTCTGCGGTGAGGCTTTTGGGTTTCGGCTGGGCTGCTCCGTGCATCTCCGTGTACTCCGTGTCTCCGTGGTGAAAAATGGTCTCAATAGACGGATTCGTAGAGGGAGAGAGCGTCGGCTTCGGCCAGCGGCCTGGGGTTGAAGCTGCCGGTCCATTGCTCCGCCGCGCGTCGTGCCAGTGCCGGGAAGTCCTCCCGGCGGACCCCGATCTGACTGAGACGCACAGGCAGGCGGCTGTGCTCGAGCAGCGACAGGAGCCGGTCTTCGAGACGGGTTTCGCTGTGCCTTTCCGTAATGGTCATGAACTCCTCGTAGAGCTCGTCCGCTACGACGCGGTTCCACCGGACCACAGGGACCAGCAGTATGGCTATGGCGACGCCGTGTGTCGTGCCGTATGTTTCCGTGAGGGGGTTGGCAAGAGCATGGATGGCTCCGAGCATGGAATTTTCGATGGCCACGCCGGCCAAGCACGATCCGAGCAGCATGCCGCCCCGCGCGTTCAGATCTTCCGGCCGTTCCAGGACGCGGCGGAAATTTTTGTCCAACAACCGCCAGGCTTCCAGGGAGAAGAACTGCGAAAAGGAGTTTCTCTTCGTAGTGACATAGCTTTCGACCGCGTGGCCGATTGCGTCAAAACCGGTGGCCGCCGTCGCGGCTGGCGGAAGCGACACCGTGAGCTGGGGATCAAGGATGGCGGCCCGAAAGGACGCCTTAGGGTCCCCGCACGCGATCTTGTGATGGCTTCCGTCTTCCGTGATGAGCGCGTACGACTGGGTTTCGCTTCCGGTCCCGGCCGTCGTGGGGACTGCCACCATCGGCAGCAAAGGTTTTTGGGCTTTTCCGTATCCCCGGTAGTCGGCCATGCACCCGCCATTGGTCAGGAGAAAATTAATAGCCTTGGCGCAATCCATCGAGCTGCCGCCTCCCAGCCCGACCAGGAAATCAACCCCGTGTTCGCTGGCCGCCAGCCTGCCGCGCTCCGCCATGGCCGAAGTAGGATTCTCCCCGAAATCGTGAAAGGTGGCGAAGTCGAGGCCCGATTTCTTCAGCATAGCGCAGGCGTGCTCGACGTGGCCCGCAGCGAGCAAGCCCGGATCGGAAACCACGAGAACGCGCGACCCGCCCAGCTCGCGCACAAGCTCCCCCAGGCGGTTCACAGCTCCCACGCCGAAATGGATCCGTGTAGGGGACTTGAAGTTGAATTTGTCAGGGATGCCGGCACTCATTTGTCTGTCACTTCCCGCAGCAGCTGAGGAAGATGCCTCCCAGAATCTTGATCTCCACCGGATCATGGGCCCCCGGATTGGGCCCGGGGAATGATACCAGAAAAATGGGCAGGGGTGCGGAGGTGCGGAGGTGCGAAGCGGCAGAGGGGCAAAGGGGCAGAGGGTCAGAGGTCAGAGGGGCAGAGGGTCAGAGGGGGAGAGACGACAATCACAAAAACTGCTTGTCACCGCTCCTGTAACACCTCAGTCACCGTCGGCCATAGTAGGCTGCGAGTCATTTGTCATTTTTCATTGTTCATTTGTCATTTCTCATTAGGGCTATCTACATGACTCAACCACCCCCAGCTGCTAGCGATCGGGGCTGTGACCCGCGCAAGGCGGCGTCTCCGCGTAAGTTGTTCTGCCGCTTCGCGTGTGCACGTAGACTCAGCAACATTTGGTTCGCTGACCAAAACACAATCCCTTGGGGCCGGTTGAGTCAAGTGGATAGCCCTATTTCTCATTGATCCGTTTTCAATCGCCAAGTATGGAGTTCAGCCTTCAGCCTGCACTGCCCCCGAGCAGGCTAAAGCCTGAACTCCGAACAAAGGCCGAACGGAGATTACTTGGATTTTCTTTTTGTCTAACGAATGACCTGGCCGATACGGTCCAACCGGATCGAGGCGAGCTTGTGAAAGATGTCGTAGGGTGGAATTTCCGGGTCCCAGGACCAAAACACGATCATCGGTTCACCGATAATATCTTCCACAGGCACAAAACCCCAGAAGCGGCTGTCCAGACTGTTATCCCGATTGTCTCCCATGGCGAACACATAGTCGCGCTCGACCTTATAATTTGCGGCTTCGCTTCCATCGATGAACACCTTGCCGTCTCTCGTCTGGACGGAGTGTCCCTCGCGCTGGATGAAAACTTCCCAGGCAGGGAGGCTTTCAGTCTCCAGAGCAACCTTCATACCCTTCCTGGGGATAACAATCGGCCCGTAGTTATCCTCGTTGTAGCTGGCTCCGGCGGGGAAGAGGGCGGGGCTGCCGAGGTACCGGGGAACGGACTCCGAACGCAGGAATTTTGAGTGAGGCGGATTCGGGAAGACCCGCCCGTTGACATAAACCACCCGATTGTCGATGCGAATCGTGTCGCCCGGCAGCCCGATGCAGCGCTTGAGGTACCACATCTGCGGGGGCTTTTCGACCTGATCCCGGCCTCCGGGCCAGTCAAAAACGATAACATCGCCTCGCGCTACACTGCGGAAACCGGGGACGCGCAGATGCGGGATGCGAATCGTCGTGAAGGGTACAGTGAACGGAGTCGAGCCGCCGTAGATAAATTTATTGACGAAGAGGAAGTCACCGATCTGGACCGTGTCTTCCATCGAGCCGGTAGGCACCTGGAACGACGCCATTACAAAGCTGTTGATGAGGAGCACAACACACGCAACCAAGGCAACCTCTTTCACGAAGCCAGTGATACGTTCTCGTAGTTTCATACTCATTCCTCGTTGCGGATTTCCGATTGCGGATTTCGGATTGGGAACAATCCTCAGATCTAATCAAAATCCGCAATCCTGAGAGGTTTCAAAAATCCGCAATCCGCAATCGGCAATCCGCAATCCTGAAGGTCGAGGGCGACGTCCAGGGAAGGGGCGCTGTGGGTAATCCACCCGACTGACACGAGGTCGACTCCCGTGGACGCAACGGCTGCGGCGTTTTCGGGTGTGATCCTCCCCGACGCCTCTGTTATCGCCTTCCCCTTTGCCAGACCCACTGCCTCTGCCATCATCTCGAGCGGCATATTGTCCAGGAGGACGGCGTCGACCCCCTGGTCCAGCGCTTCCCGGAGCTGGTCGAGAGTCTCCACTTCGGCCTCGATCTTGACCATGTGGCCCACGTAGCGGCGCACCCGGCGGATGGCTTCACACACGCTTCCTGCGATGAGGCGGTGATTGTCCTTGATCAGGACCGCATCGTCCAGGCCGAACCGGTGATTGGCCCCGCCGCCGGCCCGCACGGCATACTTTTCGAGCGCGCGCAGTCCGGGTGTCGTCTTGCGAGTGCAAACGACCTTTGCGGGAGACGGACGAATCGCGGTAACGAGATCGCGAGTGGCGGTCGCAATCCCGCAGAGTCTCCCCAAAAAATTCAAAACAGTGCGTTCCGCGGAGAGAATCGCGCGGGCTGACCCGCGCGCTGCCGCCACGGTTTCTCCAGCGCCGGCGTCCTCTCCATCCGATACCCGGATTTCTGATTGCACGCGCGTGTCGAGGAGATGAAAAGCACAGAGCGCAACCTCGAGGCCCGCGATACGCCCCGCGGCCCGAGCCACGATCCATGCGGTCGCCTGCGCGTCTCGCGCGACTATCGCGTCGGTCGTCAGGTCCCCCGCGCGTCCGAGATCCTCGAGCAGCGCGCTTCGTACGGCCGATTCATAGAGCACAGGATGAAGCGGTTTGAGGTCGGGCTGCGGATCTGTCGTCAAGCGACCCCCCTGCTGCCCGCTTTCTTGCCCACGGCCAGCATACGCTCGACCGCCCGGCGCGCTCTCCCGGCAACGTCCGGTTCGACCTCGACCCCGTAGGTCATCGTCGCCAATGAATGGAGAATCTTCGGCAGCGTAATGCGCTTCATGTGCGGGCAGAGGTTGCACGGGCGGACGAATTCGACGTCCGGGTACTCCACCGCGACATTGTCGCTCATGGAGCACTCCGTGACCATGACGACGCGCCTCGGGCGGCTTTCGCCGACGTACCGGATCATCCCCGAGGTGGACCCGACAAAATCGGCCTCTGCCAGGACATCCGGAGGACATTCCGGATGCGCCAGAATCTCGACACCCGGATACTGCCGGCGGAAAACGTGAAGCTCATCGGCGGTGAAACGCTCGTGCACTTCACAGTGCCCGCGCCAGAGGATGATCTCCACATTCGTCTGGGACGCGACGTAACGGCCGAGGTACTCGTCGGGAAGGAAAATCACCCGGTCGGTTTCGAGCGACTCCACCACCTCCAGCGCGTTCGCTGAGGTGCAGCATATGTCCGACTCGGCCTTGACCGCTGCCGAGGTGTTTACGTAGCTGACAACAGGGACCTCCGGATAGCGCTCCCGCAACAGGCGCACATCGTCCGCGGTTATGGAGGCGGCCAGCGAGCACCCGGCTTCAAGATCGGGGATGAGAACCGTCTTTTCCGGGTTGATGAGCTTGGCCGTTTCCGCCATGAAATGCACGCCGCAGACCACGATGACCTGCGCGCTTGTGTTGGCCGCCTGTCGCGCCAGGGCCAGGGAGTCACCCGTCAGGTCGGCCACACCGTGGAAGATTTCCGGCGTCTGGTAATTGTGCGCCAGGATGATGGCGTTGCGCTTCCGCTTGAGCTCATTGATGGCGGCGACGTACGGGGCGTGGACCGGCCATTCTATTTCCGGAATGACGCCGCGGACCCTTTCGTAGATGGGCGCGGTGGACCGGGCAATCTCGGGCGTGTACGCCAGATGCGCGTCGGTTGCGGGAAAATCGTCGGACTGGCGGACATTCATGACTTGACTCTCCTCCTTATGCTCCTCATGAGCATATACTCTGCCTGCCTGAATATCATATCGGCACGCATGCGTGCGTCACTTATACTAAGCTTGAGTATATCTCCTGTCAATCCTGTTCCTGGGCCTTGCTCCCCAAGTCAGGCAGTGATTCCTGGCAGCCGCGCCGCCCGGGCGCCTTGGAAGGGCGCTG
>QHZE01000084.1 GCA_003225335.1 Acidobacteriota bacterium
CGCATAGCCTCCAGGGTGCTCGTCGACCATACCAAAGTTACGTTGGTCGACGACGCCAATCAGAAAGGGTATCGGGCGCAAGCCCCGCGCCCAGAAGTGGCAAAACTGTAACATACGCGGCGCGCCTGCCCAAGCAGGAAAGTTCGCGCGGCGAACGTCCGGCGAAGCTGTCGGGGTTGCGGATTTCAGATTGCGGATTGCGGATTGCGGATTGCGGATTGTTGATTCTTCAATCCGAAATCCGCAATCCGAAATCGAAAACTACCGGGAGAATGTTCCGACAAAAGCGCTGCGCTTGCCGAAAATGCGCCACTCCCGGTCGAGGCCCGAACCCTGGAATTCATCGGCAACGGTGTACGCTGGCATTGCATGGGTCAGCTCCGTGAGCGGAGGGTAGTAGGCAACCTCGTTGCCGCAAATATGATCCTTGTCGCTCAAGGCCCGGGTCTGAATCCGCGCCAGCCGGCCGGCCGTGAGAACCACCGAGCCGTGCTGATCGGCTTCCCCTATCTTCATACTGATCGGGGCGGACTGGACGCCGACGATATTTTCAAGGAGGCGTCCGCCTACGGACTGGGCAAACTCCACCAGAGCGCACTTCTGGTCCTCCGTCGCATTCTGATCGACAATCAAAACCGCCCTTGCCGGGAAGGGATTGTCAAACGGATCCCCCAGAGTCGCGCTGGCTTTGGCAACGGCTACGACTGACAGGCCGTCCAGAGAAACCCCCTTCCACTCACCTTTGCGTATACGCCAGGCAAGAGTGGCCTGGTCGCCCACCAATCCGACTTCTGCGTTGGCAAAGCACGGTCCCGTATAAATGTCCGCGCTGCGCGTTTCCACGTAATCTCCGTAAATCTGCCCGGCGAAAGCGGGCGCGGAAATGAGCAACAACGTGGCGCACATCACAACTAGAGTATTTACTCGATACATTTCATTGACCTCCCCAATGGAACAACGAAATCAATGATACCCAAAAGAATCCAAGAATCCAAGAATCCAAGGAAGTGAATCCATCTTGCTTGAATTCTTTTTTTTGATTCCTTTTGATTCCTCGGATTCCTCACAAAATCAGGTGAACTTGACGATGCTCAGAGGGTCATAGCACGACCGGCTCGGACTACAGCTCGCCGGCTCCGCCAGCTGGCCGTCCGGCCCGATGCAAACCTGTGTCTGGACGCACCAATAATTCTGGTCATTGGACGGTGGCACCGTCGGATCGCTCTCCGCCTCGATGAACATCGACTTCCAGCGCAGTAGCCGGCAGACTTCGTGGTCAAGCTTGCCAAAAGGTCTGTCCATGACTTATGCCCCCCCTTCCGCCGCGCGAAGTATCGCGCGCTTTACGGCGACTCGAGCCAACTGGACTTTGTATCCGTTCTGGCTGAGGCGCTTCGCTCCGGTAACTGCCGCCCCGCCGGTATCCTGAGCCACCTGTTCGGATACGGTTTTACCTGCAAGGAACTTCTCGGCATCGGGAACCGGCCACGGTACCGGCGCCACGTGACCCAAAACGATCCGGGCGCTGGTCACGTTTTTCCCGCTCATTTTCAAGCTCACGGCGGCAGCCGCCAGAGGCCAATCCAGCGCCTCCTTCTGCCGGACTTCGTAGGTGGCATTCCGCGCGCCGCCGGTTGGGGGAACGAGAAGTTCGGTGACGATCTCATTCGTCTTCAGCGCGTATTCCCGCTCCTGGTTTGTCTTCGGCGTGACGAAGAATTGTCCCGCCGCGACGTCCCGCGCTCCCTTGGGCCCAAACAGCCGGATTTTTGCTCCCAGCGCGATCAACGCCGGAGCCAGGCTCGATGGATTGACAAAATAGGCGGGTCCCGAATTTCCCAGAATCGCGTGGTATTTGTTTTCGCCTTCCAAAACCAGCGATTTGCCCGAGGAGTCTTGAGCCAGAAGTCCGAAGCCGCCGCGGAAGTACCAGCACCGGGGACGCTGGCAGAGATCCCCTCCTACGGTTCCGAGGTCTCGAATTTGCGGGCTCGTGACCCCTTCCGCGGCCTGAGCCAGGGAGGGATACTCCTTGCGCACGGTTTCGTTCTCGAGCAGTTCCTGCAAAGTCACCAGGGCGCCGATGCGGAGTCCCGTAGACGGGGAGTATTGCAGGCCGTGCAGTTCTTTGATTTCCTTGATGTTGATTACGCGCCCGGGCCGGGTGACGTCGTCCTTCATCAGGCTCAGAAGGTCCATGCCTCCCGCCAGGACTTCCGTTTCGCCCCACTGATTGTTCAGCAGGGCTACGGCCTGTTCCTTCGTGGTTGGGCTAGCATACTCGAATGCGCGCATTAGGTCAGCCCTCCTTTCTTTTCCATTGCTGTGAGGACCCTGTCGGGGGTTATGGGAAGGGAGGGGACGCGGACGCCGATCGCATTGGCCACGGCATTGGAAATCGCCGCGCCGGGCGACACGACCGGGGGTTCGCCCAGGCCAATCACTCCTCGCGCATCCTGCTCCTGCCCTGTCATCAGATGAACGACCAGAGTTCCGATATCGCCAATTCCAGCGAGCTTGTAGAACTCCATGTTGGGGTTCAACATCCTTCCGGTAGCCTGGTCCATGATTTTTTCTTCGTACAGCGCGTAGCACACGCCCATGATCAGGGCGCCATAGATCTGACTCTCGGCCGTCTTGGCGTCGATGATGAGACCCATATCCTGCACGGAAACCAGCTTTTCAATTTTGACGATGCCAGTCTCTGTGTCCACGGTCACTTCGGCCATCTGAATCCCGGCAACGCCGCTGGATGCCAGCGAACCTTTGGCGGGATCCGGCTGCTTTCCGTTGGCCCGGATGGGTTTGACTCCCAATCGCGAGCAAGCCTGCTGCCAGGTCATGCTCTTGGAAGCATCCCCCTTGACCTGGATCTTACTGCCTGCGGCCTCCAGATTTGCTGGATCTGCGTTCAGAGCCGGCGCGACGACTTTGAAGATCTCATCCAATGCATCTGCGGCGGCGCGCCGCGTCGAGGAGCTTACGCCGCCCACGGTGGTGCTTCCGCCGGAGCCGCCCGAAGGAGGATACGCGCTGTCGCCAATATTGACCTTGATGGCCTCGATCGGAAGCCCCAGGGTTTCGGCGGCCACTATGGCGATCACCGTTCGAGTGCCGGTCCCGAGATCCTGCGAGGCCAGCTCCGCAGAAACCGATCCGTCAGGGTTGATCGTGACCCTGCACTCACTATTGTGTGGGGCTCCGCCCCAGGTGTGCATCGAGAGGCCGAGCCCCCTCTTGATGTGGCCGGCGGTGGTGTCTCCCCGGAGATGCCATTTCCTTTTCCACTCGATGATCTCCGCGCCTTTGAGGAGCTCCTCCTGGTACAGCGAGGCGCGGGGTCCAAGGAGACTTATGTTCTTCAGGCATATCTCCAGCGGATCCATCTTGAGCGCCGCGGCCAGATCCTCGATTGCCGACATGGTGAGGAAGCAGGCCTGCGGATGGTTCGGCGCCCGCCAGGCCCGCGCAGGCCCGATGTTTGTTGCCACGCCGGTATGGTTCATACGCTGGTTGGGTATCTGCCAGACGTACGGAAGCGGAGGCATGCCTGCCCCGCCGGGCCCTCCGGTTCCCCAGGAGTTGGATTCCCAGGCGGTGATGGTTCCGTCCTTCTTCGCGCCCATCTTTATTTTCGCGAATGACGAGGGCCGCCCTCCCGCGACCATCAACTCAGCGTCGCGCTCTAACATGATCTTCACAGGCTGTCCGGCGAGCTTTGCGAGCCGGGCGCCTTCAATTCCCCAGCGATCCGCATTGAACTTGCTGCCGAAGCCGCCCCCGACGTGGTTCATTCGAACACGAACATTGGTTGCGGGGATCCCCAACGCTTTGACAAATTCCCCCCCGATGCCAGTGACCGCCTGAGTGGATGGGAAGACATTGAGCTTATCCCCTTCCCACTCTGTTATCTGACCGTGGCTCTCCAGGCAGCAGTGTGTGATCACCGCGATGCTGTATGTCCCTTCGGAAACGACCTCCGCTTCGCTGAAAGCCTTGGTGGGATCGCCCGCAACCTTTTCCGCCGCGGGCTTGGCTCGGTCGCCGGCCTTGGAAAGATCTTCCTCTCGCACCAGATGGGGCAACACTTCGTAAGTGACCTTGACGGCGCGCGCGGCATCTTCGGCAAGATGTTCTTCCGTGGCGGCCACAACCACCACCCCATCGCCGGCCCACTGGATTTCGGAGCCTGGGTCCTGGATGATCTTGACCGCTTTGACGCCAGGCATTTTTTCCGCCGCGCTTGTATCGATACTCGACACCTTGGCGTGCGCATGAGGGCAGCGCACCATTTTGCCGTAAAGCATTCCGGGGCGCTTGAGGTCGTAAGTGTATTTCGCCTTGCCGGAAACTTTCTCGGGACCGTCCAGCCGCGAGATACGCTTTCCTATGAGAGATCGCTTCGAAGCTTCGGGCCAATTATATTCAGCCATTTTTCTGCCCTCCTCTCATGGTGTTGGCGGCCGCCAGCACAGCCTGGCGAACGCCCGCGTACGTGCCGCAACGGCATAGGTTGCCCCCGAGACCTTTTTCCACGTCGGCCAGTGTGGGGCTCGGATGCTTGTCGAGGAATGCCTTGCACGCGACCACGAATCCCGGAGTGCAAAATCCGCACTGCTGGGCATCGTTCTCGACGAAGGCCGCCTGGATCGGGGCGAGCTTGCCGTTGGTCGATAGCCCTTCAACCGTAGTGATGTCCTTTCCCTGCGCCTCGATCGCCAGCACCGAACAGGAGTAGACCATTTTCCCGCCCAAAATCACGGTGCAGGATCCACAGGTGGCGCGGTCACAAACTTTCTTCGCTCCGGTGTAGTCTAGATAGTTTCGCAGAGCGTCCAGCAGCGTCACGCGCGGCTCCACGCTCAGGTTTTGGCGCGTGCCGTTGATGCGCAACGTAATGGGAACCTTGCCGGGCCCCAGGATCTGGACGTCCGCGGCAGGACTGACAGGTTCGGCAACGCCGGCCCTCCCTGGGCCTGCTCTTGGTAACGGGGGATCTTGACATAAAAGTTTTACCTCCGCTGGGTCAAGGGAACGACTCGATGAGCTTTCAGTGATCAAAAACTGCAGACCCCGCAATTTTACACAGGACGCGCGATCCTTCAAGCACTTTCGACTTCGGGGTCTGACCCCGAAAATTCAATCTCTCTCAAAAGACTAAAAAAGGGTAGTCGGTTAGCTCCTCATGACCCAATACATAGTGGTGATCAATCTTGTCCAGAAACACCGGACGCAGCCGCCCCCGGTGGCTAGACGCAACAACCCGCGTACCTACCCTGAGTTCGCCGAGACCACAACATCTTGGGGCTGGAGGAGCTAACCGACTACCCCTTAAACTAAATTTTCGGGGTCAGACCCTTTCGAAGAATTTTGGAACTCGAGGGCGCGCCTCGGAGTAGAACAACCGAATTTATGCGCGTCCGGATCGCAAGTATTTCGGCCCTCCTTCTTGGCTGCGGCGCCGGGCTCTATGCTTCTCCCGCCCCTCGAGTTCGCCAGGTAAGAGTTGAAGGCAACCTGCGGATTCCCGCTGCCACGATTCGCCACTATATATCTGTCTCCCCTGATTCTCCGTTCGATCCGGCCGCGGCCGAGGCGGATGTGCGGAAGCTCCATGCTCTCGGAACGTTCCGTCAGGTCAGCGTTCTCACGCAGGACGCCGGGCCGGAAGCCATTGACCTGGTGTTCCGCATGGAGGAACTGCCGTTCGTTTCGTCTTTGGTTGTCGAGGGAGTAAGCGAAGGGCTGGAAGAACGGATCCGGGAGGTTCTGCGCAAGGAGAACCTCGATATTCGACTGTCGGCGCCGTTTCAACCGTCTGCGGGCAGAAGGGCCGCCGTTGCGGCGCGCGGCTTTCTACAGTCTCAAGGATATCCTACGGCTTCCGTGGGGATCGACGATGAACGTCGCGGCAGCGCCGTTCGTGTCCGCTTGAAGGTGCGCACCGGCCCGCGGCTCGACATCGGCGCCGTGACTTTCGATGGAAATGACAACCTGAGCGACGAGGAGCTGATCCGCCAAATGCAATACACGCGGCCCGCCTCGTTTCTGGATCGCTGGATGCGCAAGGGGAGCTATGTTCCGGAGCAGCTTACCGAGGATGTCGAACGGGTGAGGCGATATTATCACTCCCGTGGTTATGCGGCTGTCAGGTTCGGACAACCCGAGGTCAAAGTTTCCCGCTTGGTTTCGCGGCGTTGGTTCCCCGTGCCCTTGGGAAGCACACAAAGGGACAAGTTACTGATACATATCCCGGTAACTGAAGGCCCGCTGTTTCGCCTCACTTCGGTGCGTGTCGACGGGGATCCCAAAGCGGCAGCTGAGGAGATATCGGCTCTGCAGCGATCTGTTGTTGTTCCAGGTCCCTACGATTCTTCCCGGCTGGAAGAATTGCGGCGAAAAATGACGGGCGCTTTGGGCCGGGCGGGTTATGCCCTTGCGCAGGTGCGGCTGGAGCAGGAGGTGGATGATCTGCTGCGAGCAGTTCGTGCGAGATACAAAATTGACGCGGGAGATCCTGCCCTCATAGGTCAGATACGGTTTCAAGGTAATCTCCACCTGCCGGATAAGTTTCTGCGCCGTGAGCTGCGCGCCCGCGAAGGCGAGCTCTTCGATTCCGCCAAACTGGAAGAGAGCCTCGATCGGTTGAATCGCAGCAATCTGGTCAAAGAAGTTCACCAGGCGGACGTCGGCCTGGAGTTTGACGGTGATCGCAATGCTCTCGACATCACCATCAAAGTGAAGGAGAAGGATCGCCGCGGGATCTTTGCCACCGGCGGCACCGGCGGGATAGGGGGCGGCTACCTCGGAATCATCTATACGGCATTCAATCTTCTTGGCCTGGGTGATTCCCTCACGCTCGAGCTCGACGGCGGGGCAGCGCAATCCAACATCCTGCTGGACCTCGTGGCCCAACGCTTTCTCGGTTCGCCCTTTCTGCTTGCCCTTTCGGGCTTCCACCGCTACACCAATCTCAACGTGGCAAGCATTATTCGCGGGCCCGAAGATGCGGTGGCGGTGTTTCGGAGACGCTCTAAGGGTTTCCGCTGGGGTACGGGATACTCTGTAACTCGGGCTGCCCAGGCCGGTCTCGGATTCTCGGTGGAACGCGAGTCTATTGCGAACGCGGGACCACAGGGTGACGCAACAGTGGTCCGCAGATCGGAATTGTCCCCGAGTTTTGTGCTCGATTCTACCAGCGGCTCCGGCCCGGGCACGCGCGGCGGTCGATTCATGGTGAGCCATTCCTTGGTAGGCAGCCCGTTTCTCCAATCGGTGACTGTGGATCGACCCTCACTTCACTTGGCTCGCTATGTGGATGACCCCTGGACCGAGGGCAGAAACGCCTTCGCGTTCCAGTTCTATGGAAGCGCCGCGCGGTCGCGCCGCGGCGCCCCCCTCCCCATCGACCAGCGGTTCTTTCCCGGCGACGAGTTGGTGCGGGGCTTCGGGCGCGGCGCCCTGACCCCCTGGGTTCAAAGCGGAGATGGGAGCTCCACGCGGGTGATACCCGCGGGAGCAGACACAGTACTGGGGCTCTCGGCAGAATATCGCGTTCCTATCCGGGGCGCCGTAAGCGGAGCTGCCTTTCTGGACTTGGGATGGACACGCGTGGACGATCGCGTCGCAGGGGAGGGGATCGGGACCGGGACGCGTTTGATCAAAGAGACAAATCGCCTGCTTCGGGCGTCAGCGGGCGGCGAGTTGCGGTGGCAACTTCCGGGACTCCGACAGCCGGCCCGCCTGATTTTCGCGTGGAACCCGCTCCGCCTCGACCGCATTCTTGAGATGCCCTCGTCAGACCCCCGCCGCGCCGTCCGCTTTGCCCTCGGCGGCATCTTCTGAAATCACTTGCGACTCTTCGTGTCTTCGCGTCTTCGCGGTAAGAAGCTACGTCCAATCACCGCGAAGACGCGAAGAAAAGCTTTACTTGAATTGGAAGGGGGCGGAGAGTTTGGTCGTTCCCCACATCATCTCGAAAGCGCCCCCGTTTGCGGCCGGCTTCAATTCGATCGTGAAGGCCTCCACAAGGCTCGGGAGGCTCTCCCTTTTTACGGGGATCTTGGCGAAATCCTTCGAAGAGTCGTGTTGCGTGCCCCACTGGCCTGTCTGCGAGTTGACAATCAGTTCATACTTGTCGGTCGCGGCCTTGGTCAAAAACAGACTGTACTTACCTTTCGGTACTTTCACGCTGCCGAAGGCAAGATCCACTGGAGTCACGAGAATAGTGGCAGCATCCTTTCCCATCCGCCAGACCTGACCCACCTCCTGTTCCCCCACCCGGTCTTTGCCATGCGACATGGGTCGTCCATAATCAATAGTGATGCTTCCGGAGCCCGCCTTCAGCTCCGCCTTCGCACGATCCCCCTGAGCGAACGCAGGCAAAGTGAGGAAGACTGAGAACACGGAACATCCAATCCACCTAAGGGCTTTCTGCCAGCTCATACCTTTTCTCCTTGTAATTGTAATTCTTGTAATTATTGAAAACGATTCCGCGAAAGAATAGCAGAATACAGTGGGCAGTGGGCAGCGAGAGTACCGCGTACGGCGTAATTCCTCAAAAAGTGGAAAAAAGCTAAGGTGTCGTACGGGCCGCTGCGTGGGCCGCCCGCGAGCACGTCCCATTTCCGGTCGTAGAGATTACCTCACTGGCCACTGCCCACTGCCTACTGCCCACTGGCCACTGCGTACTTGATTACCCGGATGCCTCCCTGCACACTGCGCACTGCATGTCCTTGACGATCGCAGTATCCACGCAGCGCCAGATTCTGGCATTCTGGCTTCCACTGGCGGCCAGCTGGGCCCTGATGAGCGCGGAAGGCCCGATTCTCCAGGCCGTCATAGCCCGGCTGCCGGAGCTGCAGACGCAACTTGCGGCATTCGGCATCGTCATGAGCCTGGAGATTGCGATTGAGAGTCCGGTGATTATGCTGCTCGCGACCAGTACTGCCCTATCCACGAATGCGGGCAATTATCTGACCGTGCGGCGCTTCATGATCTGGGTCAATGTCCTGGCGACAGTGGTGGCGGCTGTCGTGGCTTTTACGCCGCTTTACAAGGTCCTCGTGTCCGGAATGATGGGAATCCCCCCGCGAATTGCCGCTGCGGCGCAGCCCGGCATGCGGATTATGACGCTCTGGTCTGCGGCGATCGGGTGGAGGCGCTTTTATCAGGGAGTTTTGATCAGACAGGGGCAAACGGGTTGGGTCGGATACGGAACGCTCGCCCGATTGGTGTCTTCTGCCGGCGCCGGGATCGGGCTGGCGATTCTCACCTCGTTGCCCGGCGTGCACATCGCCAGCATCGGGCTCATGGCCGGAGTCGTGGTCGAGGCGGTTTTCATCACGCATGCAGTTCAGCCCACGGTGCGCAAGCTGCTGCGGGAGGGCCACAGTAGATCGAAGACACGCGGTGGAAAGGATGATGCCGTCTCCTTGCGCTATGTGGCCCGCTATCACGCGCCCCTGGCGGCGACCTCCCTGCTGACGCTGCTGGCACAACCCCTCATTGGAGCGGGCCTGGCGCGAATGCCGTTCCCTGAAGAAAACCTTGCGGCCTGGCCCGTTGTCTGGGGGATACTGTTTCTGTTTCGCAGTCCTGCCTTTGCCCTGCCGGAAGCGGTGATCGCGCTGGTTTCGGAATCGCGCCCGGCCCATCCGCTACGTGCGTTTTGCTGGAGAGTGGGATGGGGATCGTCATTGGCTATGGTCGCTCTGGCATGCACGCCACTCCTGCGGCTCTACCTGCGCTATCTGGCGGGGCTTCCGGAACACCTGTCACGATTTGTTGTGCCGGGTTTGCTCCTCGGAATAATCATCCCGTTCATTAATGCCGTTCACAGCTGGTTTCGCGGGCTTCTTATGGCCGCGCGATCCACGAAGGAGATCTACTGGGGAATGGGGCTCAATCTTGTTGTTACCGCTCTCGTCATGCTTCTCGCCGTATTGCTGAGTGCCCCGGGAGTCGCGGCCGGCGTGATCGCGATCACCGTCGCATTCCTCGTCGAAATCGAATTCTTGCGCCGGAAGGTAAGAAAAGAATCCAAGAATTCAAGAATCCAAGAATTCAAGAATGAAAGCGGAACCGGAGCCAAACCGGAGCCATTCTTGGATTCTTGAATTCTTGGATTCTTGGATTCCTTCGCTGGATTCCTTTGTTGCAAAAAACAGCCGGATCTGATTAAAGAGTCTCATGCAACAAATTCAGATCACCGCGCTCGACTGGGTCATTCTTCTCCTCTACTTCTTTTCCATGGCAGGGATCGGGATTTACGTGGCGCGCAAGGTGCGCAGCACCGAACATTACTTTCTCGGGAACCGCGGCTTCAACAAGTGGCTCATGATGGGCCAGAGTTTCGGCGTGGGGACACATGCCGAGATGCCGGTTTCTCTCGCGGGGGCGGTCTATAACATCGGTTTTTCCGCCATCTGGTTTCAGTGGAAGAACCTGTTCATCACGCCCTTTTACTGGATCATGGCGCCCATCTTCCGGCGCTTCCGGCGCACAACCATGGCCGAGGTGTTCCAGGACCGCTACGGCGTGTGGATGGGAGGCATCTATTCGGTCTTTGCCGTACTCTACTTCACCATCAACATGGGCGCCATGCTCAAAGGCGCCGGCAAGGTCATCAGCCAGGCCACCGGCGGTGAGGTGGCTGTCAACGAGATCGTGATCGGCATGACCGTCGTTTTTATCGTTTACAGTTTCTTCGGCGGCCTCGTCTCTTCGGCGTGGACCGATTTCTTTCAAGGCTTCCTCATCATTGCTCTGTCCTTCATGCTGATTCCGCTGGGCTGGGGAGTCGTGGGCGGGATGACAGGAATGAAAGCCAGCCTGGAACCCTATAAGTTCAGCTTGGCCGCGCCACAGGGGATCACGGTCTGGTTCATCTTGATGCTGACGGTCAACGGCCTGATTGGAATCATGGTGCAGCCCCATCAGCTCGCCGCCGTGGGCACGGGGAAAAATGAGAAGGCCTGCCGCGACGGCATGGCTTACGGCAACTTCATCAAGAGATTCTGCACCATAGGCTGGGCCTTCGTGGGCTTGATCGCGGCCGCGATGGTCGCGCAAAACGTTGTGCCGGGCGCGGTGCTCCGCGACCCCGAAGACGCCTTCGGTTTTGCCTGTCACCACCTTCTGTTTCCAGGAGCGCTGGGGCTTCTCATCGCCAGCGTTCTTGCGGCCAACATGTCCACCTGCTCCGCCTTCATGGTGGACAGCGGAGCGCTCTTCACTCAGGGCTTCTATCGGAGATATCTGGCGCCTGGCCGCGAGGACCGGCACTATCTCTGGGTTGGGCGATTCAGCGGGTTCGGTATCACCATGCTCGGCGTACTCTACGCCTTGTTCCTGATCGAGAAAGTCCTTTACACCTTCCTCCTGTCCGAAACCATGGCTACTTACATGGGGATCAGCCTGATGGGAGGACTGGTCTGGCGTCGGGCCAACCGCTGGGGGGCGATGGCCAGCGTTATCACGGCCTTTGCCGTGAATTTCACGTTGTATCACCTGCGAGGGTTGCGGCTCGACTACTGGGACCCCAACGTCTTTCTTTACTCTTTGCTGGCAGGAATTGGAACGCTGGTGGCGGTGAGCCTGCTTACAACTCCGGAACCCGGAGAAAAGATCCGTGACTTTTTTGTCCGCATGGATGTCTCCACGGACCATTCGCAGCAGTTGGTCGAGAACAATCCCTCACACGGAAAAGAACACGAACTGGCGGCGATATCCGACGCAGAGCATAAAGCTCTCGCCAGAAAGACGGTCGAGAGCGGGGACCATCTTTTGCTGATCAACCTGGGGCATCTCTTGAAATCGACACGGGGTGTTGGATTTCTGCAAGCGTACCGGTCAGACCTCATCGGATTGATTGTGAGCTGGGGTGTGGTCGCGCTGCTGGTTGGGATCGCCTGGGCGCTCCTGCAGCTTTAGTCAGACCTCCGACATCAGACCTCAGACTTCAGACTTGAGAACAGAAAACTTAATTCCTTCAGGCCTTCAGGTCTGAGGTCTGAGGTCTGAAGTCTGGTATAGTTCTGACATGGCATTACTCGGGCTGCGGCGCGCCGAAAATGTACCGGGCGACTTCTACGTCGACAGTAGCTGCATTGACTGTGACCTCTGCAGGCAGATTAGCCCGGATACCTTCAGGCGCGAAGGCGAGCAGTCTGCCGTATATCACCAACCCGGCGCCTCCGCAGAGCAACTTTCCGCGCTTAAGGCTCTGGTCACCTGCCCGACAGCATCGATTGGAACCGCGCGACACCACTCGGCCAAAGAAGCAGCCGAAGCCTATCCTGAAAGGATCGAGGGGGAGGTCTACTTTTGCGGCTTTGCTGCGCAATCTTCCTACGGCGCCTCCAGCTATCTGATCGTCCGTCCGGAAGGGAATGTGCTTGTGGATTCGCCGCGCTTTGCGCGCCCTCTTGCGAAGCGCATTGCGGCTCTTGGGGGGATAAAGCTCCTGTTCCTCACCCACCGTGACGATGTGGCCGACCACAACGCCTGGGCACAGCATTTCGGGGCGGAACGGGTGATGCACCGCGATGATATGGGCCGCGCGCTCGTTATTGAACGAAGCCTGGCGGGGCAGGATCCGATACCACTCGCGGGCGATCTGCTCGCAATTCCGACGCCGGGCCACACGCGCGGTCATATGGTCCTGCTTTATCGCGGCCGGTTTCTCTTTACCGGAGATCACCTCCAGTGGTCTGAGGCGCGCCGGTCGCTCTACGCGTCCCGCGGCGTTTGCTGGTATTCCTGGCCACAGCAGGTGCGCTCGGTAGAGCGTTTGCTCGATTACAGCTTCGAGTGGGTGCTGCCTGGCCACGGGCGCCGCAAGCACGCCCCGGCTGCGCAGATGAGGGAGTATCTCACGAAGTGCCTTCAACAAATGACGAGAGAGTAATGCCTCAGTCGCAAGCAGGCCGCGAAGCTGAAATGCTCATTCACGCCTCATTTCCCATTGGTCATTTTTCATTTTCTGCATGTTGTTTTGACTGAGGAAACAATGATGATGTGTTCCCTGCGCGCGAATACAAAAGGCGAGCGCGGAAAAACGGTCAATGACCAATGACCAATGACAAATACTGGCAGCGTACTAGGCCGACCGTGAGCTGAGGTGTCACAGGGGCGGTGACGACCAGCCTCAATTATAGTAGTGAGGAAGTCCTCAATCGTCATTCAAGAGAGGTGGTAGAGCATGAGGTAGACAACGACGCCGGTGACCGAGACATAAAACCAGAGGGGGAGCGTCCAATGAGCGATGCGCCGATGCCGGTCGAATTTTTCTTCGAGCGCTCGGCGCAGAGTGATGATCACAAGGGGAACCAGGGTAACTGCCAGAAGCGTGTGCGAAATCAAAATCGTGAAATAAACAGGACGCAGCCATCCCTGCCCTTGAAATCTCACCGACCCCACTCGCGAGTGATAGACCAGGTACGAAACGAGAAAGAGAGATGAGGTGGCAACTGCCACAACCATGCACCAGCGATGAAAGTTTATGAGTTTCTTGCGGATGCAGAGGTAGCCAGCCACAAGCAGCACCGCGCTGGTGGCATTGAGAAACGCGTTCACATGAGGAAGAAGGGAATAGGGCATCATGTCGCGCAGCGTTCCGAACGATAAGTTTCTAATGGGGAGATTGTCAATGAGTCTCTTTCATGGGAGTGAGCAGTTACCGGTGGTGAGGGTCAAGCGTTCGGCATGGACTGTCGGAGTGTCCCACTGGCTGGTGCCACTGAGTTCTGATGAAACTTGTGGGTCTCTTCGGCCATCTAGATCCAATGTTGTGATTCTGAAGGAGAATTTCATGAAGTCACTAAACAAGGTCGTACTTGCCAGTCTGATGATCCTTGCTCTCGCCGCCTGCAATCAAAGGAGCCAGGAACAAACACAGTCGCAGCCCGCGCCCGCGGAACCGCCGGCCCAAGCCGCGGCGCAACCTGCGCCGGCCTCGCCTGCGCAGCGCGAACAGCGGGCAGCATCGAGGCCCGCGACCCGCAAACCAGCCGCGCCGGTCCAGTCCTCCGCGCGCGCACCCAGTCCCGCTCCCTCTTCCCTTGCTGCAAGTGAGCCTGTGGCGCCGCCCGTGCCGGCGGCCCCACCTCGGCCGATGACCGCGGTCGTAACTGCTGGAACCCCCATCGAAATCCGCCTGTCCCAGGCGCTCAGTTCCGGGGAGAATAAAGCGGGCGACAAATTTGAGGGGACTCTTGCTCAGGATTTGGAAATCGATGGAAGGCTGGTTGCTCCGAAAGGAAGTGTGGTGGTTGGAAAGGTCGCGGAGGCTGAAGGGTCGGGTCGTGTCGAAGGACGCGCTCGAATGTCGCTTGGCCTGACGGAAATTCACGCCGGTCAATCGACGTATTCCATCCGGACGAACACCCTCCCGTTTGAGGCAGAAAGCACCAAAGGACGAGACGTCAAGACCGTGGGCGCTACAACCGGAGTGGGCGCCATCATCGGCGCGATTGCCGGAGGCAAGAAAGGTGCTGCCATTGGCGCAGTCGTCGGCGCCGGGGCCGGCGGGGGTACTGTGCTCGCCACAAAGGGCAAGGAAGTTAAACTCGAGCCCGAACAGAGACTGAGTTTCAAGCTGGAAAACGACGTCGAAATGAGGATCCGATAGGCCGATCCTTCAGAAGCTGTGAAAAAAATTGAGCAGGCCCGAAGGGCGGATAGTGAATAGCCCCGCCCGTCAGGGCGGGGTTTTCGCGACGCCGCTGACACGAGGGCCGAAGGCCCGGCACCCCGGTTGTGTCGCACCTTCGGCGCTCCATCTCAACGGACGCCCAATCCGGGCCTCACGGCCGGGCCTACTCACTGCCGGCCCTTCAGGCCTCAACTGCTCCTCCCCGGGGCAAATTACCTTGGCGTAATTACGAACCGCAGCAGTTCGCGCCTTCGCGGTAAGACTGAACCAGAATTAACCGCGAAGACGCGAAGGGCGCAAGAGGGAAATCTCGGTCAGCGGGCGGGCTGCGACGCGACCAGGGTGGCCGCCGCAAAGGCAAGCGCCGCAAACAGTGCGGTGACGGTGAGGCAGAGACCAAACGGCGGCAGGTCTGGCGCGCTCTGAACGTGTCCGAGGTACAGAGCGCGGCGGACCGCAGCGATACCGTAGGTTAAGGGATTTGCGTGAACGAGCCAGCGCAACCACGCGGGCGCGCCGGAAGCGGGAAAGAAGGACCCGGACAGCAGCCACATGGGCATGAGAAACAGGTTCATTATGGCGTGAAACCCCTGGGTCGAATCCATCTTCCAGGCAATGAAGTAACCTATGGCGCTCAACTCAAAAGCAATCAGGAACAGGATGCCGCACAGGAGGACGACCTTTCCCGGCGTCAGCCCAATGCCCACCGTGGGTGCGAGCGTCAGAAAAATCAAGGCCTGGACTAGAGCCAGCGAACTGCTTCCCAGAACCTTGCCCAGCGTGATAGCCGAACGCCGCACCGGCGCCACAAGCACGGACTGCAAGAAACCTGTCTGCCTGTCTTCAATGATGGAGATCGTGGAGAATATCGACGTGAAGAGCAGGATGAGCGCCAGCGTGCCAGGGAAGGAATACTCCAGATAACGCTCTCCGCCGGGGAAACCGGACGAACGGAAGGAGCTCCCCAAACCGGAGCCAATAAGCAACCAGAAGACGAGAGGTGTCCCCAGGGCGCCGACGATCCGGTTCCGCTGGCGCAGGAAACGCACGATCTCCCTTCTCCATAACGTCGTCACCGCTAACACATAGCCCATAAGCGTCCCGGGAATCCAAGAATCCAAGAATTCACGAATCCAAGGAATCCAGAATAAAGACATTCCTGGGCATTCTTGGATTTTTGAATTTCTCTTATTCGTCAATCGTCAATCGATCCTCGGGCCATTCTTGAATTCTTGAATTCTTGGATTCTTGAATTCCTCTTCATTCGTCATTCGTCAATCCTGTGTCCTGTGCGCTGGATGAAAACGTCCTCCAATGTTGGCTTCCCCATGGAAATGGACTGGATCTGGCCCGGGAAAGACTCCACCAGTTGCGGTATGAATTTGTGCCCTTCCCGGCATTCGATCCGAATGCTTCCGTCGAGTATCGCGGGCGTGACCCCGAAACGATTTCGAATCTCGCCGGCCAGCGGCTGCGGATTCCCCACCCTGACGGTGACGACGTCACCGCCGATTTGTGAAACCAATTCCCCCGGAGTTCCCAGAGCAACGACCTGGCCCAAGTGCAACAGTGCGAGACGATCGCATTCCGCGGCCTCCTCCATAAGATGAGTCGTCAGGAGGACCGTGACGTCGCCGGCTTCACGCAGCATCTTCAAATGATCCCACAGGTCTCTGCGCGCTCCCGGATCGAGACCGGTGCTCGGTTCATCGAGGAGCAATACCCGGGGTCGATGGAGCATCGCCTTGGCCAGTTCCACGCGCCGGCACATTCCGCCGGACAGGGTCTCGACGATCTCTTTTGACCGATCCTGGAGCCTGAAGCGTTCTAACACGGTCTGGATCCTTCTCTTCAATTCATTACCCCGCAATCCGTAGAGGTGCCCGTGATGAAGAACGTTCTCCTCCACGGAGAGCTTCTTGTCCAGGCTGGGCGATTGGAACGCCACTCCCAACTGGCGGCGGATCTCGTTTGCGCTCGCCCGAGTGTCCAGCGAATTGATTTTCGCGCGTCCGCTGGTGGGAAGGAGCAAGGTGCACAGGAGTTTGAAAAGCGTCGTTTTCCCGCCCCCATTCGGTCCCAACAGCCCGAAGATCTCGCCTGCGCGAACAGAGAAGGAAACGCCGCGAAGCGCGGTTCGGGGGTCAGCCCCGCGGCGAGCAGGCGGATAGCTGTAGGAGAGGTTTTCGACTTCCACCGCCAAAGAAACGGTCATCGCCCCACCCTTGTCAAGGAGAGGCTTTGTCTATTACCAACAGAGCCATGAGGAGCGGAAGATAGAACACGGATACGACGAAGAGGCGTCTCGCAGAGACGAAGTCGCGCAACCTTGCAAACAGCACGCCGCAAACGAGAAAGCAGATACCGGAAAGTACCGCCCCTGCCAGGTAGAGAAATCCAGCGAGTCCTGCGGCGGTCGGCAGCAAGGTGACGAGAATCAGCGCCAGAATATAGGCGCTTGCCTGCCAGCCCGTGCGTCGCCCGGTGGTATCGATGACGGGGAGCATGGGGAACCCCGCACGCGCATAGTCCTCGCGATACATCCAGCCAATGGCATAGAAATGAGGTAGCTGCCAGAGAAAAACGATCACGAAAAGCAATATCCCTCCGAGAGAGATTTTTCCGGTAGCGGCAATCCAACCTAGAATCGGGGGCAAGGCGCCCGGGACCGCTCCCACCAGCGTGCAGAGCCACGTTCGAGTCTTGAGAGGCGTATAGAGAAACAGGTAGGTAAGAAGGGTAATGACGGCGAGCGCACTTGTCAGGTGGTTCACCCAAAGAAAGAGATAAACCAGCCCCGCTCCGGAAAGCACAAGAGCGAAGGATAGCGCGTGGCCGGACTGCAACCTGCCGGAGGGAAGAGGGCGGCCCGCGGTCCGCCGCATCAGAGAGTCCGGCCGGCGCTCCAGCCACATGTTCAAGGCGCTGGCCCCTCCCGCCACGAGTCCTATGCCCAGCAGAGTGTGAGAGAGCAACGCCAGCGGAATGGAGGCGGGAGCTGCGAGGTAAAAGCCCACCATCGTAGTGGCAAGGACCAAAAGGGTGATGCGCGGTTTTGTAAGCTCCAGGAAGTCGGCTGCGCGGGATCTCGTCAGGATGAGTGCCACAGACTCGACATTCACTTCTTACTCCGATGCGGAGGCGCTATAAGCCTCGTGGGAGAACAGCGCCGCCGCTCGCGGCAAGAGGATGCGGTAAGCTCGCAGGGTCAGGTAAAGGCTCGCGGCCAAAGTGAGAGCTCCCCCGGCAACGTGCAGCGTTGTCACCACCGGAGCGCGGCTGGACCAGATGGTCTGCGCGCCCAAGAAGATTTGAACGCCGAGAACGGCGAGAAGAAAAATAGCGGCGCGCCGCAAAGTCTTCTCGTATCCGCGCAGAATGCGGCCGGCCAGCCACATGACGAAGAACGTCACAACCAGCGCCCAAACGCGGTGCGCGAAATGAATGGCAATCTGACGCGTGAAAAAGGGGGGCATCAGGTGTCCGTACGAAAGCGGAAAGTCGGGAATGGCCAGTCCGCTTCCGGTGTGTCGCATCAAAGCTCCCAAGAGGATCTGCACGAAGATCGCCGCAGTGGTAATCAGCGCCAGCTTAAGAGAACCGTGACGCCGCCGAGAGCTGCCTGGCATAGAACCACGACGAGCGCGAGTCCTCCCAGCCTGCGGACCCACCTTCGAGGCTCCCGGCTCCGCAGCCAGAGAGCCAGCACCAGCGTGAGCAACCCTACTGTCGCGGCGACCATGCGATGGCCAACCTCGTACCGGACGCCACCCACCATCTCGGGGAAGAGCCGGCCGTGAGCCAGCGGCCAGTCCGGAACAGCCAGACCGGAACCGGTGGACGTGACAAGCCCTCCCACGAAAATCAGGGCAAGCGTACAGACCGAAACAACGATTGCAAATCGATGCAGCCAGAGACCGGAATCCACCTGTGACCGGACCTTCAAAGGCACACAGAAAAGAGGATTTGAAACTTAGTTCGCTCGCCAACTTTAGAGGGTCAAGGGGTAGAGGGGTCAAGGGGCAAAGGGAAAGGATTTGCAAAGGTTTCTCCCCGTGACCCCTTTGTCCCTTTGCCCCCCCTTGTTCCGTCAGGAAGCCGCGTAGCTGAAGCTGATCTCCTTCGTCTCTTTGTCCCCGACGGTGACCTTCTGCGTCTTGGCGCCGTACTTCTCATGCCATGCCTCGATGACATATTCGCCGGGGGGCAGGCTCTTCAATGCGAACGCGCCGTCCTTGCCCGTCACGCTGTAGTACGGGTGCGGTAGAACGCCAACGTAACAGGACATCCACTTGTGGACGTCGCACCTGAAATGGACCATGACCTCGGGAATGGCAAATGCCTTCTCGTTCGACAGATTCTGCACGGGCTGGGCGAAATTGAACTGCGGATTCTTTTCGGCCCAGCAGTGGATGTTGTGCAGGGTAGGATCGCTGTTGACGATCTTGAGCTTCTGATTGACCATCATGCCGCCGACGTGAGGAGTATAGTGACACCCCTTCTGATCAATAGTCGCCGGCTCCGGCGGGGGGGTGAACGAATACTTTTCCAGACCCTCCTTCACATAGACAAACACATTCTGGAGGTTTCCATTTTCGGCCACTACCTCTTCCGCATATACCGGTTCCTTGTGCAAGCTCACGCAGACGGGGTCCGCGTTCAATTTGATCTGCGCCTGCGGTGGTGCGGTACCCTGAAAAGTAACTTTCCCGCCAACGGTGGCGGTGCCGGTGGCGGGATCGAAAGGAGTGGCGGCTCCCGCCCCCCCGCCCGCTGCCGGGGCTTCCGATGTTGCGGGCGCCTCCTCCTTCTTGCCGCAGGCCACGGCCATCGCAAGCAGGAGGCATGCCGCCCATATAATGAGTTTTGAATTTTTCAATCGATTCCTCCTTGGAATAATGGATGCATGATCTGGCTGGTTTCGAAAACGCTATCATACGGACTGCTACCAAACTGCGTCAAGCCGTTTAACCGATTGTGGATTTCGGATTTCGGATTGCGGATTAGAGCGTGTGGCAAAATCGGCAGCCGACGTAGGGGCGACTCGGTGTGGTTGCCCCTACGTCACGTCAATCTTCACAGCTTCTCAGTTACCGGAGAGGCAAATAGGACGCGGGGGTCGTCCCTGGGAGCGCACGCTTCCAGCGTGCCGTGCCAAATTCAACAATCACATTCTCTGAACTGAGTCATTACCCAAAATCCGCAATCCGCAATCCGAAATCGGCAATCCGAAATCCGAAATCGTTGCATTTTGGCAATTCTTTCGGCATTTTTGCTCTGCGGTCTTTGCATCTCACAGGTTTTCCTTGAAGGGGCGCGGATGGGACTGTCGAGACTCTGGCTGCGAACCCTCCTGTATGGCGCGATCGCGGGGTTGATTTTTCTAACTATTTCCTGTGCTCGCGAAAGCCCTGCGGAGCAACCCGTGGCCTTCAGCCACAGAGTCCACGTTGGGAAGAAACTTTCCTGCGTGTTTTGCCATGGCGGGGCGGAGAAGCATGCTCAGGCAACTCTTCCGAGTGTTGTTCAGTGCATGACCTGTCACACCGGGGTCAAGCCCGATAGCGCAGAGATCCGGAAGGTGAAGGCGTATCTGGAGCACCGGGAAGAGATTCCGTGGCGGAGGATTTACGCGCTTTCCGGCGAGGCGGCCGTGTTCTTCAATCACCACAGGCATGCGGCCGCGGGGGTCAAGTGCGCCGCCTGTCATGGCGACGCGGCGTCCAGGGACGTCCTGATGCGCGAAGTCCGTCTCACCATGGGTTTCTGCGTCGAGTGCCACCGGCAGAATAGCTCGAAGTTCCGCGACAAGAGGCTCGCGGACGATTGCGTTACCTGCCACCGATAATAGGAGGTTGCGATTCAGACAGTAGCGGTATCTTCTCGAAAGCTTTTGTCGGGTCCTTTGAAATCTCAAATTTCAAATTTGAAATTTCAAATGTTTCCGCGGCCTCACGGGCTTCGCGGCCTGGCTTACGTACTGCCGGCCTCAAGTTATCCCATTCCATGCCGCCGCCAGGGATCGGTGTCTGAATGCAGGATAGGAGGATTCGATCGTGAGTGACCGGGAGAATGGGGAGAGGTCAAGGATGAACCGGCGGCGCTTCCTGAAATCCGGCTCCCTGGGGGCCGGCGCGGCGGTTGCGCTCACCGGTTGCGGCGGCGATGAGAAACTCATCCCATTTCTGATTCCCGAAGAGAACATTATTCCGGGGGTGGATCAATGGACCCCGAGTACCTGCGCTGTCTGCCCCGCCGGATGCGGGATTCTGGTGCGCTCCGCGCCAGGCGAGGCCAGGGTCCTGCGCGAGGGTCAGGAGCGCCGCCAGACCGTCCTACAGGTCAAGAAAATCGAAGGGAACCCGGATCACGTCGTGAATCGGGGGAGGCTGTGCGCCAGGGGGCAGGCGGGCCCGCAGATTCTTTACAATCCCGATCGGATACGCACGCCTCTCAAAATCTCAGGCCCTCGTGGATCGGGGCAGTATCTGCCGATCTCTTGGGATGAGGGTCTCTCGCTGCTGGAGCGGAAACTGGAGCCGTTGCGCGCATCCGGCGCTGCTTCGGGACTCGCTGCCATTGTCGGTCATTCCTCTGTGCGGCGTCAGAATCTGATGAGCGAGTTTCTCCGGGCGCTTGGCTCGGAGCGCTGCTACCGGGAAGAGCCGCTCGGGGCTCCGGTGCTTCGGGAGGCCAATCGGCGGGTCTTCGGACGCCAGGAGCTCGAGGTCCATGATCTGGAGAACGCGCACTACATCCTTTCGTTTGGCGCCGATATCCTTGGGGCCCACACCTCCCCCGTCCGGTACAACCTTGGCCTCGGCCACTTCAGGCAGGGAAGACCGGGTGAGCGGGGGAAGTTTGTCCAGATAGAAGGCAGGTTCTCTCTGACCGCGGCCAACGCCGACGAGTGGCTCCCAGCGCGCCCCGGCACGGAAGGGGAAGTGGCGCTTGCGCTCGCCCATGTGATCCTCAAGGAAGAGCTCTTCGACAAGGAATCCGTAAAGTCCATCAATGGGTTCGAGGCTTTTCGGCAGTGGGTCCTGAAAAAGTATGCGCCTGAAGATGTTGCGGAAGCCCTGGACGTCCCGGCGAAAAGAATTGCCCGGGTGGCTCGGGAATTCGCGCGCCATCAGCCGGGGCTTGCCCTCACCGGTGGGGCTGCCGTCGCTCACCCTTACGGGCTGTTCACGGCAGGGGCGGTGCACTCGCTGAACGCTCTGGTCGGAAATCCCGGCAAGCGGGGAGGGATCTTGTGGACGGCTTCCTCGCGCAAACGGGCTGCCCCTGTTCCTGCACCCGCGCGGCAATGGGCGGAAGATCTCGTCTCCGCGCCCGGTTCGATTCAGGTGCTGATCCTCTGGGACGCGAATCCGGCTTACAGAGCTCCCGCATCCGCGGGAGCTCTGGAGGGCCTGGAGAAGACCCCCTTTATCGCAGCCTTCAGCTCATTCATGAACGACTCCACGGCATATGCAGACCTGATACTTCCGGATCGGACATTTCTCGAGAGATATGACGTGGTGGAGCCCGAGGTCACGGCGGGGACGCGTGTAGTGTCTCTGGTGCAGCCGATCGTGACGTCGATGTACGAATCGAGAGACTGCGCGGATGTCGTGCTTGCCCTGGCGCGCAAATGGGGAGGCAAAACCGGCGCAGCCTTGCCGGACTCTGATTTTCGAGAATATCTCAAGCGCAACCTGGGTGCCGAGGATGTCCTCAACCACGGAAGCTTCTCAGCTGAAGACATGGACAGTTTCTGGAGCGCACTGAAGGGCAAAGGAGTCTGGGTGGACGACGCCACAGACAAAGCGCGCGTCACCGTGGACCTTACGTTTCTCCCGGGTGCGGAGCCCTTGCCGCCGGCAGAGAGGGAATCCGCGGAATACCCCTTTTCCCTGCAGCCGTTCGCATCCCTCGCATTAGGCGAGGGGAACACTGCCAATCTCCCCTGGATGCAGGAGCTGCCCGATCCCATGACTTCGATCGTTTGGGGAACGTGGATAGAGATGAACCCACGAACGGCAGTGGAATTTGGGATTGAACACGGCGAACTGGTTTGGCTGGAGTCTGCCTCGGGCAAGATCGAGGCGCCGGTGTTCTTGACTCCGGCGGCACGGCCGGATGTGGTCAGCATTCCCTTCGGCCACGGGCACAGGTTTTATGGGAGGTATGCGAGGGGCCGGGGCGTTAATCCATGGGAAATCATCGTGCCGCGGAGTGTGAAAGATACCGGAGAGCCTGCCTGGGCGGCCACGCGTGTGAAGGTAATCAAGACGGGACAGAAGGCTCGTGTCATCCAGCTCGGGCAAGACCGGGGACACACGCCGGAGGAGCTCCACCGCTAGCTTTTAAATGACAAATGACCAATGGCAAATGACCAATGACAAATAGCAGTCAGAAGTCCGGACAGCGAACTGACATTTGTCATTTTTCATTGGTCATCTGTCATTCGGCAAATATCTCTCTGCGGCCTCTGCGGTGAGCTTCTTGGTTGCCGCTGGGCTGCACCGTGTTGATCTGTGGTTTCATCATCAGTTTGGGAGGATAGATGGCGGAATGGGCGATGGTAATTGATCTCGATCGATGCACGGGGTGCGAAGCCTGCGTGGCGGCCTGTCGCGCGGAAAATAATGTCCCGACCCGCGGCGAAGAGGAATGCGCGAAGGGCAGGCATCAGAGCTGGATCCGCGTCGAACGCTACCTGGAAGGTGAGTTCCCCGATGTGCGGGCCCGTTTCATTCCCGTGCTGTGCCAGCACTGCGACAACGCGCCCTGTGAACCGGTATGCCCGGTGTTTGCGACCTATCACAATCCTGAAGGGTTGAACGTTCAGGTCTACAACCGTTGCGTGGGCACGCGCTTCTGCGCCAATAACTGCCCCTATACGGTGCGCTTTTTCAATTTCTTTGCTCCGGCGTGGGACGAGCCCCTGAATTACCAGCTCAATCCCGATGTTTCGGTTCGCATGAGCGGCGTGATGGAGAAGTGCACTTTCTGCGTGCAGCGCATTCAGAAAGTGCAGGGGATCGCAAAAGACGAGAGACGCGCGGTGCGGGACGGCGAGATACAGCCCGCCTGCGCCCAGGCCTGCCCGGCCGAGGCCATTGTGTTCGGCGACCGCAGCGACCCCGAAAGCCGTGTCTCGCTCCTGGGCCGGAGCGGCCGCCGTTTCCAACTGCTCGAGGACCTGGGCACGCAGCCGCGGGTGGTCTACCTCAAACGCGATTCGTGGGAGGAGGGGCGCAATTCTGAAGGAGAGCGACGTGGAACGTCCGCATCCGTCAAATAGACAGATCAACGAGGACCTCCTCCGGCCGATCCTGCACACCTCCTGGCGTTTTTACGCCGCGACATTGCTTTTAGGCCTGTCGCTCCTGGCCGCTGTCCTGGCTTGGTCGTACCAGATTCACAGGGGCATCGGGGTCGCCGGCATCAGGTACCCGGTGATGTGGGCTTTCTACATTACCAATTTCGTGTTCTGGATCGGCATCAGCCATGCCGGGACTCTGATCTCCGCCATTCTGAGATTGGTGAATGCCGGCTGGCGCCGGCCGATCACCCGGTGCGCCGAGGCGATCACGGTGTTTGCCCTGATGGTCGGGTCTATGTTTCCGATTATCCACCTGGGCCGCCCCTGGCTTTTCTTCTGGCTGATCCCTTATCCGAACGAGCGCCTGATCTGGCCGAACTTCCGTTCGCCGCTTATGTGGGATTTCATGGCCATCAACACCTACCTGATCGGGAGCGTGACCTATCTGTATCTGCCCATGGTGCCCGACCTTGCCGCGGTGCGCGATCGCTCGCGGGGCCTGCGGCGGAAGATTTATTCGCTGCTGGCGCTCGGTTGGCAGGGCACGGCGACACAGTGGAACCGGTTGGAGCGCGCCATATCCATCATGGCGGTCATCATCGTGCCGGTGGCCGTGTCCGTGCATACGATCGTGTCCTGGGATTTTGCCATGACGCTGAATCCGATGTGGAAGAGCACGATTTTCGGGCCCTACTTCGTCGTGGGAGCCATCTTCTCGGGGATTGCCGCTCTCATTCTGGCCATGGCCGTGCTGCGGAAGATCCTGCGTCTGGAAGAGTATTTGAAGCCGCTGCACTTCGACAACCTCGGCAAGCTGTTGCTCACGATGAGCTGCCTCTGGTTTTACTTCACTTTTGCCGAATATCTGACGGTCTGGTACAACAACGAACCGCATGAGCTGGTCGTGTTCCGGTCGAAGGTGAGCGGCCGCTATGCCCCGCTTTTCTGGACAATGATGGCCGGCAATTTTGTGATTCCCATGATCCTCCTGGGGATTCGCCGGCTGAGAACGATCACGGGCACCGCGATTGCCGCCTTCACCGTAGTGGTCGCCATGTGGCTGGAAAGATTTCTCATCATCGTTCCCACGCTGGCGCACCCGCGCCTCCCCTTTGTGCGCGGGACGTATGCGCCCACGTGGGTGGAAATCACCATCACCGTGGGAACCGTCGCTTACTTTGCCCTGCTTTACCTGATCTTCACGAAGCTCTTTCCCATTATTTCGCTCTGGGAGTTGAAAGAAGGGTACCGTGAGCGGCGCGCCAGGACCTCGCTTGCCGTGCCCGTCGCCGCTGCTTCCGGGGCAGGAGAGCTCCGGCCATGACAGTTCCCCTCTTGCACCTGAGCTGCCGGACAGCGGACGAAGCCGGTCACATTATCTCTCTTCTGCTCAGCCGCAATGTGAAACCGAAGGACATAGAAGTGCTTTCCGCGGAACCTCTTCATGAACTGGGCGAAACACTTTCGGGAAAGTCACGATTGCCCGCCTTCGTGCTTGCCGGCGCGGCGCTTGGAATCGTGGCCGGCTGGTCGATGGCCGCGCTTACGGCCCTGCTCTACCCGCTCAATACGGGCGGCATGCCGGTCGTAGCGGCACTCCCGGCGGGGATCGTCACCTACGAGTCGATGATGCTGCTGGCCGTCTTGTTTACCCTGGCCGGCATGCTGCTGGAGGGCCGGTTACTGAGGAGGCGGCGCAAGGAATACGAAGAGTACGCGGACTCCATCGTCGACGGAGAGATTCACATCTTTGCTCGCGTAGCATCGGAGGAAGAATCGGACGACTTGCGTCTTGCGGTAGAGACCGGGCTGTGCGGCAGCGAAACCTGAATTCTGTTTCCCCAGGCAGCCGCGAGTTTCAGGATCTGGTGAAGAATTGACGCTAGAAAAACTCGCCACGAATTACACGAATTCCACGAAGAAATTCGTATAACTCGTGTAATTCGTGGCAAGTTTCTTTTGCCGTCAATTCCTTCCACAGGTTTCTCCCGAGGCTTAACGTGTTACGCTCCCGGAGCGAATTCCGGTTGTTAGTTGCCGGTTGCCGGTATATGCTTTTTGACCTCTAATGCTTTTGGCAAGCTCATGCATGTCTTCGAGCTGGCGCGACGCCTGATCGAAATCGAATCGATCACCGAAAACGAGAAGCGGGTCGCCTTCTTTCTGAAAGAGTATCTTTCGGGATTGAAGTACGATGTCTCGCTTCAGGAGGCGGCGCCGGACCGTTTCAATGTCACGGCGTTCGCGGGCAAGCCGGACCTGGTGTTCACGTCGCACATCGATACGGTGCCGCCATACATCCCGTTTCGGGAGGACGAGGAATACATCTACGGCCGCGGCGCATGCGATGCAAAAGGAATTGTCGCGGCGCAGATCCACGCTGCGGAGAGGTTGCGCGCGCAAGGGGAGACGCGCCTCGGCATGCTCTTTGTCGTGGGCGAGGAGCGCAACAGCGTGGGAGCCCTGGCAGCGAACAGGACGCCGCCCGGATCCGGATTTTTCATCGACGGCGAGCCGACGGAGAATCGCCTGGCCGTAGGGTCCAAAGGCTCTCTCCGCGCGGAGATCGTCACGCGCGGGAAGGCGGCTCATTCGGCGTATCCGCAGGCGGGAGAATCTGCGATTTTGAAGCTTCTCGACCTGTTGCAGGAAGTGCGCGCCATGGAGCTCCCCCGCGATGCTGTTTTGGGGGAAACCACCTGCAACATCGGGATACTGGAAGGCGGAACCAAGCCCAACATCATACCGGATCGGGCTAGGGCGGAAGTCATGTTCCGCTCGGTCGAACCCATCGACCGCCTCAAGGCGCGGCTGGAGGCGGTGATTCACGGCCGCGCCGAGGTCCGCTATCCCTTTGAAGTGCCGCCCGTGATGATGAATGTCGCGGAAGGGTTTGAGACCACGGTCGTTGCCTTCACGAGCGATGTCCCATTTCTGACGCAGTGGGGGAAGGCGTACATGATGGGGCCCGGCTCTATCCTGGACGCACACACCGACCACGAGCGCATTTCCAAGAAGCAGCTCCTGGAGGGGATCGACCTCTACGTGCGCCTGGCCAGGACCCTCCTTCACGGCTGAGCGCGGCATAGCCGCAACCAAGACTACCAAGGATTTTCGGTCAAATGACCAATGACAAATGACGAATGAACAATGACAAATAGAAGTCAGAAGTCTGGACAAGGAACAGCCATTTGTCATTTGTCATTGCTCATATGTCATTGGTCATTTGCGAAATCTTCCTCCGCGTCTCTGCGGTGAGGCTTTTGGGGTTTGCGGCTGGGCTGCTCCGTGTTCATCTGTGGTTTCATTTTGCGCAGTTTACGCAGACGAATATTCTTTCCAGGTGCCGGCCGATTAATACAGGCGGAAACTTACCTCGATGGTCGCTTTCACTGGCACCGCCTCGCCGTCGAGCGTGCCCGGCCGAAATTTCCATCGGTCTTGAATGGTTAAGACAGCCGATTCGTCCAGACCGTATCCCAAGCCTCGAATTACGTTCACGTTCGCTATAGAGCCGTCTTCGAGCACCAGCGCCTCGAGCAAGACAAGACCTTCAACGCCCAATTTGCGCGCCGAATCGGTGTAGAGGGGGAGGGGCTGCTGAACGGCGCGAGGTGGAGTGACTCGGTTGACTTTATCAAGCTTGTACACAGTCCGGTCTCCTGGATCCACGCGCCGCACTGCCTCCAGAAAGCCGGTGTCCAGCGGAGCGGTCAGAGTCTTGCGATAATCGCGAAGCGCTCCGAGAAAATTCTGCGCTACCGTATAGGGGATCCCCCTTTGATACAACAGCTCCAGCACTGCCGCTCTCAGTTCCGGAGCGCGGATCACGCGCCGCCCATACTCTCTCTTGAATTGAGCGAGCAATTCCTCCTCCATCTGGGGAGAGAGCTGCGACTGCACGGCAGCCAGGTGGAAAACTTCTTCAAACTCCGGAAGCTGCGTCACCTTCTCATCCGGAGAAGGTGCCTGGGCGTCGAGGGCCAGTGCAGCCAGAAAAACAAAACAACCTGAAAGGCTAAGGCAGAGCGCGCTCCGTTTCATACCCACCTCCTGTGGCCAATCGAGAGAGCAAGTTGAGAGCCATTATATATTGACTCCGAGTCCTCATGCCAAGGTTCACCGAAAGCTCACACCTAACGTTTCGGAAACAGCGCAAAATGAAACCACAGATGAACACAAAGCAGCCCAGCCGCAACCAAAAAGCCTCACCGCGGAGACGCGGAGTACGCGGAGAGAGATTTGGCAAATAATGACCAATGACCAATGAAAAATGACAAATCGCGGTTCGTTGTCGGAGCTTCTGACTTCTATTTGTCATTGTTCATTTGTCATTTCTCATTTGACGGAAAATCCTTTGCTTTTTGCAAAGGATTCTTGTGCGTTCTCCTGGGAGCGCGCGCATCCTGCGTGCCGGGCGTTCGAAACTCGGAGCACGCTGGAAGCGTGCGCTCCCAGGGACGACCTCCGCGTCTCCGCGGTGAGGCTTTTGGGTTGTTTTTGGTTGCGGCTCTGCCGCGTCGTGGAATTCGTGGTCACTCTGGTCGGTTGTAGGTTGTCACTTGGGAGAGGTTGTGGGAAAATACACAGCTTCTTCGGCGATTCTGGGATCGCGATTCGCGTGAGGGTCTATGAGTGAGAAGATACCGGTAGCTGTGCTCGGCGCTACGGGCGCAGTCGGGCAGAAATTCATAAAGCTTCTCCAAGACCATCCCTGGTTCGAGGTGACCCAGGTGGCCGCCTCGGAAAGATCAGTGGGCCGGCGCTACGAAGAAGTGGTTGCATGGAAGCAGAACACGCCTATTCCCGAATCCGTGCGGATTCTCGAAGTCCGGCCGTGCACGCCGGACCTGGACTGCCGCATCGCATTCTCGGGTCTCGATGCGGCGGTAGCGGGCGAAGTCGAAGACAGCTTTGCCAGAGCAGGCTGTGTCGTGCTGAGCAATTCCAAAAACCATCGCATGGATGCGGACGTGCCGCTGGTCATCCCGGAGTTGAACCATGACCATCTGGGCCTGATCCCGATACAACGCCGCAATCGGGGTACGAGCGGCTTCATTGTGACGAATTCCAATTGTTCGACCATGTTCCTGGCCATGGCGTTGGGTCCCCTGCATCGAGCTTTTACGGTCGAAAAAGTCTTTGTTGCGACCATGCAGGCTGTTTCGGGCGCAGGGTATCCCGGTGTTCCTTCTTTAGACATCCTGGGCAACGTCATTCCGTATATCGGCGGTGAAGAAGAGAAGATGGAGTGTGAAACCCGCAAAATCCTCGGGCGTTTCGACGGCGAGGGAATTGAGTTCGCGGATTTTCCGGTCAGTGCCCAATGCAACAGAGTTGCTGTCGAAGACGGCCACACCGAATCCGTGTCGGTGCAGTTGAGAACCAAGGCCTCGGCTCAGGAAATCATACAGGTGCTCCGGGAATTCTACGGCCCTCCCCAACAACTCCGCTTGCCGAGCGCTCCGGAGCACCCGGTGGTTGTCATGGGGGCGCAGGATCGCCCTCAACCGCGCTTCGACGTGAACCTTTACGGCGGCATGACGGCTATTGTGGGCCGCATCCGGCCCTGTTCTGTCCTGGATTTCAAGTTCACCGTGCTGGGCCACAACACCGTTCGGGGCGCAGCAGGCGCCTCCATTTTGAATGCCGAGCTTCTCAAAGCGCAAGGCTTCCTGGATTAAGCCGTAGTCCAGGGCGCAACCCGGCCGCACCGGAAGAATCAAATGAAACCACAGATGAACACAGTGCAGTCCAGCCGCAACCCAAAAAATCCACCGCGAAGACGCGAAGAACGCAAAGTTTTTGAAATCGCTTTTCTTCGCGCTCTTCGCGTCTTCGCGGTGAAAATATCCTTGACCGCCGGACAAGGATTCGCACGTTAGTAGTACAGATGCACACAGATAGGCTGAACTCCAAGCATCCTGACATTTTTTGAGTTGCGGCTGGACTGCACTGTGTTCATCGGTGGCAAAAGATTTTGCCTAATACATCATGATTGTCTGCAAGTTTGGCGGAACGTCCGTCCAGGATGCTGAAGCCGTGCGCCGCGTCGCCGGCATCATCAAGGCTCGTCTGAAGGACAAGCCTGTGGTCGTGGCCTCGGCTATGGGAAAGACCACGAACGGGCTGCTGCAGGCGGCCGAGACCGCCGCGCGAGGCAAGCGCCAGGAGGCGCTGGACCTCCTCGGCAAGATCCGGGAGAGGCACTATCGAGAAACGCAGAAGCTGCTCGCGGGGAGCGCCCAGGAAGCGGTGTTGGAGGCCCTCGGCACACACTTCAAGGAGCTCGCTACCCTCCTCAAAGGGCTGGCTATACTTGGGGAGCTGACGCCGAGAAGCATGGATGCCGTTGCCAGCTTCGGGGAGAGGTTCTCGACCCTGATTCTCACGGAGGTTCTCCGTGCAGGCGGCATTGCAGCCGAGCTGATGGACGCGCGGCAGTGCATCATCACCGACGACAACTTCACGCGCGCCGCACCGCTGTTCGACCTCACCGACGCCGCGGTTCGGGAGCACCTGTTGCCTTCCATCAAGGCGGGAAGAGTTCCGGTCCTGCAAGGCTTCATCGGTTCGACGCGCAACGGGATCACCACCACGATCGGGCGGGGCGGTTCGGATTATTCCGCCTCCCTCGTGGGAGCGGCTTTGGACGCCTACGACATCCAGATCTGGACGGATGTGGACGGAATCATGACGACCGATCCGCGCATGGTTCCGGAAGCGCGGAGGGTGAAGGTCATCTCCTTCGACGAGGCCGCAGAGCTGGCATATTTCGGCGCGCGTGTCCTGCATCCCGCGACCATAGTGCCTGCAGTGCGCAAGAAGATTCCGGTGCACGTGCTGAACAGCTACAAGCCGGAACAGGAGGGAACTCTCATTACGGACGAAGCCCGCCCGTGCGAGAATCCCGTCAAGGCGATTGCGTACAAAAAGGGGATCACTATCGTCAATATAACCTCCACCCGGATGTTGATGGCCTACGGGTTCCTCAGGAAGATCTTCGAGACCTTCGAGCTGCACAAGACCTCCGTAGACGTGGTTTCTACGTCCGAGGTGAGCGTGTCTTTGACGCTCGATGACATTTCGAAACTCTGGGATGTCGTGACGGAGTTGCGGAAAATCAGCGAGGTGAATGTGGATGGCGGCAAAGCGATCGTCTGCTGTGTCGGGGATAACCTCAGGAATATCCCCGGGCTCGCGCACCTGGTGTTCACCGCGGTCCAGGACGTCAACGTCCATATGATTTCGCAGGGCGCTTCTGCGATCAACATCTCCTTCGTCATCGATGAAGATCGGCTGCCCCACGCGGTGAGAAGCCTCCACGACGTTTTCTTTCAAAAGCTCGACCCGAATATCTTCGAATGACGAAAGTCTTAAGAATCCAAGAATTCAAGAATTCAAGAATGGGAAAGCGGAGAAACATTCTTGAATTCTTGAATTCTTGGATTCTTGAATTCCTTCCCTTCGATCGTCATTCAAGATGTGCGTTCCACACTCGGTTGATGTCAAGGTCCATCGGTAATATGATGCCGGTGCGATGCTTATCCGGAGAAGCATGTGAAAATAGCGCTGATCGGCTATGGCAAAATGGGCAAGCTGGTCGAGACGCTGGCCATCCTCGACGGCTGGGAAATAGGGCCGAGACTGGATCTCCACAACAATCCGAACGGCGCCGGCATTACAACAGAGCTCAT
>QHZE01000490.1 GCA_003225335.1 Acidobacteriota bacterium
CTAAAAGAGGAGGAGGTTATGGCAACGATCTTCAAAAGGCTTTTCTCAATGGCAGTGTTGGCGGTTTTGCCGGTGCTGCTGTCGAGCACCGTCCTCGGACAGGAGTACCGGGGCAGAATCCAGGGGAACGTCCTGGACTCGAGCCAGGCGGCTATCGTCGGGGCCACGGTCAATCTGCTCAACCTCAAGACCAACATAGCCGCGGTCCGGCTGACCAATGAGGCCGGCCGCTATCTGTTCGACCTGGTGGAGCCCGGGACGTACAAGTTCACCGTGGAAATCAAAGGCTTCAACAAGTTCGAGCAGGATAATATCTCAGTACCCTCCCGGGCCGATTTGACGATAAATGCCGTCCTGAAGCCCGGAGATATTTCCGAAACGGTTTCGGTCAGCGCCGAAACGGCGACTCTGCAGTTCAACACCTCCAAGATGGAAAGCAACGTGAGTCAGAAGCTGGTGGAGAGCCTGCCGCAAATGTATCGCAACGTCTTCTTGTTGGCGCAGCTGGATCCCTCGGTGCAGAGCACTTCGTGGGGGGAAGACAACCCCTATGACACCTGGGCATCCAATAACCTGAAAGTCGGAGGCAGCGGGCAGTTTACGAACGACCTGCAGGTGGACGGCAGTCCCTCCGGTATCAGCGTGAAGACGGGCTATGTTCCGACACCCGACATGGTGCAGGAAGTCAACGTCCTGCAAAACGCGTCGGACGCCGAATACGGGCACAGTTCCGGCTCGGCCATCAGCGTCGTGTTGAAATCGGGCAATAACGAATTCCATGGAACGGGCTTCGCATACTTCCAAAGGCCCGATTGGAATGCGATGGAAAACCGGGTTTACCAAAGCTACAACCAGATCGAGAAAACCATGTACGGCGGCACCTTCAGCCATCCCATCATCAGGAACAAGTTGTTCAACTTCGTCTCCTACGAGGGATGGGACAAGACTCAACCTGACTTTCTGTACAACACGCTGCCCACCGAGCGGGAACGTACGGGAGATTTTTCGCAGACGCTCACGCGGGACGGCAATCTGCGGTTGATCTACGATCCCTGGAGCACCGTCACAGCACCCGACGGCACGGTCACCCGCACGCCCTTTCCGAACAATGTCATTCCATCCAGTCGAATTGACCCCATCGCCGCAAAATACACGGCCGCACTCTGGAAAGCCAACAGGGCGCCAATCGACGCCTACAACACCCGCAACTTCGTGGTCACTATTCCGATCAAATATCCTTACAAAAACTTTTCCGACCGGGTGGACTATCAGGTGAATGAAAAACTCCGGATCTACGGCAGGACCAGCCTGATTCTTACCCCGGTCGCGGTGACCGGCAATCCCACCGGTTCGCCCATGTATATGTCGGACCGTGGCGCCGACTACAACATGCTCTCCTATGCCGGAGATGCCACGTACACCTTGAACCCCACGACGGTCCTCAACTTCCACGGCGGCTATCACAATTTCACGGATACCTCCAAATTCGCAACCGAGTTCGCTCCCGAATGGTCCTGGGCCGGGGTCTATCCCAATACTGATTTTTACAAACCGGTGTTCGCGGATCCGAGCATTCCGAGCCTGATTCCGCGCATGAGCATCTTAAACAATCAGAATTCCGATCTTACCCACATGGGGCCGGGGGGCGGTTACTGGCACGAAACCCCCCACGCCATGGAATTCAGCTCAAAAATCTCCCAGCAGCGCGGCTCGCACTACCTGAAGGCGGGATTGGACCTTCGGCGCAACACCACCAACAGTCTGCTCCTGGAGGTCAATCCCGGCTTCGGATTTGACGCGCAACCCACTGCGTCAACCTACAACAATCCGAACCTCCTGCTCTCGGGCGACTCCTATGCCACGTTCCTTCTGGGGGCCCTCGCCCCGACCGAGATCGCACAGTGGGGTGGCAATGGGAACAACTGGGACAGCGGTGCCACGGGCTTCCCTATCAACATCTCGCCGGAGATCCAAAGAAGTTTCTACGGCCTCTACCTTAATGACGACTGGAAGGTCACCAGGAATCTGACCCTGAACCTCGGCTTGCGTTATGAGTATGAATCGGCGTTCCACGACACGCAGAACCGGGAGACTCGCGCGCTGGATTTGAGCGCGCCCATTCCGGAACTGCAGGGGACGACGATGCCGGCCGAGGTTAAGCAGTTTTACAACGGGACCTGGAAAATGACCGGGGCCTTCCAGTTTGCCAGCGACGAGCATCCAGGATCCTGGGACGGCGGGTGGGGGACGCTCTCACCGCGCATCGGGGCCGCCTACAAATTGAACGACAAGACCGTCATTCGCGGCGCCTATGGACGTTACGTGACACCCTGGACGACCAACTCGGGTCATGACCAGCTCAGCGGTTTTCCCATCTATGGCTTCAGCAACTTCACGGGAGCTCCCGACCCTATCCAAGGGGTGCCCCGGATGCACTTGAATGATCCTTTCCCGGCCAGCAATCCCGTTGCCCCCTCTTATGGCAAGAGTCTCGGGATCTACACCATGCTGGGAGACTCCCTGTTCTACTTTTCCCCCGAGCGGAAACGCAGCAACAGCGACCGCCTCAACATCTCCATCCAGCGTCAACTGCCGGGTTCGTTGGTGCTGGATGTCACCTATTATCGCAACCGGACCGGCCAGGTGTTCCAGACGGACTACAACATCAACCAGGTCGATCCCCGGATCGGCTACACATACAAGGAACAAACCCTGGCGGTGATCGACAATCCCTTCTACAACACCCTGCCAGTGGAGAAGTTCCCCGGACCGCTGCGTTATCAACCGCAGGTGGGAGTGAGCAGCCTCGCGAAACCTTATCCACAATACGGAAACATTATCGTGGTGGATGGGCTTCCAGGCGGCGCCATGAAATACCAGGCCCTGCAGATGAAGCTGGTGAAAAGCTATAGTCAAGGACTATCACTGCTGGCGGGTTACAGCTATCATGTCGAGAAAGACGAGACGTTCTTTAACGACATAGACACGTACAGCCGCCATTACACATGGCAGAACCCGAATAACTTCCGCCACCGCATCACCACGGCCGGCGCCTGGGACCTCCCCATAGGAAGAGGCCGAGCCTTCATGTCCGGCGCGCCCCGGCTGGTGGACTCCATCGTGGGCGGGTGGAGATTCAGCGGCGTGATGTTCTATCGTTCCGGCAATTTACTGGGATTTGACGGGATGCTCTGGGATGGGACCGATCCCGTAATCTCCAACCCCACGCCGCAGCACTGGTTCAATACTTCAGGGTTCAAGAGGCTGCCGGATTTCACGCCGCGCACCAATCCCTGGAATTTCCCGGGATTGAGGGGACCGGGGGTTTTCAATATCGACGGCTCACTGGTCAAGGAGGTGAGAATCACGGAGAAGCTGAAGTGGAAGTTTCAAGTGGATGCCTTCAAT
>QHZE01000491.1 GCA_003225335.1 Acidobacteriota bacterium
GATCTGGTCCGTCGATAAGAACCAGCCGATCTGGCGTGTTCAGACTCTTGAGGAAATCGTGGACCGCCAATTGTCCACGCCGGCGCAGAGTACAACGCTGATGAGCGCATTCGCTCTGCTCGCTCTGCTACTCGCGTCTCTCGGACTATACGGAGTACTCTCCTACGCCGTAACACAACGCACCAACGAGGATCGGCGTACGCATGGCGTTAGGCGCGACGTCCAGGGAGATACTGCTCTCCTTCGGCAAACACGGCTTGGCATTGACGCTCACCGGACTCGCCGTTGGCTTGGTCCTGGCGGCGATCGCGGCGCGCTTGATGACCGCGCTGCTCTATGGGTTCCGGCCCGACTACATCCCAACTGTTACGTGGTATCTCTCATTCTCCTGGCGGTGGCAACTCTGGCCTGGTTTGTTCCCGCGCGCCGCGCGTCACGCGTCGATCCGATGATTGCCCTGCGGAATGAATAAGGCCGCGCCACGCCAGACGTTCTGTGACCGTGTTGTTCGGGTTTATGCCAGGCCGCAACCAGACGCGTCGCATGGACGGCCCGAGAACTTTAATCCGCATTGCCACGCCATCATTTCCGGCGGCGTCTGGACTGCCGAAGGGGAGTTTCTCGAACTCCCCTCGCTCGATACGGCCACGGTTTGCGAACTGTTTCGGCGTCTTCTCCTCCGCCGCCTGCATCACAGGAACGTCTGTCGGAACGTTTCATCAAAAACTCCATGCGTCTCCGAGTGGGGCGCCAGATGTCATACGAATCTGCTGGGGAGACTAGGCTAGTTTCTGGCGCGAAACTAGCCCCGCAGGGGCGACTCAGGAAAGCCCAGGGCGCAAGCCCTGGGAACAAGCACAGTAACAAGGGAAGCCCCGAAGGGGCGATGCAGTTGGTCCCGGTACCAAAGAGGCGCCTTATGACGAGCATTTATCTGGAGTTGAGATCGAACTCCCTGCGCCGCCCTTTCAGGGCTTTCCGCCTAGTAGTGACTCTCCAGAGTCACTTCGTCAGCATGGCAAATCCAAACAGCGAATCTCCGGCACCGACGACCAGGTATTGCGTGCCGTCGAGTTCAAAGGTAATGGGCGCGTTGCTCATACCCGCACCGAGGTTCGTGTGCCACAGGGGCCGACCAGTCGTTGCATTGACCGCGACGAGGTTGTTCGATGGATCGCCCGCGAAAACCAGATTGCCGGCGGTGGAGAGCACACCTGAGCGCGGCCCACCCGTACCCTCCCAGGTGTGGCTCCATTTGATTTTTCCTGTCTTGTAGTCGATCGCACGAAGCGACGACTGCGACCAGCCTCCACGATCATTCCCAGCCCAGCCTTCTGGTTTTGGGTCGTTGTCGTAGATGTAATAGACACTGTAGGCATCGGTCGCATTCACATAAAACAGTCCGGTAGCCGGACTGAAGCTCGGTGGCGGCCAGTTGGCGGCACCAGCCTGGTTCGGAGAAACCAGAGCGCCATCCTGTTGCGGCATCTTGGCCGGATTCGGAATCGGCTGTCCTTTCGCATCCAGCCCTTTGGCCCAGTTCGCTTTTGCAAAGGGAGTGGTGATGATGTTTTTGCCAGTGATTCGATCGAGCACAAAAAAGTAGCCATTGCGGCTCGCCTGGGCTACGAGCTTGCGCTTCTGCCCATTGATTTCACCATCGATCAGAACGGGAGCTTCATTCGCATCCCAGTCGTGCGTATCGTGCGGGGAGGCCTGAAAGTACCAGGCCAGTTTGCCGGTGTCGGGATTCAGTGCAATGATACACTCCGTGTAAAGGTTGTCTCCCTCTCGGCCCTTTCCGGAGATGACCGGTTGCGGATTGCCCGTTCCGAAGTAAAGCAGATTCAACTCCGGATCGTAGGTGTACGAGCCCCAGGTCATGCCGCCGCCATGCAGCATCGCCTCGATGCCGGGCCAAGTCTTGGCTTCGGGATCGCCGGGCTGAGGGTGCGTATACCAACGCCATTGCAATGCTCCAGTTTCCGGATCATGCGATTCAATGTAGCCGGGTATGTCGAGATCGTCCCCGCTGACGCCGGTGATTACATGGTTGTTAATCACGAGCGGTGCGACCGTGCCGAAATACATCTGGTCCAGATCGCAGATCGGTGTTTGCCATCGTTTCTTCCCGTCTTTCAGATTCAGCGACACCAGATTGCAGTCGGGCGTCTCGAAATAGAGCCAATTGCCATAAGCCGCAGCTCCGCGACTGCCAATGTGAATCCCACCCTCGGACTCCCAGGCGAAGTGCCACACTTCTCGGCCCGTGTGCGCATCAATAGCCCACGCATGGTCCGGCAGCGTGAAGTACAGGACACCGTCGACGAGCAAAGGGGTTGCTTTAATCGATCCGCCAAAGCCGCCGCCGCTCACGTTCACGCGATAGACCCAGGCCAAACTGAGCGAACTGATATTGGAATCATTAATCCTGTTTAGCGTACTGAAACGACGACCGGAATAATCGCCGTTGTACATCGGCCAGGTGTCCGTTGGCGGCTCCATCAACTTGTAAGGCTTCAGGGACTGGCTCTCGGCAGTGGCGACCAGCAGTGCTGAAGCGACAAGTATCTTTGTCGAAACGCGCAAGGTCATTATTTCAGGGTCTCCAGATAGGCAACGATGTCGTGCATGTCTTTGTCTGTGTATTGATCGAGCAAGATGACATGCATCGCGTACGGATCGTGTTTCACAACCTTCAATTCAGGCGTGATCTTGAATGAGCGGTAGTTGCCCTGCGAATCACGAAGCGCAACGTTGAAGTCATCCAGCGTGTGGAGCACTCCTTCAACCACCTCTCCATTTGATTGGGTGACCGTCACAGTAACGGGCTTTGCGGCGACCGGCGTCGCTCCGCCGCGGGCAAAGCCTACGGCGCGCGGAAAGAGGAACTTCGACTGAATCGTCGGCGGGTCATACTTGCGGCCGATGCCCTTCAGGTCGGCGGTCGGCGAATGGCAGGTATTGCACTTTCCAGCGCCGTTGAAGTACGCCTCGCCTGCCTTTGGATCGCCAGTGAGCACGTTTTGAATCTGCAATTCGGTGCCGCTGCGCAGGGTGTTGTAGACCTTCTGGTGCAGGAAATGGGCGAGGTCAGCCAGCTGTTCGGTTTTGAGGCTAGATGCTGGTTGTCCGCTCTGCAGCGGATGGCCTTTCGCCAGAAACGGACCGATTCCGTTTCCATAGCGATCGCGCAGAACGACGAGAGAACGAATCAGGTCGGCCCCCTGCTGATTCCGGGGCAGGCTGGAATCTCCTCCGCGCGCCTTGACGCCATGGCATGTGACGCACTCAGCGATATAGACGGACTTGCCGCGCTCGGCGCCCGCGTCGTCGACCACGTGGGAATCGGCCGCGCCGGCTCCCAGCGGACCCGGTCCGCGACCGGATGCTCGGGGCGCGTCGGCACCGGGCCGGTTGCCGGTGGAAGCAGAAGTAACGACCATATTCGGCCCGAAATGCGAGCTGAGGTACTCGGCAATCTGCATCAGTTCGGCCTCCGTGGCTTTGGCGCCCCGACCCACCATCGCATTGACGACGGCCGTCCATTGATCGCGTGTTCGCCCTTTGCCCATGATGATTTCCGGACCGTGACACGTCGCGCCGCAGACTTTCTGGGTGACAGCCCGGCCCGCGCCGTCGGGCAACTGAGGACTCGACCTCCCGTCGCGGCCGGGTGCCTGTGCGGGAATCGTTGCGGCGAATGTTAGCAGCAGTCCGAACCCAACTGGGATGCTCAGGTGGGCGCACACCCCTGAACGGATCTCATGTTCAAAACGACTGCGGACGAAAACTCGGACAGCGGCCAGAACAGCGAGCATGAATTGGAACATGTGTCTCAGTTCGTAGCACACGTAAGATCATCCTCAAAGCTTGCCTACCCGGTATCGCAAGCTGCTGATTGCAGAAGTGACCGGATTTTGGCTACCCAGGGGTCGACTCTGAAACTTTCAATTCAATCATAACCCACAACGTCAACTTCATGGATCTGAAGGCGTCGGGATCGGGACTTCGGAGCCGCCCAAGGGCAGACGTCGGATGCGCACGCAGCTCGGTTGGACCGTTACCGTGCCTCAGATTCCAGAGTTGTGCCAGCCCGATTCTATTCCTCTTCTGCCGTGGATTTCCACGCAAACCGGAGAGCCTTTCCCGCCGAAGATGCCGGGCAACTGGAGCGGCTCGCGCGCGCACTTTCCGGTTTCCTGTATGGGGTGAGTCCCATGGACCCTCTGACCTTCGCGCTCGTTTGATTGGCGCTCGTTGGTGTCGGTCTCCTGGCGTGCGCCGTTCGGGCGCGCCGGGCATCGCGCATCGATCGGATGCTCGCCTTGCGCAGTGAGTGAGCCGTCCAGAGGGGCGCACGCATCGAACCGTTCCGCGCACTACGGTGGGAAAGATCAAAACCGCCAGGATCCCTTGACCTTCGACCACACATAGCTCATAATCGACGTGTCGAAGGTTGAGGTAATCCGATGTCATCCTCCCGCTTTCCCATCCCGCAAGGCACGCTCGACATGCTGATTCTTCAGATTCTGTCGCTCGAGCCCGCTCATGGCTATGGCATCGCGCAACGGCTTCAGCAGGTATCGCGTGAGGCCGTACAGGTCAACCAGGGATCACTGTACCCGGCGCTGCACCGGCTTGAGCAGAAAGGCTGGCTGAAGGCAGAGTGGCGCCAGTCGGAAACGGGCCGTGAAGCCAAGTTCTACTCTCCGACTCGCGCGGGCGAGAAGCAGCTTGCGGTCGAGAAGGAGAGCTGGAAGCGCCTTACGACGGCAGTCCGGCTGATTTTCAACGAGGGGCGTTAGGCCATGCGAAGGCTCCTCATTCTGCTCGGGGGGCAGGCAGCTATCGAGTTCGGCGGGTTTGCGCAGGTGCAGGAGGAGGTGCGCGATATTTGGCTGACTCGATGGCTGCGGGACTTTGCGTGCGACCTGCGCTTGTCTGCGCGGTCTTTTCTCCGCAGTCCTTCGTTTACGGCAACGGCAGTGCTCTCGCTCGCACTCGGAATTGGAGCAACCACCGCCATTTACTCTCTGCTCGATCAAGTGGTCCTGCATGCGCTTCCGGTACGCGAACCCGAACGCCTGGTTCTCATCGACTGGAAGGGTGAACAGGCGACCGTAAACGCGTTCGGCAGCTATAACCTGATGTCCTACCCGATCTGCCGTGATCTTCAACTGCAGGACCGGTTTTTCGAAGGCGTACTCTGCCGTGCCGCCACGACCATAAATCTCTCGACGGGCGGAGACCACAGACCGGCTGCTGCGGAGCTCGTGTCGGGCACTTACTTTTCGGTTCTCGGAGTGAGCCCGGCACTGGGTAGGCTATTGACGATCGACGATGACCAAACGCCCGGCACAAGCCCTGTGGTTGTGCTCTCGTTCGACTTCTGGAAGACGCAACTCGCGAGCGCTCCGGATGTGGTGGGCCGGAAAGTTCTGATAAACAAGCACCCAATGACGGTCGTCGGCGTGGCGGCTCGCGGGTTCCATGGCATCGATGTCGGTGAAGTTCCATCGCTCTGGATTCCCGCTACTATGTCCGCCCAGGCTGTTCCCGGCTTCAACGGCATGCTCGACCGCCGTACACGCTGGATGCAGGTGCTGGGCCGACTGAGGCCGGACGTTACGCTGGCTCAGGCTCGGGCCGGGTTGCGACCGTGGTTTAAGGCGATGCTGGAGGAGGACACTCGCCGAGCAGGATTCCCGAGAATCACACCCGAGCGGCGACAGCGATTTCTCGCGTCGACACTCGAACTCACTCCGGCTCCACAGGGTCATTCGGTTCTGCGGCGCAGGCTTTCGCAGCCATTCTGGGTTTTGTTCGCAGCCACGGCGGTGCTGTTGGGTTTGGCCTGCCTGAATGTCGCTGGCCTTTTCCTGGCGCGCGGATCGGCTAGCGACCGGGAGATCAGTACAAGATTGGCACTGGGCGCCTCGCGCGGGCGAATCGGACGGCAGCTTCTTGCCGACAGCGTCCTAATCGCGCTTGTGGGTGGATTGCTCGGGGTTGTGTTCGCCCCGCTTGCCATGAGAGCGCTCATTGCATTTCTGCCTCGTGATGCCGCCGCGAACGCTCTGCAATCGGCCATCGATACGCGCCTGCTGCTCTTCGCGTTCCTCGTCAGTGTGGCCGCGGGTGTACTCACCGGCCTTGCGCCGGCCTTGCAAGCCGGCCGTAGGTCGCTGATCTCCTCGCTCAGGGAGCGGGTGGGCACTGCCTTCGGGAGCCTCCGGCCGCGTGCGCATCCGACGTCTGCCCTTGGGCGGCTCCGAAGTCCCGATCCCGACGCCTTCATATCCATGAAGTTGACGTTGTGGGTTATGATTGAATTGAAAGTTTCAGAGTCAAATCCGTGCTTCGCGTAGTACTCAGGCATCGGCTATTGCGCGTATCCAGATATTGGCCGGTGGAAGCTGGAATAACTTCCTCACGATTCACACCGGGCAGCGAATCACCACGGATCGCGAGGTCCATCTGAATGCGGTCAGCCCTGAATTCTTCGCGACCCTCGGGACCAGAATCGTCGCGGGACGAGACTTCGATGAGCGCGACACGCTGCCGGTGAGCAAGGGTGGACGGCCCGTTGCTATAGTCGACGAGGCCTTTGTGAAGCGATACTTCGGAGGCCGCAACCCTCTCGGCTCGCGCATCGCTCACGGGTCCGGGCCGGATGCCCGGCCCGATATCGAAGTCATCGGCGTTGTGGCGAACATCAGCTATCGTGGGGTTCGCGAGGAGTGGGAGCAAGCCTACTTCCCAATAGTCAACGCGGAGGGTGGCAACTTCTATGAAGGTGGCAACTTCTATGTAAGGGTTCAAGGAACCCCCGAGGCAGCTTTTCAATCAATCCGAACGATCCTACGGAACGCTGATCCGACGTTACCGGTCACCTACTTCCGCACGCTGGATGAGCAGGTCAGCCGGTCATTAAACACGGAACGTATGCTAGCTGCGCTTTCCGGCAGCTTCGGCACGTTGGCGCTTCTGCTCTCGCTGGTCGGCCTGTACGGTGTGATGTCTTTCGCGGTAACGCAGCGCACTCGCGAGATCGGCATCCGGGTGGCGCTGGGAGCTACGCGCTTTGCTACCGTCTGGCTGGTGCTCCGTGATGCGCTGATGATGATTACGGCGGGAATCGCCATCGCCCTGCCATGCATCTGGGCGCTGGGCCGGCTCGTTGAGTCGCAGTTATACGACGTCAAACCGACAGACCCGGCTACGATCGCCACCGCTACTTTGATTTTGTGTTCAACGGCACTTGGCGCGGCACTTATTCCCGCCCGCCGCGCCTCGGCGGTGAACCCGACCGAAGCTTTGCGATTTGAGTAGGCCATGCGAAGACTTCTCAATCTCATTGGGCTTAGGCGTATCCGGATGGAACGGGATCTGGATCGTGAACTGCGATACGACCTGGAGCGTCGCATGGAAGACTTGAGAAATTCAAGCTTCTCACCTCAGCTGGCCTCTCGAGCCTCCCGAGACTCTCCGTTGCGCTCGAGATAGAATGTCGCAGAATAGGATTTTCTGGTGATACCGGCCTGCATTCCCAGGCAATGTAATCACGCCGACATCATTGGTCGATCCGTTGAAACCCTGGACCGTTCCGGTGGTGCCGGTTTTGTGGGCAACGATTGTGCCCGAGGATCGCCTGCAGTTGCTGCCGCCCGTGCACAGACGCTCACCCGGCCGGAGCCGAACGAGCAGTCCATGGTTCCGATTCTCATCTTGGAG
>QHZE01000492.1 GCA_003225335.1 Acidobacteriota bacterium
GCAACTTTTAGGATCCAACCTCTTGTTTCACTACAGCAAAATCAACATGAAGCCCGCGGCCATCGGGTCGGTCGTTGAGTGGCATCAGGACCTCTCCTACTACCCGCTGACAAATCATGACTCTGTTTCGATCCTCTTCTACCTGGACGATGCCACTTCCGGCAACGGTTGTTTGCAGGTGATACCAGGATGTCACCGAAGTCCGCTAATGAACCACACACGCGACGGTTTTTTTCAGGGCCGGATCACCGACCCTGTGGACACGTCGGGCGCCGCATATTTGGAGGGAAAGGCCGGTTCGGCGATCTTTTTGCATTGCATGACCCCTCATGCCTCGACGACAAACACGTCCAGCCTGCCACGGCGGACGCTTATCATGAGCTATCGTGCAGCGGACGCTTTTCCCATCTACGTGGGCCCGGCGACGGTTGAGGCCGAGGCCCATGTACGGCTGGTTCGAGGCCAACGCCTGAACGTGGCTCGCTTCTCTGTCACGGAGTTCCCCATTCCAAAACAGCAACACAAGACCGCCTCTCTTTATGAGCTCCAGGAACTGTCGCGGCAACAAGCTTCGAGCGAGATAGGACGAAGCTGGGACCCAGCGGAATAAACAACAGCTTTCATGCGAATCGATTTAGTTCGTGTTAATTCGTGCAATTCGTGGCGGTTTTCACTGGCCACGAATTTCACGAAAACGAGGCTGAGTCTGGGCTGAAAGGAGATGACTTCGTGTGAAAATTACAAAAATTTCATCCATCGTCGTGAACGCCCGGATGCGTAACTGGGTTTTTGTAAGAGTTGAGACGGATCAGCCGGGATTGTACGGTTGGGGAGAAGGCACGCTCGAATGGAAAACGAAGGCAGTGGTGGGGGCCGTTGAGGATCTATCACGGTTGCTGGTTGGGCAGGATCCACGCCGGGTGGAACACCTGTGGCAGACCATGCACCGTCAGTATTTCTGGCGCGGCGGGATCGTCAATTGCAGCGCCATGAGCGCTATTGACCAGGCCCTTTGGGACATCAAGGGAAAGGAAGTTGGCAAGCCGGTCTGCGAGCTGCTTGGAGGCCCGGTTCGCGATACCTTGCGCCTTTACGATCATCTGGGCGGCGGCAGCCTCGAGGGAATGTATAAGACCATCGAGCCGGCTCAATTCGTCGATCTCTTGCAGGAAAGCCTGGCCAAAGGCTTCACGGCCGTGAAAGCCATGCCTATTCCGGTGGCCGAGCCCATCGAGAATGCCAAGGTATTGAAGGATGCGGCGCGTTGCGTCGAGGCCATGCGGAAAGCCGGGGGAGACGGCGTGGATATTATGCTGGACCTGCATGCCCGCACGACTCCCGCCGCTGCCATTCAGTTCGGCCGGCTCCTCGTTGATTACAACCTCTATTGGTATGAGGAGCCTTGCTGGCCGGAGCATGTCGACGGACTTGTGGAGGTGGCGCGGGCACTTCCGTTCCCCATCGCCACAGGTGAAAGATTGGTCTTGCGGCAACAGTTCCGGGAAATCCTTGAGAAGCGGGCCTGTGCCGTGATTCAGCCCGACGTTTCTCACTGCGGCGGCATCAGCGAGGCTCGCCGCATTGCGGCGATGGCGGAGAGCTACATGATTTCTGTTGCCTGCCACAATCCGCAGGGACCGATCAGCACCGCCGCTTCCCTTCACGTGGGCTTTGCCACGCCCAACTATCTCATCCAGGAAGTTGTCCGGAAAGACGTGCCGTGGCGGCACGACGTCGTCACCGAGCCTATCGACATGGACCGTGGTGTGTCGCGGGTGCCAACAGCTTCGGGCCTGGGCATCGATATCAATGAGAAGGAAGCAGCAAAGCATCCTTTCCAGCCGGAAGTCACAATGGCTTATTTCCACAAAGATGGCTCCGTGGCGGACTGGTGAGGCATGAAGGTTTCACAAGCCAACACCCGGGTCGCGTTCAACGGGCAGCAAACCCTTGTTGCAGTTCTGCTACTCCTGATGGTCGTCTTGAACTACCTGGACCGCCAGATCCTGTCGGTGCTGGCACCGGTCATGCGGAAAGAGCTTGGCTTGAGCCAGTCAGACTATGCTTTTGCCGTAAACGCTTTCCTGCTTTCCTATGCCTTTATGTACACGGGGTCGGGACTGGTCCTGGATCGGGTCGGCTCCCGAAAAGGCCTGGCTGTGTTCGTGGCGCTTTGGTCTGTTGCCTGCTGCCTGCATGCAACAATCCGCGGGCTTACGGAACTTGTGGTGTTTCGATTCTTTCTTGGGTTGGCCGAGCCGGGCGGATGGACGGGGGCCGTCAAGACCGTGTCCGAGAGATTTACCTCTGCGCAAAGAGGACTCGCCACCGGCATCTTTACCACAGGGGCGGGCATAGGCGCGGTGATTGCGCCTCCCCTGATCGTCTTTTTCAGTCTCAAGTACGGATGGCGATTCGCCTTTCTTGCGGCCAGTGTTGCAGGGCTGCTTTGGGTCCCCTGTTGGCTTTATGCTACCGGAAACCGCTACCAGCTTTCGCCGCCTCAGAACCCAAACGCGAGCTTGAGCTTCACGGAACGGCTTTCGAACCTGGGCAACAAGCGCGTGTTGGCTTACGTGTTGACTCGCTTCTTCGGCGATAGCTCCGGTTATTTTTTTCTCTTCTGGCTGCCGGAATACCTGGTAACCTCGAAGAGCTTCACCTTCACGATGCTGGGCGCGTTTGGATGGATTCCATTTTTCTGGAATGACATTGGCGCTCTGTTCGGAGGCTATGCCTCCAGTTGGCTGGTGCAGCGGGGCCGGCAGCCTTTGTTATCGCGGAAGCTGATGATGACCTCGGCCGCGGTCCTGGTCGCACTGGGCACCGTCTTTCAGACCGCCTCGTCCACGCTCTGGACTATCCTTTCCCTCAGCCTCTCCAACTTCGGAGTGGGTATTTGGGCAGGCAACCTTCACGCGGTTCCGGCTGACGCCTTCGCGCCGCGGATGGTCGCTACAGTCCATGGTCTGGCCGGTTCGGCGGGCGCGGTCGGAGGCATTTTCTTCAACACGCTGGTAGGCCACTTCAGCACGCGCGGCAATTATCCCGTGGTCTTTCTGATACTGGCGTTGTTACAGCCCCTCGGTATCAGCGGTCTCTGGCTCTGGACTACGGAAAGGTCTTGCTCCCCGGAGATCTCAAAGAATGCGTAGACGATTTGGCAGATCGGCTTCCCGGCCGCCGTTGAGGTTGAGAAGCTGGGAGCAATCGGTATTCCCTCAAACAGTGACCAGGAGATTCAAATCCAGCTTTTTTCACCACGGAGACACGGCGGACACGGAGATTCACAGAGGAATTAGGTTCTCCGTGTACCTCCGCGTCCTCCGTGTCTCCGTGGTGAAAACGGTCTTTGACTTCTTCCTCGCTCAATACCTGCCAGAACTGAGAGCAGGCAGTTGCAGGTACATTTCCCAAAAGAGGTGCTATTGATGCGTCGCTATCCAAGGTCTGCAGAAATCCTCGAGAAGAATCGTCATTACATTCCCGGCGGCGTGGTTTCCGTGAACCGGGCAACCAGCCCTGAAATCGTTTTTGTCAAAGGTGAGGGCGCTTACCTCTGGGATGCCGAAGGTAATCGCTACATTGATTACCATTTTGCGTTCGCGCCGCATTTTCTGGGACACAACGATCCTCATGTCACAGAAGCCGTTCGCCGCGTTCTCGATGATCGCGCCAGTCTCTACGGTTCCGGCACGACTGTGCTGGAAGGCAGGCTGGCCGAGTTGATTTGTCAACATGTGCCTTCGGTCGAATCGGTACAGTTTCTCAACT
>QHZE01000085.1 GCA_003225335.1 Acidobacteriota bacterium
GGAGACCCTCCGCTACGAGACGCCCCACGCGCCCACTAGCACCTGCGACCGCTATGATCCGATTCTTCATGTAGCTCCTCCTTTGGTTCCACGCTGTAACGACGGGCATCTCCCCAGACAAACTACTCAACTGGAGCTAATCCCTTTGCGGAGATGCGGTAGGACACTTGATTCCATTTCTTTGGATCTTCGTGAAGTGCAACTACAGCCGCACCTATGTCGGCGGGCGAGGGAGGCGACGGAAGTTGCTTCACGAATTCTTGGAAAGTTTGCCCTGACATCTGGGCGTACGCGCTTGCGGCGGCCGCCCCAAATTCAGTATGCGGGCTCATGGGAGGAATCAAACAGTGAAAACGAATCGGGCGCTTGGTACGCGACGCAAGGCCACTGGCGTACTCCGCGATAAAGGCGTTCATCTTCTTTGCTCCGGCGTAACCACCGCTGAGCGGGGAACCGAAAAGTGCTGCGCCACTGCCGAACACAACAACATGCTCTGGGCCTTCGTTTGCTCGCAACACAGCTCGGACCCAAAGAAAGGTGAGTTTTGTGTCAACTTCCCACGGTCTCGAAAAGGTCTCCCACGTGTGCTCGTAGAGTGGCCTAAGATCCAAAGAAGTACCTGCACTTAGAACGAGCAAATTCGGCTTGGTTTCAGACAAGATTCGCTCGGCCGCTTGCTCGCCAGCTGCATCAGCAACGATGATTTTCGCCGACGTTTTTCGTGCCAGGTCTTCAAGATCTTCTCGATTCCGAGCTACGGCGGTGACAATCATCTCCTTTGCGAGCAGGCTTTCAACCACACCCCGACCAAAGCCACGGCTCGCACCCACTACTAGCGCGGTCTGTCCTGTGAAATTCATTGTTCCTCCTAAGTACGTACTCACGCTTCACTGCGACAGTCCACTAGTGCACCCATGCGCTCTGCAGCTCCACCTCTGTCCTGCGGAAGTGCGTCAAAAAATGGTTGTTGCACGGGCCGCGAGTTTGAGATTGATACCGTTTGCCGTATACCGCGAAAGGATTGCAGGGTCCGCGGCATAGGCACCAATCGCGTGAGCGCGTCCGCCCGTTGCGCGAACGACGTCCGAGGAGTCTCCCCGAGACAACGCGTGCACTTCGGCCCCCGCCTTGCCGCGCCCTTCGACGATACCCCGACCGCAGAACCGCGGCTCGCCCCAACGACGACGGCTTTCGTGTCTTCTCGCTCGCTCATGATCTCTCCTCTCCTCGTGGACTTCGTGAATTGAAAAGGTGCCAGTCTCGCAACCGCTCAACCTAGTCGTCCAAGGCGCCCAGGCTGAGATTCACGATGGTTCCGGTCATCCCACTGGCCCGGTCGGAAGCCATGAAAGCCGCTACACTCGCCATCTCAGTGAGCGTCGAGACGTCGTTTCCCGTGGCTTCGGGCGGTGATCAACTCGCGGAACTGTTCCCACGTGATGCCCCACGCGTTCGCGGGGATCGCGAAGACCTCTTGGATCGTGTCGCTTTCCGGCATACCGGTGGGTCGCAGGCCAAGGACGCGAATGCCGCTCGGAGCGAGCTCTGCCCAGATAGATTGCGCGTGAGCTGCTCAACGGCAGCCATCGCCGGACCGACGCCACCCATCAAAGCGATGCCCTCTCTAGACGGCGTCGACGTGACGGTCATGATGACCCCGGCGTCGCTTCGGGACCATCCGCCGCGCGGCAAGCCGCGATGTCAGAAAATACGATCTCGCGTACGTATCAATTGGCCGGACGAACTCCTCGACGTCCAACCCAACCAGCGGGACGCCTTGGAGCTTCGTATTGCGGATGCCTACTGCGTTGAACGAGATGTCAATGCGACCCGTCTTCGCGACCACGGCGTCGAGATGTTTATCGATGCCCTCACCATCGAGGGCGTCAAGCACCTTAGCTTCGGCTGACCCTCCTGTAGCAGCGATCTCCCGAGCGAGGCCTTCGACGGGGGCTCCGTGGCGGCCAATGAGGAATAGCTTCGCTCCCTCACGCGCAAACGCGTGAGGGACGGCACTACCGACTGCACCTCCAGCTCCGTAAATAACGGCAACTTTGTCTTTAAGCAGCATCTTGATCTCCTCGACCCTTTTACCTTGGTACGCACCACACTTCTTTGATCTTGCAGAGCTGCGAAAGCATCCCCTCGTATTCTTTAGCAATCGCCTCTCTTTCCGTTGCGCCGACAAACTGGATCAAGTATCCATGGGGACCGTGAAGTATGACAAAGGGATAGGGAGTGTCCGGCCAGTGCCCATGCTCGCTGTAGTAATGCAGTTGTTCGGGCGTTGGCGCTGCCGCGCCCACCTCGCCACTCGATACGTTCGGGGCGTAGTGCATGATGTGAGGGACGCTAGATGTAGCTACGTTGTCATTCTGGTCTGGACTCACGTAAGTCCGGAGGATCGGAGAGAGCATGTATGACACACCGGCCCGATCCGGCGCTTTGTAGTAGCCTGTCTTGTAACGTCCCTGGATCATCTTCTTCAGCTCTTCAGGTGGCATCCCCTTCGCCTGCATCTCAGCGGCATCGAAGAAGACGCGCATCTGCGCCTTAGCTCCCGCTTCATCAAAGGAGATCGGGTAGAGAATGTCGTCTCGATACTCCTTCAGAGGCCAAGTCCCTCTGAACGAATCATCCCCGGTTCGAGCAACAAGAGCGTGGAAACCGTTCGTGCCCTTGCGAGCGACTTCAAAACCGCGGTCGGGATTTAAGACATAAACGGTTGCATCGTCTCTGAGGTGGGGCGGCAGGGCGCTGAGCGCAAGTTGGATCTCTAGATCTCTGCGCAACGGCTCAAGTTTACGAGTCTTCTTGGTATTTTGCGCGCTCGCTGTTATTGATACCAGTAGAGCCAGGACCATCCAAGTAGTCAGAACCTTTCTCATTTGAGTTCTCCTTTCGGCTTCAACTCTGTACCGAATCTTCTATGCTTTGTGTCGTTTCGGTGCCGACGTTATTCGGCTCTCGCCGCGGCCGCAGGCACGAATGCCCTGAACTCACGCTCAAGCGCCTTCGATACGCCGTTTCGCCATCCTTCCGCGATCGAGTGCGAAACCGGGTCGGGAAAGATCTCCTCTTCACCCTTTTCAAGACCATCGAAGATGCCGGCTGCCGCTGTTTCGGGCGGCGCCTTCGGAATCTCGAAGCCGCGGTTCATATCGGTGTCGACGGGGCCGATGACGACGGCATGAACCGTGATGCCTTGGTCGGCCAATAGCGCTCTCAGTGACTGCGTCAGGTTAAGCGCGGCGGCCTTCGAGGTGGAGTAGGACGGTATGATCGGCAAGGGAGCGAGCCCCGCCAGGGACAGGTTATTGAGGATGGCTCCTTTGGAGCGTTTCAGAAGCGGCAAGAACGCGTTGGTCACTCTGAGCAGACCGAAGAAATTGACCGCGAAGGTCTGTTCAAGCACTTCGAGATTGCCCAGATCGTCGTAGATGGCAATGCCGGCATTGTTGATGAGGACGTCGAGCATGTCGACCGCTCCCACTGCCCGTTGGATCTGTGAAGCGTTCGTCACGTCCAACACCAGCGGCGTCACACGTTTATCGGAGTGTTGGACGGGGCTGCGCATTCCCGCATATACCTTCTTCGCTCCGCGTCGAAGCGCTTCATCGACAAGCGCTTTGCCGATGCCGCGGTTAGCGCCCGTGATCAAAACTGTCTTGTTCGTAATGTTCATGACCGTTCTCCTTTTGAACCGCAGTTGGGCGGTTCTGAATCACTGCAATTTCAAAACATGAAAAAGCTGATATCCAACGTTCGTTGATGCCTCTGCTGCCTGGGCCTTATTCACTAGCGTCGGGCTTTCGAAAGGCGGCTTCTCCAGCGTCGGACACCTCGACCCACTTCGGGTCAGGTGAGGCCTCGGCGTCGTAGTTGTCGTGCCAGTTCCACCACTTGTACGGCGGGGTCTGCGGGTAACCCTCTGGCGAGTCTTCCCAAGTCTCCTGACGGCCGAGCGCCGTGATATCGAGGTAGCTCCAAGTGGTCCCCATTGCCTCGTCGCCACGGTTGTTGATGAAGTATGTCCGGAACACCCGCTCACCGTCGCGGATGAATGCATTGTGGCCGTGCCACTCGTCCACGCCGAAGTCTTTGTCGAAGCTGCCTGTGATGGTGTACCACGGTATCTTCCAACCCATTCGTGCCTTCAGGCGCGCGATGTCCGCCTGCGGCGCGCGCGAGGCGTACGAGAGCGTGGTGTCGCGGGCATTCAGATGGGTCAGGTGGGCGACCTGATCGGCGCCCAGGGAGCAGCCGCGGCAGGCGTGCTCGGGCCAGCCGAACACTCCGGGCTCGAAGAAGGCGCGGTAGACGATCAATTGAAGGCGGCCCTCGAACAAGTCGAGCAGGCTAACCTTACCCTTGGGGCCGTCGAACTCGTACTTCTTCTCCACCGCCATCCACGGCATCCGTCGACGCTCGGCGGCCAGCGCATCACGGGAGCGGGTCAAGCCCTTCTCCTTCACGAGGAGATGCTGGCGCGCGGCCTCCCACTCCTGTTGCGACACGATTTTCGGATTAGCGGCTGTTCTGGTCGGCGTCTTGACTGGTTCTTTCATTGGAACTGCTCCTTTCCCTGCAGTTGAGAGTGCTTTCATTTCCGTTCTTCTCCTTGCGAGACAGCTTCACAGCCAACGCCGTCAGCCCGCCGGTAGAAACTGCACCGGCTACGACCAGTCCGATCGTCGACAAGCAGAAAGGGCACATCACATCACCTCTAGTTCGGGTGGCGAAGCGTGATCGCTAGGCCGCCTCTGTATGGATGACGGGCAAGGTGGGTGGATTTCTACAGGCGATGAAGGAAAAATTAGCCTCGTCTTTGGAGCAGGAACTCTTTCACGGCCCGGTCTTCCGCAAGGCCGATCGCGCGGTCGTAGGCGTCTGCGGCCTCACGCGCGTGCCCTATCCGTTGCAGAAGGTGAGCGCGCACAGCCCAGTAGGGCTGATAATGAGAGACAGCCTCCAGATCCATCGCGTCCAGAACTGCGAGCCCTGTTTCAGGTCCATTCGCTTCGGCAACCGCGGCGGCATATCCAATTTGCGTGCCGAGCGCTGGCGATACCCTGAGCAGTTGTTCGTAGAACAGCAGGATCGCCATCCAGTCGGTCCGGCCGCTGCGCGCCCGCTCGGCATGTACCGACTGAATTGCGGCTTCTAGCTGAAACCTTCCCGAGCGCGCCCGCTTGAATGCCTTGGTCAGATGGTGCTCGGCTTCCTCGATTAACGGAAATGACCATTGCTTCGGGTCCTGCTCGGACAGAGGAATATATCGGCCGTCAGCCCCTCTTCGCGCCGGGCGTCGCGCTTCGCAATGGAGCATGAGAGCTAACAGACCTTGAACTTCGGCTTCGCCGGGCATTAGTTGCAGTAGGACCCGCGCGAGCCATATCGCTTCCTCGGCCAGATCGCGGCCACGCTGGTCGGTGCCCGCCATGTCGTCCCAGCCGATTCCGAAGGCGGCGTAAATACCTTCGAGTACAGCGTCAAGGCGCTCCGGAAGATCAGGCTCCTGCGGGATTTCGAACGGAATGCCACCGCTACGGATTTTTGTCTTTGCGCGGAAAAGGCGCTGGCCCATTGTTTTCGGTGCGATGAGAAAGGCTTGGCCAATGCGTGCTGCGTCCAGACCCAATACCGACTGCAGCATAAGGGGAGTGTGCATCGCCGGGTCAATCGCCGGGTGCGCGCAAACGAAGAGCAATTTGAGCCGTTCATCCGGGAACTCGGCTACGAAAGTCTTCACGGAATCTTCTTTTAGGAATTTCAGGGTTGGCACGCTCGATTGCATGACGTTGTGATGACGAACCACGTCGATGAAAGAACGACGTGCCGCTTTCATCAGCCAAGCCTCGGGATTTTGCGGCACCCCATCCTTTGGCCAATGCGTGAGCGCCGACACTAACGCGTTGCTGAGAGCGTCCTCAGCGCTGGCCAAATCGTGCGTGTGCACGGAAAGATACGCCACCAGACGGCCGTAGGACTCGCGGGCTACGCGCTCGATGGTCCGGTGGGTATTTTCCTCATTGATTCCACTCACCTGTGAACCCCCGCCGTTTAGCTTCAGGCGCGAGCGGCCGGACTTCAACTGCGCCAAGCGATGCTCCCGGACATCGCGCAGCCCATTCGAGGGCTGCGTCAATGGAAGGAAGTTCCAGGATAATGAATCCTCCCAATTGCTCCTTGGTATCCGCGTATGGGCCATCCTGCACGCGGCGCTTTCCTTCTCTAAGACGCACTGTTGTTGCTGTTTCGGCCACCTCAAGTGCGTCGGCACCGACGTAGACGTTGGCCTCGACGAGCGCCTTATAGTAAGCCCGCCAGGCGCCGAGATGAGGGTCGTTATACTCGTTTTTCCGCATGGCAAACTCTTCCGGCGAATGATAGATCAGCAGAGCAAATTGCATCAGTTTTCTCCTTTGGCGCAACTCTCGTCGGCCGTCGGCCTTTACCGGCCGCCTATCCATATGACGGGCGAGAATCGCTCCATTCGACAGATTTCGGTTGAAGAATGAAATCAAGAACCCCTACGAATTGATCCTGACCGACAAGCGCAGCTGCTTCGAATAATCCGGGGACCGCTTGTGCTGGGTACTGCTTGAAATCCGTCATTTGCTCGACATCGCCGGAGTCTCTTCGCTGATCTTTGCCGAGTACAGGATGTACTTAAATGGGTCGGTGTTCTGATACTTCTCCATCAGATTCTCATAGACGATGCGATGACGGACCTCGGGCCAATTTGCACCAGACGCCGTTGGTAAGTAACATATAAGGGCGTCTTGTGCCAACGGGGTACGGTAGGCCGCGGTCATAGCCTAGCAGGACTCGGTCCAACTTCCTTTCCAACCTCGGATAATGGTGATCCCGCTCGATTGCACCCGCGTGCTCCAGCCTAGACTTCGACGAGGCGTGCCAACGCCGCGATTTCGGCCAAAACGCAGCGGAAACCCGCAGACGGATCGACGCATTGGAGCACTCGAAAACTGGCTAACGAAATGGGCATTGATCATATGCGAGTCGCACGAGTGTGGGCCCGCGCGCGACTAAAGCCGCATCGAGTCGATCATTACATTTTGTCCGACGATCCCGATTTCGAAAGCAAAGCAGCAGACATCATTGGGTTGTATATGAATCCGCCACAGCATGCCGCGGTGTTTTGCGTCGACGAGAAGACCGCAATACAAGCTTTGGATCGTCTGGATCCGTTCTGCCCATGTCACCGGGCCGAGTCGAGCGGCACGGTTTCGAGTATTACCGGTATGGAACGCTATCGCTGTACGCGGCTCTGAACACGATGACGGGCCAAGTGATTGGGAAGACCGCCGAGCGGCACACGAGTGAAGAATTCGTCAGCTTTTTAACCGATGTCGTCGAGCAGCAACCCGACCGTAAAGAGATCCACATCATTGCAGATAATCTTTCTGCTCATAAAACTAAACGCGTTCAGGAATTCTTAAACACTCACACGAATGTCCGAATCCACTTCACTCCGACTTATTCCTCCTGGCTGAATCAGGTTGAACTTTGGTTCGATAAGATCGAACGCGATGTCATTGCGCGAGGAGTGTTTACTTCTATCCCCGACCTAAACCGAAAGCTGATGAAATACATCCGTCAGGGTAACCGGAATCCCAAGCCGATTCGATGGAGCTACTGCGATATAAGCAAACGAATCCAGCCGGTACCAATATCAATGTTACAGGCCACTAGTAAAACCAGCCTATGCAAAGGAGACCGCGGAGGCGCACATTTTGTGACAGGCCGGACATGTTGAAACGAACGCTGCTGGCCATTTGACCTCCTCCTGGCTCTGGTGCTGTTCTTGGATTGGAGAATGCCATCTGTCACGAAGCGCGGACCTCTCTGGTCTATTACTTAGGAGGTCAGCTCCATGCGACTTTTTATCCTCGGTGCCAATGGAAAGACAGGAACACAGCTCGTCGATTTGGCGCTCGCTCGAAATCATCAGGTAACGGCGTTCGTGCGCTCGCCGGAGAAGATCACACGCCGCCATCCAAACCTGCAGGTGCTGCACGGCGACCCCCGCAACGTGCATGAGATGGCAAGGGTCCTCCCGGGACACGATGCCGTGCTTTCGGCGCTGGGCGTTCGCCCACCTCAGGCGTTCCGCCCGCACACACTCGTCCAGGAGTGTGCCGCCAGCACGGTGGGTGCAATGACCAGAGCGGGGGTGAAACGGCTTGTCCTAGTCTCAGCTGCGGTCTTGTTCCCCGGAAAAGGCTTATTCTTCGACTTTTTCCGGTTCATCCTCACGCAGGTGAGGCGCGACCTCGGTAATGCCGAGGAGATCGTGCGCGCCACATCGCTCGAATGGACTATCGTGAGGCCGCCCCGCCTCATCAACACTGCCGACGATATCTATCGGAGCGAGCGCGATGTGCTTCCGGCGAGTGGCTACTCGATATCATTCCGTGCCGTGGCAGCCTTCATGCTGGACGCCGTAGAGCAACGAATGTACGTTCGCGAGGTCGCAGGAGTGGCGAGTTGACGAGACTCAAAACTAGAGGCTAAGAAAATGGAAATCTTGCGTACTCCGGATGAGCGATTCGGCAGCCTGGCTGAGTATCCGTTCGAGCCGCATTATGCGCAGCTTGGCGAGCTGCGCATGCATTACGTGGACGCGGGACCGCGCGATGGTTCGCCTGTGTTAATGCTGCATGGCGAGCCGAGCTGGAGTTATCTGTATCGCAAAATGATTCCGCCTTTCGCAGCCGCTGGCTATCGTGCGCTGGCGCCCGACCTGATCGGCTTCGGTAAATCCGACAAGCCCTCGGCGACGTCTGACTATAGCTACCAGGCGCACGTCGATTGGTTGGTGGCGTGGATCGAGCAACTGGACCTCAGAAACGTCACTCTGATTTGCCAAGACTGGGGCTCGATGCTGGGCCTGCGCATAGCAGCCGAACACGGCGAACGCTTTGCGCGTATCGTCGTTGCCAATGGCTATCTCCCGATCGCGCGCCGGCCCGGAGCGCTTTATCCGACACCTATGATCGTCAAGATTTGGCGTGCCTTTGCCATATACTCGCCCTGGTTTCCAATCGGCCGGATCGTCGCTGCAGGCTGTGTCACCAAACTCGCGCCGACCCAGATCGCCGCTTATGACGCACCTTATCCGGACGGCCGCTACAAGGCCGGTGCGCGGGCGTTTCCGCGCCTGATTCCTATGGACGAGAGCAATCCGGCCTTGCTGCCTAATCGCGAGGCCTGGGACCAACTAGGCCTATGGCAGAAGCCCTTTTTGACTGTGTTCGGCAAGAACGATCCCGTTCTGGGTTCTGCCGATGAGGTATTGCAGCACCATGTACCTGGTACCAGTGGCCAGCCTCATCAACGTATTTGGGGCGGCCATTTCATCCAGGAAGATCGCGGAGATGAGCTTGCCCGTATTGTGCTGGCATGGCTTGGTACCTCCTTCCCCAAGGACATCAGATGAGCCAGCAATCAAATGAGATCTCAAATCTCACGAGACCGCCGGAGGCAGATGGGAAAGCTTCTTGGGATTCGTGACAATGAAAATTGCGTCAATACGCCCGTCGTTCACCTGCAGAGTGAAAACGGATTGCGGCCGGCCTTTCACGTAACTCACAATCCCAGGCTCGCCGTTGACCTGCAGGATCCGTTGAACTGGCTTCATGGACAACAGTATTCTCAGACCCTTCACGACCGCGTTTGCAACCTTGTCAGGTCCGTAGATTGGAAGCGGGAACGCCGGCGCTTTGCCACCGCCATCCGAATGAAGAACGACGTCGAGAGAGAGAAGGGCCAGTAAATTGTCCATGTTGCCGCTGGCCGCAGCCTCCTGAAAGCGTTCGAGCACCTCGCGATGCTCTTTTTCGGATGCTTTGAAGCGCGGGCGGGCCAGGCGGACATGTTCCCGCGCACGATGCAGCAGCTGCCGGCAATTGGCTTCCGTCAAATCCAGCGTTTTCGCAATCTCGGCATGTGTGTAATCGAAGATATCCTGAAGCAGATAGACCGCTCGCTCGACCGGTGTCAGGCGCTCGAGCAAGAGAAGCAATGCCATAGAAACAGATTCGTCGACCTGAACGATTCGGGACGGCTGGTTTTCAACACCGGTCGCCAGCGGTTCGGGCAGCCATTCGCCGACATACTCTTCACGTCGCGCCCTGGCGGACTGGAGGTGACTGATGCAAAGACGACTGACGACAGTGATCAGAAACGCTTTAGGTGATTTAACCTCCGTCTTCGAGGCCCTTTGCCAACGGATGAACGCATCCTGCAGAATATCTTCCGCGTCGGCCACGCTTCCCAGCATGCGGTAGGCAATGGAAAAAAGCAGCCGGCGATGTCGTTCGAACTCGGCCACTCGATTCGATCCATCGATGGTGTGAGGAGCTTCTGCCGTAGTGTCGTCGGGTTCCTTGCTCATGGCGCGTTATACCGAGTGGGTAACAGATGTAAGCGGTAACGAGCTTGTCCTCCCTAAATTCCTTTGTTTGAGAGGCTCATCAGCCATCTTATTAAAGTACAAATAGGAAACAATCAATACGCCGAAGAACAGCAAAGGATCGATAACAAACATAACCTTATCACCAACGGAGAAGTGAGCGATGCTGGCTGAGATCAAAGTGATCCCAAAACCAAAGTAAGCGAACTCCTTTACTTTGCGTGGGACGTGCGTGATCAACAACGCCAACACCCCGAGTGCTTTCGCAATTGTGAGCTCTATCTTCAGGTAATTCGGTAAACCTAAATGAGGAAAAGGTTTTTCAAACGGTCCGAATGGATGACTGAGATTGAAGTTGACGGCGCTGAATGCCATGACCGAGCAGACAATTCCAGTCATGATCCAATAGATGATTTTATCTCTTCTCATAGTGCCTCCAATTTGTTCGCCTCAGAGGAGAGACCGGATGGTCCAGCGAAATGTGACAGTCGGAACGCTCCCTCGCAAGCAGCAAGGTAATACCTTCACGTTATGCGGACTAAACCACCGTAAATTTCGTGTTTGTCTTTGCCAACCCACGTTTCAAGTCACTACAAGGAAATCGTCTGCGGTGTTCTTTCCATAGCCCAAAAGTCCGGTCCACCTCTGGGAATCTTTCCGCAGCCCATAATCCGAAAGCCGTGTCTTTTGAAGAATGGCAAGTATTTTTCGTTGAACACCTCCACGTAACAAGGCAGAGCATCGGAATCCGCTCGCAAGAGTAGAGGTTCGAGAAGTGTTCCGCCGATCTTGCGCTTTTGCTTTGTGGGCTCCATACCAACCGCCAGGAGATGCCAATGTGGACCTCGCACCAGTCGCTGATGAACTTCGTCGAGGTGCGCTACCGAGTTCATATAACGCCTTAGGTCTGATGACTTCCAATGAAGGTGTCGCGACGGAAATCCACCACGCATCATTTGACGAAGGGGCAACCCAGTTCCCGAGCGAATCCACAGAGCGCCGCCGTCAACAGCTTGCGTTGTATAGATTTCGCCATACAGTTGGCTCGCAAGAATGGCGACCCGGAAGAGTCCCGTTAGCAGATCGAGTCGTGACTGCTCGTTCGGGATGATGTACCTGAAGTTGGCTTGGTCGTAAAACGCTCGGCTCAGGACTGTTGCCAATACATGGGTTTGCGATGGCTCCAGCGGAACGACCCGACTGAACTGGTTTCCGTCCTCAATGACGACGGTGCCATCCGCACCGAATGCGGGCAATTTGTCTTTGGGCCAGTCCATATAAGTGTTTTGTTGGCTCATTTTCCTCTCCGTCGCAGCGAATAGTTACGCCTTATCAATAGACGAACGAGCCTCAGCCAAATCGACACGCCCGGATGATTTTTTCTAAACGTTGCATCAACTTTTAGATCACGGCCTCCGCGGGGGCGTCGCTCGAATTCGCCAGCCACCCGATCAATGCCAGGGTCGTCACAATCTGCGCGAGAACGAGGGTCACGACAGCGAGTGGATGGCCCGCAAGGAACTGTTCGGGGCCGGGGATGGCGGCCGAGAACAACGAGACGTTGGCGAGGTTGCCGAGGACGATCACCGCCAGCAGCGATCCGCTTCGCCTGTACATCCACCAGCAGAACACGCCGTAGACCATCTCCAGCGCGAATCCCCACATCGGCGCGCGGTTGTAGAGTCCAAGGCCAAGCGCCGGCAACGGACTCCCGGGCCAGACGGCGATATCGGGGGCGTGCGTTACGAGATCCAGGACGAGGTGCGAGACGATCCCGATGCCGATGGCACGTCCGAGAGCTGCACGGCCGAGCCCTTTCTCGACGATCAGCCACGCGCACAGCGCGGCGGCGACGGCTGTCGCGACCGAGTGGGAGAACGGCATGTATGAGAGATGGATGTCGGCGACGCTCCGGACCGCCGGCTCGGTCGTTGTGCGTTCGACACCCAGATAGTTGAGGCCGACCCAGGCGAGCTCCATGGCCTGCACGGATACAAGGAGTGGCACCATCGATACGGACGGATACCTTCGCTTGATCAAAAGGGCGGTAGCGGCATGATCGACGGCAAACATGGGAATCGCAGCCTCCTTCAGTTCGACTGAAGGCTATTCTCGTTGTCCGCGGCCGTCCTGTCTGTGACTTTCGTCACGTGTGCGCGACCAAAGTTGGCGGCTGAGCCGGACGGGATCGAGAATCTCGACCCGGCCGGGCGAGGTGAGCACGAGACCCTCCGCCCGGAGTTCCGCAAGCACGCGCGCCACGACTTCGCGAACCGATCCCACGCTGTTGGCGAGATCCTGCTGGCTGACGAGGGCCGTCACACGACCGGCCGCCGCCGGGCGGGCCGCCGCGAGATCGAGAAGATGGCGGGCCACGCGCTGGCGAACCGTTGCGAACGCGTTGCCTGCGAGCTCTTCGAGCACGTCGTAGAGGCGATGCACGGCTTCCTCGGCGAATGCCCACGCGATTGCGGAATCGTCACGGGCGGCGCGTTTGACGCGCGCGACGTCGAAGAAGAACGCGGAGACGGCGGTAACGGCCTGGACGAAGACGGGAGCGGGGCCCCCGACCAGAGCTGGAACACCCAGGAGACCTCCGGGCCGCACATAGCGGACGGTCACCTGCCGGCCGTCGCTCGCGTGCATGTAGACGCGAACGAGACCGCGGGTGATCACTGCGAGGGCTTCGGCGTCGGCTTCCGAATAGACGGTGTATCCGGCCGCACACTCGGTGGGCCGTCCGCCGACCGCCAGACGTTCGATCGTCCCGATCGGCAGATGCTGCCAGCACCCCTGGTGTAGGAGCGTGATTGCGCCTCGGGGTGAAGGCTCCTGCTCGGTTTGCTCGGTTAGGCGCATTGTTCAGTTCAGCGTAATCATTACGTGTAGTGATTGGAATTATCTTTTGAAATTATCATCCGCACAGCATTGCTTCAGGTGCTGAGGAACCTTGTCAATTTGCTTGATATTCCAGGCTCATTGGATTTTCGCTGTGATGAGCGCCGTCGTCCTCATCTGCATTATTGCCGATCCGCGCCAAGCAAAGCTTGGCAGAGGGGGATTCCACGTGAGCGGATGAAACCTTTCGACAGAATCCAACGGTGAAAGTCCAGTCCGGCAAGAGCCGTAGCGGGGCGGGCCGGTAGCGAGTCTTACCTCTCGTCGGGTGACGGGCGAGAAAGAAACGTGGACAGCGAGCAAGTGGGCCGTGAGGGTTTAGCGTCGAAATTTATCGGGTTGCGGATGCCGAGACTTTTTTGGTCGAAGGCCATAAGCATGCGGTATGCAAAAAACATGAGGGGGCGGGCGTCCTGCGTGTCTGGCATGAAATGTTCGATGTGAAGGTGATCTTCACTCTAAAACTCAAGACGAAATAGCTCACGGAATTGTGACATATCCCGCCATGTCACATCCGGGAGCTCCATTTCGTCAAAAGTGACGAGAGCAATTGAAACGAGACGAAAAATGAAAATATTCATCGCCGGTGGCTCGGGCGTTGTTGGCAAGCGATTGGTTCCCGAACTTGTTTCCCGTGGTCATCAGGTTACGGCGACATCGCGGACTCCCGGTAAGAAAAATGTAATCCGTGCGCTTGGGGCCGAGCCGGTAGTTTTGGATGCATTGGACCCCGCGGCTGTGATGAAAGCAATTGTGTTCGTATGATAGCTTCGGTCAGATCGATTCGTATGTTTTTTGGCTGGAGGACTGTAGCGAGTTTGCGTGTCAAAGCAGCCAAAGTTGTTGTTTTTTGCAAATTGTGCCAATTGTGCAAATCATAAATTCAATAACTTACGTAGAATGAGAGCGGAACGGACCAGCGAATCCCTCTTCCTCCGCTTCAACTTTTCACTTTGATAACAATAATTTGGAGTGGGCTTGTGACCACTACATGGAAGGTGTTTCGGTGGTAAGTCGTTGCACCATTTTTAGTGCAACTGTCCGTGAACTGTCCGTGTCT
>QHZE01000493.1 GCA_003225335.1 Acidobacteriota bacterium
TCGTCGTCTTGAACAACGAAAAGTCCAGGTTGTACTGTCCCGGTCCGTAGATTGCGTTGCGACCCATATTTCCGTAGGTTCCGAGCGCCGGCAACGCGAACGCAGCCGTGTTGAAATACTGGGCGCGCTGCTCGTCAAACGAACGGTCTGACGGAAGCACCGGATTAGCAGTCACGTTGACGCGCTGCCCTCCCCCGCCCCGCAGAGCCCGATCGGTTCCCGGCGTTACCGTCAGCGGGCTTCCGCTCACATATCGATATATTCCGTTGGCGCGCCAGCCCTGCGTGAACCTGCTTATGACGCCCTGCTTCCACGGGAGCGGCAGATCGTAAAGGAAGGAAGTGACAAAATTGTGCCGCCGGTCAAAATCCGCAGGTCCGTGCTCAGCCCGCATGTTTGCCGGATCCTGCGGAAGGCTCGCGTTTCGATCGAGCGACTCGTAGTCGAGCGCCTTCGACCAGGTGTAGTTCGTCATCAGGTAAAACCCTTTGGTGAATCTTCGGTTCACGGAGACCTGGAGGCTGTGGTAAGTAGAATTTCCCGTGGTGGCGGCTTCATCAATCCCCTGGAAATTCGTGTTCAGCCGCCGGGCGTCAATATTGCCCGCGGTCGAGAGCGGCTTGCCGTCAGGACCGTTGCCCGGAATGTAGATCGCGGGATTGATTTCCCGGTTCAGCCACAGCCGGGTACCCTTGGATCCGACGTAGCCGGCGGACACCACAAACTCGGCCGGCAGCTGCTGCTGGATCGTAAAGTTCCATTGCTGGTTGTAAGGCGTCGCGGAGTTCGGATCGAAAAATCGTGAAATCGGCATGGGCAGGATAAATTTGTATGCCTTGCGCGCCGAAGCGTCGGCAGGCGCCGTAAACGGGTAGGGGTCTCCTCCCGGAAAACCGTTCCAGGGATCTTCGAAACTAAACGGATTCGGGATCGACACATTGAGCACGAACGGCTGATTCAACTGGGTTTCATTCAGCAGATACCCTCGCTCCGTGTTGTAGAAGAAGCCGTAAGCCGATCGGATGCTCGTCGTGGAATTGGGGCCGAATGGCAGCCACGCGAAGCCGATTCGCGGCGCCAGGTTGTTCCAGTCCTTGTTGTAAGTTGTCGGAGAGACTCGCGGATCCCCGGGAATCAACAGTCCTGCCGGCGCATTCGGAAGCAGGGCCGATTGCTGGTCCCGGCGGTACGCAATGATTTCGCTATTCCCGTCGTGGATTCCGAAGTAAGGCTCGTATCTCAGGCCAAAATTCACCGTGAGGTTTGGGCGGGCCTTCCAATCGTCCTGAACGAAAGCCGCGAACGTGTTGAAGATGTTGTCGGACCGGAGAGTCGAATATTGCTGGAAACTCGTCGGCAGCCCGAGCATCCACTCCGCCCATCCATTGCCCGCCCGTGTGCCGCCGAAATTGAACGAAGCGCCGTCGGCATTAAAAACCTCATGCCGGTTTGCGTCACTGAATGCGATTTCGACGCCCAACCGGATCGAATGCGCTCCTCGGGTAAACGCGAGCGTATCGCGGATTTCATGGGCGAATGGAACCACATCGAAGTACGTGTTCCCGCCCGTGCCGAAGTAACCGGCAAACGAGCCTAATCTTGTGCTGTACGGATATTGCGGGGCCTGAGCCGTGGTCTTCACTCCGAAGTACTGATAGCGCAGACCGGGCGCGATCTTCGGCGGTTCGCCCGGAAACTTGTCCGGCAGAATCGGAGCGGCGGCCCGAACGAAGGCCAGACGGTTCAGCGTATACGTAAGAGAATTCAGGATGGTTGGCGTTATGATTCGCGTGTAATTGCCAACGATGTGGTTATTAGTCCAGTTATTGAAGCCGTTGAATAACGGAAGGCCTGCATTGGCCTTTGTATATGTGTCGTAGTAAAAGTAACTGACATAGACACGGTCGTTGGCGGTAAACGCGTGATCGAAGCGCGTGACGTACTGGTTGCGCGTGTCGCTGCCCGGCGCGTTGAATATCAACTGATTGCCGTTGATGTTGGGGAGGGGGAACAGCAGGTTCCCTATGTCAACCGCCGCTTTCGAAAAACGGCTGGCAGGAATCCGGTCGTCCGGGAAGCGCACGCCGCTGACCGGATCGACAGGTTTGGTTTTGGTCTGGGAGAAGTCCCCGGCGCGCTCCGCCGGCGTGGGTAATACCTGGCCCGTATTCGTGGTCGCGCTGCGCTCTCTTAGAGATTCCCAGGAGAAGAACAGAAATGTTTTGTCTTTGATAACCGGTCCGCCGAGGCTTGCCCCGAACTGGTTCCGCTTGAGAGTGGGCTTGGTCACCAGTCCCGCATGCCCAAAAAACGATCTTGCGTCCAGTTTGTCGTTCCTCAGATACTCATATACGGAGCCGTGAAACTGATTGGTGCCGGACTTGGTGACGGCGGTGACCAGCGATCCGGCCCCGCGGCCGTATTCAGCGCTGAAGCTGCTGCTGAGCACGCTGAACTCCTGAAGAGCATCGGGGTTGGGTGTTGACGTCGGCGTGCCGTCATAGACATCGTTGTTATGGCCCCCGTCGAGCAGCACATTGTTGTCGTTTCCGCGCGCGCCATTGACAGATACCCCATCTTCCTGCGACAGGCTGACTCGCGCGCCGGTTTGATTCACGGCGCCAGGAATAAGGGTCTGCAGTTGAAGAGCGTTGCGGCCGTTCAGGGGCAAATCCTCAATGAGCTGATTCGTCACCACAGTCCTGACCGTCGAGGTAACGGTTTCGAGGCCCGTAACCAGCCCCGACACCTCGACTGTTTCATTGACCTGGCCCACCTGAAGCGAGAAATTCACGGTCAGCGACTGCTCGGCCGTCAGATTGATTCCCGGCTGGGAAGTCTTCTTGAATCCGGTCAACGCGACATCCAGACGGTATTTGCCTACAGGCAGGCGCTGGAAGTTGTAGCGGCCGCCGGCGTCCGTCGTGGTAACTGCCCGTAATCCGGTACCCTCGTTTGTAAGTGTGACCTCGGCTCCGGGCGCCACCCCTCCGGAGGTATCGCTGACAATGCCGACGATGGTCGCGTTCCCTTGCGCATACACATCCGGCGCGGCCAGTATTACACAGACGGCCAGCAAACACAGTCTCAGGTGCATCGAGCCCCTCCCGAGCCTGGTCCGACCCCTGCCGGACCGGCAGATGTCGCGAACACTTTATACCCAGACGAGTCCGGAAAGTAGCGATAGTAGCCATAAACTGCCGGACTTCTTTAACCGGAACGCGCGCAGAAAAGGACGGCCGGAGAGCATACGATTCGGCACCGGCCAGCCATCTTTGCCTTTGGCCGTTTTGTTTCCATGATGTCACCCCCTTGAAAATTGCAAATGAGTGTTATGCTTCCGCCTAGCTTGGCTAAGCTAGGACCAACCAACTGGAGGATTCCCCATGAACGCCTTCTATCAACACCCTAAGGATTCCTCATGACTGCCGCGCCAGTTCTCGACCCTACCGGCTACCGGGGGTGCAAGTAAAAATGCGAGTCACCAAGTACATGATTCCATGAATACGCCAACGTCTCTTTTCAGATAGGCTCCCTGAAAGGGCGCTGGGAGCTTAGCTCGAGGTAGGGGACGAACCCGGCCACACAATCGCCATTTTCCAGGCTAAGGGTCTGGGAATCAGGCGCAGGGGAGTTCAGGAACCTCCATACAAGATTGAGATCTGGGGCACCGGAGATTACCGCAAGGATGGGACCGGCAAGGAGCACGGCTATGGTAAGTTTACTTTTGAGGATGGGGCCTCCTACTACGAAGAATGGACAGGGAAGGTAGCCAATGGACACAGCGTAGGTACAGCGGTCTACTTCAATGGAAGTGGTCGTTTCGAGGGGATGAAGGGAGGCAGCAAGTACGACTGCAGTCTCTTTGGTGACAGATTCATCTGCGAAGTGGATGGCGAGATCGAACTGCGGTAAGCGGATATCTCGGGGTACCCTGTGTCCAACCGAAATGCCTAACAGTTCAGGGGGTTCCAGGCGGGATATGGACGGGAATGGGTGTAAGATCTTGTCATGAAACTCTCGCGGCGGGCGGGCCGCAACCATAGGAAGTTCGGCTCTGACCGACGTCAGCTTTCAGCCCTCAGCAAAAAATCCATATCGCGGGGCGTAGAGTCTCTGAGGGTACGATGTTGCATCTGAGGGCCCAATAATAGGATGTTTGATGCCCAATGCCCGGCAGCATTCTCATCGCGGAGACGTGGAGAGCGCCGAAAGAAAATTTCTCTGCGTCCTCGGCGTCTCGGCGGTGAGTCCTTCCTGTTTGGTTCCGGCTTGTCCGGATTGGGTGGTAAACCGTCTAAACGGCCGGCCTGACAATCTCAAGGTGGGGGGAATCGATGCGGATACTATGGATGACGCTGGTTCTTTTTTTTACGTTCGGAGCTTCGGCGAAGAGCGATTCCGCGGTGTATTCAACGGCTCGAAGGCCTCGCGCTCTTGCCCTGATCGGTGATCGTTACCACAGCCCTGTTTACATCCGTGACAATCTGATCAATGCTCTTGTCCGCGAAAACATCCCCGTGACCTTCATCGAAGAGGTCACTGCCCTGAACGCCGCGTCCCTGTCGGAACATCAAATTCTGATTATCCTTCGCGATGGAAT
>QHZE01000524.1 GCA_003225335.1 Acidobacteriota bacterium
GGAGCGCGAACCCGGCTTGAGCGACCGGGCACGGGACTACCTCACCACCATCCAACGCGCCATCGAAGATGTGGCGGAGACGGTCGCGCGTATGCGTGAGTTTTATCGCCGGCGCGAACCGCAACTGGCTCTCACGACCATCGACCTCAACCGCGTGGCCAGGCAAGTCATCGACCTGACGCGCGCCCGCTGGAGCAATGTGCCGCAGGAGCGGGGCACCGTCATCGATCTCAAAACCGAGTTGGCGTCCGGCTTGCCCACGCTCCCGGGCGCTGAGAGCGAAATCCGCGACGCTCTCACCAATCTCATCTTCAATGCCGTGGACGCGATGCCGGACGGAGGCACGCTCACGGTCCGCACGCGCGCTGTTGCGCGCCAGGACGAGCGTGAATCCGGCGCGTTCGTGCACCTGGAAGTTTGCGACACCGGGGCGGGCATGGACGAGGAGACGAAGCGGCGCTGCCTGGAGCCGTTTTTCACCACCAAGGGCGAGCGCGGAACGGGCCTCGGCCTGGCGATGGTCTATGGCATGGTCCAGCGCCACAGCGCCGAAATCGAAATCGAGAGCGAACGTGGCAAGGGCACCACCGTGCGCCTCATTTTCTCCTCGTCAGCGGCCGGTGACGCGCCGTCTGTCCACCCCGCCAGGCTGGTGCGGCCGGCGCAACGCCTGCGCATCCTCATTGTGGACGACGACCCGCTGCTCCTCAAGTCCCTGCGGGATACGCTGGAAGGCGACGGGCACTTCGTCAGCGCGGCCGATGGAGGGCAGGCGGGCATTGACACGTTTGCCATAGCTCTGTCGCGCGGCGAGCCTTTCGCGGTGGTGATCACGGACCTGGGCATGCCTTACGTGGACGGGCGCAAAGTGGCCGCGTCGATCAAGAGCGCCGCGCCGGCCACGCCGGTGATTCTGCTCACCGGCTGGGGCCAGCGGCTGGTCACTGAAAACGATATTCCGCCGCACGTGGACCGCGTGCTCAACAAGCCGCCCAAGCTGCGCGAATTGCGCTCCACGCTGGCGGAGTTGACAACCACGGCCGCCCAGGCCGGAGCGCCATGAGCAGCCAGCCGCAGAGTACCGGAGAGAGATATGACAAATGACCAATGACAAATGAACAATGACAAATAGAAGTCAGAAGTCCGGATAACGAACTGCCATTTGTCATTTTTCATTGGTCATTTGACCGAAAATAGTACTACGGAGGCTTATGTCCGACATTGCCGCTCCCCCGGCGAAACTGCTCATCGTGGACGACGAAAGCGCGCAGATGGCGGCCCTGTGCGACACACTGGAACACGAAGGCTACGTGACGACCGGTTTCACGTCGGCCAAAGAGGCCCTGGCCACGTTGCGCACGCAGAAATTCGACCTTCTGCTCACCGATTTGATGATGCCCGAAATGGACGGCATCACCCTGCTGCGCGCGGCGCAGCAGGTCGACGGCAATCTGGTCGGCATCGTCATGACCGGCCACGGCGCCATCGACACCGCCGTCGAAGCCATGAAGGTGGGTGCGCTCGATTACATCCTGAAGCCATTCAAACTGAGCGCCATCCTGCCGGTCTTGGCGCGCGCTCTCTCCGTGCGATGGCTGCGGATGGAAAACGAAGAGTTGCAGCAACGCGTGGGCGAGCGCACGGCCGCCCTGGAAGCCGCGAACAAGGATCTGCAGGCGGCGAACAAGGAGCTGGAATCCTTCTCGTACTCCGTCTCGCACGATCTGCGCGCGCCGCTCCGCGCCATCGATGGGTTCTCGAAGATACTGGTAGCGGATCATGCGCCGCAACTTTCCGCCGAGGCCCAAAAAATGCTCGGAACCGTGTCGGCCAATGCGCGGCGCATGGGCCAGCTCATCGACGACCTTCTCGCCTTTTCCCGGCTGAGCCACCGGCCCATCTCCAAGCAGCGAGTGAAGGCCGCCGCCCTCGTCCAGCAAGTGCTCGATGAGCTGCACCGCGAGCGTGAAGGGCGGCAAGTCGAAGTGCGCGTCGAGCCTTTGCCCGATTGCATGGGCGACCCCTCGTTGTTGAAGCAGGTGTGGGTGAATCTGTTGTCCAACGCGTTCAAGTTTACGCGCCGGCGCGAGCGAGCCCTCATCGAGATCGGCTGCCAGGAACAACAAGATGAAAAGGTTTACGTGGTGCGAGACAACGGGGCCGGTTTCGACATGGCTTACGTCGGCAAGCTGTTCGGCGTCTTCCAGCGGCTCCACCGCTCGGACGAGTTCGAGGGGACGGGAGCGGGCCTTGCCATCGTTCAGCGCATCATCCAGCGTCACGGCGGGCGCATCTGGGTCGAAGCCGCCCTGGACCAGGGCGCGACCTTTTATTTCGCGCTGCCTCCCTGAGCGACCAAGGCCCGTCGAAAGACTCGCCACGAATTTCACGAATTAATCCGCAAGTGCCAATCGAGCGGTAACGCATTTTTTTCACCACAAAGACACCAAGACACGAAGATTCACACGTACGAGAACCTGGCGGATCTTTGTGTCTTCGTGTCTTTGTGGTGAATTTGCTTTCGCCGAATTTCACCAGTTGATTCCGTGGCCGCGGTGTGAAATATAGGGAGTCACACACGGGACGTTGCCTGGACGAAAACGGCGTCCAGGTTCGTTGGTTAACGGAAGGAGCCGCAATGGAACATTATTATCACCGCAGCGATCTTTTGAAGTTCCCGGAGATCGGGAAGGAGAGCCCGGAGCTCTGGAATAAATTCCTCGACTGGTACAGTTCCGTCTTTGCGGAAGGAGCCCTGACGGAGCGGGAAAAGGCGCTCATTGCCCTGGCCGTGGCGCACACGGTTCAATGCCCCTATTGCATCGATGCGTACAGCCAGGTCTGTCTCGAGAAAGGTTCCAACCTGGAGCAGATGACCGAAGCCGTTCATGTGGCGGCCGCGATCCGGGGGGGCGCATCACTGGTCCACGGCGTGCAGATGCGCAACATTGTGGAAAAGCTGCAAATGTCCTGAGTTCGGAGTTCAGGCTTTAGCCTGCTCGGGGCAGTGCAGCCTGAAGGCTGAGATCCAAACCTCGCACAAATGAGCTCATATGTCGGTAGGCTCTCTTCGTCAGCGTCAAAGCCCTCTGGCCGGCGCCGGGACGCAGCTCCAGATCCTGGAGAGCGTTCCCGTTCCTTCGTTCCAGGAAAAACTGGAGGGGCACGGCCTGTCGCTCCAGGCCGCGGAGATCGAAATCCTCCAGGTCAACGTGGGCAAACTTTGCAACCAGACATGCGCGCATTGCCATGTAGACGCGGGACCGGACCGGAGAGAAATCATGGAGCGCCCGGTGTTCGAGCTCTGTCTGGACGCCCTGGACCGGATCCGTATTCCCAAGGTCGATGTAACAGGCGGCGCGCCGGAGTTGAACCCGCATTTCCGATGGTTTGTGGAGCAGGTGCGAGAGCGAGGCCGGCACGTAATCGATCGCTGCAACCTGACCGTCCTGCTGCTGCCGAGCCAGGCTGGCCTGGCCGAGTTCCTCGCGCAAAATAAGGTCGAAATAATATGCTCGTTGCCTTATTACCAACAGCGCGAAACAGATCTCCAGCGCGGATCGGGCGTCTTTGAGCGATCGATCGAAGCTCTCAGAAAGTTGAACCATCTCGGTTATGGCGGAGACGGATCTCCTCTCACCTTGAACCTTGTGTACAATCCGGTGGGCGCCTATCTGCCCGGCGCACAGAAGCAGGTTGAAGCCGATTTCCGCCGCACCCTTCTCAAAAAGTTCAACGTCTCGTTCAATCATCTGTACGCGATCGCGAATATGCCGATCAGCCGCTTCCTCGATTTCCTGATCCGTTCCGGAAATCTGGAAGGCTACATGGAACGGCTGGTCAACGCTTTCAACCCGGCCGCAGTCGAGGGGCTGATGTGCCGGAACACTCTTTCGGTGGGATGGGATGGCCGTCTCTACGATTGCGATTTTAACCAGATGTTGGACCTGGAAGTATTGCGCGGGGTCGAGTTGCGGGGGCTCGATCGTCTCCTGAGCGAACCACCGATGGAAAACGCTTCGCGATTCTTCGTGTCTTCGCGTCTTCGCGGTGGATCGGGCGCAGTCTTTACCACGAAGACGCGAAGGCGCAAAGAATTCTGTGGCTTTGAGCCAATACAATCCGTCAGTTTGCGGAGGAACCTGGTGGCCGGAAAGACTTGCCACGAATTCCACGAACTGTTTCAGCGTAATCGTGCTCTACATAAAGAAAATCTGTCGCAACGCCGATCAGCGTAACCCTCCCGAAAATGCATTTCCTCGCAGGATGGATCGTGCATGACGTTGACGACGGTTCCAGCGAGTGCGAACCGAGACATAACTCCGGCAACCCGAACGTAACTCCCCCTTCTAGTTACACCCGAATGCGAAGCGGTCGCAGTATGTTTCTCTTCTTCAGCCGATATGAATAACTAGCTAAAGGCTGTTGCAAAACACCCTTCTGAAACGCCTCGCCCCGCCGGGCCACCCGGGCGGCACCCCACGCATCGGGTGCGGGCCCGATTCAATCCCTCCAAACGGCGGACCCCGTCGCAGCTCCAGTCAACAGGGCAGGCGTTGACCTTCCCTTCGGTGTTTCCTCTCCTGCAACCTGTCCAGACCATCTCGGCGAGGGAGTGCGAGCGGTCGTGCATTGCTCGGGCCAGCTGGTGCAGCTCGTTGCGAGAATCTCGTGGGCTTACGACATGGCCAAGAAGTTGACCAGCGAAGATGATCTCCGTGCCGATCACCGCGGTAACCAGGACTTCATGCCGACAGAGATACGTATTAGTTGTATGAACAAGGACGCACACATCCGCGTCGTTTATCTCCTGCGGCCTTTGCCTTGCGTCGCCACCCCAATGCAGCAGGCTTTCTAGTGGCCTGGCCACATAGGCCCTTGCAATCCCCAACAGGGCCAGGGCTACAATCAGCCACAAACTCATCGCGAGCGCTCCTCCCGGGCTTGCCGCAGAGTGCGCGCCTGGTTCAGCTCGGCAAGCTTCCTCAGGTGTTGCTGCAGTCGTTGCCAGGCAGCCACCCCTTCCCGCACGGTCTGCTCGGCAGCTTTCGGCACGTAGTAGCCTGTGGTCTTGCCCTCGTCGCCGCGGTAGCTGACATGAAGATGAGGACCATGCTTGGGGCCTGGGCCCTGGCAGTGACAGCCGGCGCGGCCGCAGGTACGATAACTCTCCGACAGCGTCCCAAAGATCGCCTTGTCTGCCAGATGCTGGATCTCGCGCAGGAGGTTCCGCCGGCGGTCAGTTAACTTCTTGGACATTGGCCCTTTCGTCGCACCAGAGCACGGGCAATTGATACCAGATTCTTCGTAATTACGCACCAACCCACGTAGCGCTGAAATCCATAGTCCCCTTTGTAGGTCGCTCGCACCATGGAAAATGGATGCTTGAGTGTGCTGATCGTCGCTTCGATGCCGGCCCGCC
>QHZE01000525.1 GCA_003225335.1 Acidobacteriota bacterium
GGTTCAAGGTCCAAATTGCGGAAAGCCCTGAAAGGGCGGCGCAGGGAGTTCGATCTCAACTCCAGATAAATGCTCGTCATAAGGCGCCTCTTTGGTGCCGGGACCAACTGCATCGCCCCTTCGGGGCTTCCCTTGTTACCGTGCTTGTTCCCAGGGCTTGCGCCCTGGGCTTTCCTGAGTCGCCCCTGCGGGGCTAGTTTCGCGCCAGAAACTAGCTAGGACGTGCGAAAACGTCCACGACTCGTAGGGGCGGCCCTGCGTGGCCGCCCGCGAGTCCCCTCCATTATTGGCGGGCGACCACATAGAGTCGCCCCTACACCACCGCCAGCGCAGATAGGACGCGGATTACGCGGACGCACGCGGATCTTTTTGGATTTTTGATCCGCGAGATTCGCGTTGATCCGCGTCCTACTTCATCAGTCAACGGCTCTCATTCGTAGCGCAGCGCGCGCATCGGATCGGCGCGGCTGGCGCGCACGGCCGGGACGTAGCCCGCCAGGCAAGCGACGGCCGCCAGCCCGAGCTGTCATTGGTTCACTTGTCATTTTCAAGAAATTAAGTTGCTGACTTTGCCGAGACCCTTATGGGTAATATCTGCTTGATGAACCTTTCGAAATAGCCCATAGGATTGCCCCGTTGAATCTTCTCACCTTCACAGTGGCTCTGCTTCTGTTGATGCTCCAGCAACCGCCGCAGGGAGTGCTGGTCGTCGATGTACGTACCGCAGGCCGTGCCGTCGCCGGGGCCGACGTTCGGGCCGAAGCGCAGGAAACCCGGACCGACGTTCAGGGACGCGCCCGCCTCTCGCTCCCCCCGGGAACCTGGTCGGTCACGGTCTCCGCGGAAGCCTTCCACAACGCTACGATAAATGTGCGGATTGATGCCGGGCAGGAGACGCATGTCGAGGTGGAGCTGACGCCGCGCATCACCAGCGAGGAACGGGTCATTGTGACGGCCGCGCGCACCGAGCGCCGCCTTGAAGACCAGCCGGTGCGCATCGAGGTTATCGACCGCGAGGACATCGAGGAGAAAGCGCTGATGACACCGGGCAGCGTGGCCATGCTCCTCGGGGAAACCACGGGCCTGCGCGTCCAGACAACAGCCCCTGCGCTCGGGGCAGCCAACGTTCGAATCCAGGGTCTGCGCGGCCGTTATTCACAGCTCCTTTCGGATGGGTTGCCACTGTACGGCCTTCAGGGCGATTCTCTCAGCCTGCTCCAGGTACCGCCGCTCGACCTCGGCCAGGTCGAGATCATCAAGGGGGCGGCCTCGGCGCTCTATGGTCCCTCCGCGCTCGGCGGCGTCATCAATCTGGTGTCCCAGCGCCCCCTCTCCCGCCAGCGAGAGCTTCTCGTCAACCGAAGCACACAGGAGGCCACGGACCTGACCTTCTGGTTCGTCGAGCCGCCGCGGGGCAACTGGGCTTTCACTCTTCTCGGCGGACTCCACAACCAGACAAGGCAGGACCTCGACCACGACGGCTGGGCCGACCTGCCCGCATTCGTCCGCGGCGTCTTCAGGCCGCGCCTTTTCTGGGAGAACGGCCGGGGGCGGTCGGTGTTCGCGACTTTCGGCGCGATGGCTGAGGATCGGAAGGGCGGCACACTCCCCGGCTCCAGGGCTCCCGACGGGCTGCCGTTTCCAGAGGAAATCGACTCGCGGCGGCTCGACGGCGGCACGGTGGTGCGGCTGCCGGCCGGAAAGGACCGGCTGCTGACCCTGCGAGGATCCATGTCGCGTCGCGCAGAACGCCGCCTGTTCGGTGACGTGACCGAGCGCGGAGCCCGCACGACCTGGCTTGGTGAGGTTGTGCTCCTGGGAACGGCAGGGCGCCACACGTGGCTCGTCGGCGGAGCGCTCCAGCAAGACCGGTACGACGCCCGCGATCTTCCCTCCTTCGACTACAACTTCACCACGCCCGGTCTTCTCGTTCAGGATGAAATCGGCCTCACTTCCGATCTCACACTGGGCATCAGCGCCAGGATCGACCGGCACAGCCGGTATGGCACATTCCCGAGCCCGCGCATCTCCCTGCTCTGGAAGCCGACAACGAGCTGGACAGCGCGGTTGTCGGCGGGTACGGGTTTCTTCGCGCCGACACCATTCATCGAAGAGACCGAGGAGACCGGGTTGTCGCGCCTGCGTCCGCTTCGCAACGTGGCCGCCGAACGCGCCCGCAGCGCGTCTCTCGACGGGAGCTGGACGCGCGGGCCCGCCGAGATCGTCGCGACCGTCTTCGGCTCGCGCGTGTACGATCCGCTCGAGCGCCGCATCGCCGGTCCCGGTGCGATCGAGATCGCCAACGCGAGAGGCCCCGTCCGCACTCTCGGCACGGAGCTCCTTGTCCGTTACAGGATCGAGGGTTTCCTGCTCCTTGCCACACACGCCTACACGCGCTCCACAGAAGAAGACCCGCAAGGGCCCGGGCGGCGCGAGGTGCCGCTGACGCCTCGAAATGAGTCGAGCCTGAACGCAATCTGGGAAAACGAGCACCGCGGGCGCTTCGGGATCGAGCTGTACTACACCACCCGGCAGCCGCTCGAGGAAAACCCGTTCCGCGTCACAGGGCGAGGCTACCTCCTTTTCGGCGCGCTCTTCGAGCGCCGCTTCGGACGAATCCGCCTCTTCGTAAACGCCGAGAATCTCGGAAACATCCGGCAGACGCGCTACGAACGGCTGGTGCGGCCCGCGCGCGCGCCCGACGGCCGTTGGACCGTGGACGCCTGGGCCCCGCTCGACGGGCGCGTGATCAACGGCGGCCTGCGGGTCACATTCTGACCCCGCACATTCCGGGATCAAGGCGATGTGTATGCTTTGTCATAGTATTTGTGTACACATCAGTTGGAACGAGTGGGAGATGAGGTGCTTCTCATGCCAGCAAGTGGATGTGTTGCCAGTCGTGAGGTGATCTCGTGGACGTACGGCTGTTTTTAGTGATCGGTCTTCTTCTGGCACAGGGGCCGGGCGACGGTTGGTGGCTGGTGCCGGGCGTGAGGCAAGTCGACAACCTTTACTACGAATTGTTTAACACGACGGAGATCTGGGTTTGCCTCATCCCTGAGGACCCGGCCGGCAAGCCGTCGCTGCCCACCCTGGTCTTCAAGGCTTTCTTTCCGGGGCAGCTCCAGCATCGAGGGGATGACAAGCGGACCCTGGAGGCCAAAGGTCCGCCAAGCCGACTCCTCCTCCAGGCGCAGCCCGGTCCCCTGACCATGATCAAGGGACTTCCGACGCTACGGATTGTGATCGACGGCAAGGCCGTGGATCTGCTGGGATCGGATGCCCCGTATCGATACCTCTACCCCTGTCCGAATTGCAGGGCAAACGGGGTTGAGGTCGAGTTGGCGCCGTCCATCCTCCACTCGCTGATCACCGCGCGGAGCGTGACGGGTGAAGCGCTGGGTTTCCCGATGAAGCTGACGGCGGAGGACCAACAGGCGCTGGCCCAGTTCGAGGCCCGGAGCGGGTTGGCAGGCGAGAAGAAGCGGGACCCGTAGGAAATGCTTGGCGGGCGAGGAATGGAGCAGGTGCGGGAGTTTGAAACCGCCGATGGACGCCGAGGCCGCAGAAGAATCCCGGTCTTGGCGCCCTTTGAGTTCTTCGCGTCTTCGCGGTTAATTCGGGCTCAGTTTCACCGCGAAGGCGCTAAGGGCGCGCGCAGAAATAAATTCACATTTTGGCGCGAGCGCCGGGCGGGCAGATGCGAGGCGCCGCGACGAAGGCGATGTCGGACATCGTCGAGGAGCGGCAACGAAGCCGATACGCGCCCTTCGCCGCCGCGCCCCTGCGGGCTGCGGCCCGCAGGCTCGCTGGCTTCGTTGCTCGCTCCTCACATACCGCCCCGGGT
>QHZE01000086.1 GCA_003225335.1 Acidobacteriota bacterium
TCCCGGCGAGGTTTACCGCAGAACGCGAGAAGCGTATCTGTCTCGTTTCGGAGTGGAGCTGGCCGAACCGCTCGGCTTCAACAACACTTTTGCGATCATCATTCGCGGCGAGACGGCGCGGCGCCTGAACGTCAAGACGTTAAGCCAGGCTGCCGCTTATACTCCCCAGTGGAAGGCCGGCTTCGGTCCCGAGTTTATGGAAAGGGCCGACGGGTTCCGCGGTCTCGCAGCCACCTATAATTTGAAGTTCTCGGAACCCCCGCGGATCATGGATCTGGGCCTTTCCTATCGCGCCCTCGCCGAACGAAAGGTGGATCTGATCGCCGGGGACTCAACGAATGGGTTGATCGCGGCTCTGGACCTGTTCGTCCTGCAAGACGATCGCCGCTATTTTCCCCCGTATCAGGCTGTCCCCTTCGTACGCAAACAGACTCTGGATGCGCATCCTGAGCTGCGCCCGGCTCTGGCTGCTTTGGGAGGGAAGATTTCCGATGAAACCATGCGCCGCATGAATTACGCGGTGGATGGCGAGCATCGGGACATCAAAGAAGTCGTTCGCGATTTCCTGAGCTCACTGAGCCCTTAGGGACACAGCCTCACCACGGAGACACGGAGGACCCTTTGATTGCGGATTGCGGATTGCGGATTGCGGATTGTCCTAATACAGAAACTGTTCATTAATTCCAAATCCGAAATCCGCAATTTAATGGGTCTCCGTGTCTCCGTGGTGAAAGAGGGCGTGTGAATGTGAGCATGAGTTTGGAAGAAGCCATAGCGCGCGTTCCGCACTGGGCGGGAGCGCTCGATTTGAGGGTCGAGCGCCTGAAAGGCGGGATCACAAACAAAAATTACAAGATCAGCGTCAATGGGGAGCCGTTCGTGCTGCGACTGGCTGGCGCCGGGACGCATCTATTGGGGATCGACCGTGAGCATGAATACGCCGCCGCCCTTTCGGCTGCCGCGGCGGGGATCGGCCCCGAGGTGCTCTGCTTCATACGCCCCGAAGGATGCCTGGTGACGCGTTTCGTAGAGGGGGTCCCGCTTCCATCGGATGAGATGCGTCGCGCGGAGAACATTCCAAGCATTGCCGGCGCGCTCCACCGGATTCATGGAATGCCCCGGATTCCGGGCGCCTTCTCTCCTTTTCGCACAGTCGAAAACTACGCGCAGACCGCGCAGAAATACGGTGTGTCTTTTCCCCCAAGCTTCGACAGGCTCATGGAACGTATGCATGAGATCGAAATCGCATTTCTGACAAGTCCTGTTGCGCCGCATCCCTGTCACAACGATCTGGTCAACGAGAACCTTCTGGATGACGGCGGGATTCGCATACTCGATTGGGAGTACGCGGGAATGGGCGACATCTTCTTTGATCTGGCAAACTTTTGTGCCAATCAATGCTTCCACGAGGATCACGAAGAATTGCTGTTGCGCTCTTACTTCGGAGACGTCCGTCCTTACCAGAGAGCCAGATTGAAACTGATGAAGATCATGTCCGATTTTCGGGAGGCGATGTGGGGGCAGGTGCAGTGCGGCATCTCGGATCTCGACTTCGACTTTCGCGGTTACGCAGACCGGCACTTTCGCCGGCTGGCAGACAACTTGAAGGACAGCCGCTGGGAGCGATGGCTGCGGGAGGCGGCCGGGAATGGCTGATCTGCCCATGCATGCGCGGGCCGTCATCATAGGCGGCGGAGTCGCCGGCTGCAGCATTGCCTACCACCTCACACGCATGGGTTGGAACGAGGTCGCCGTTCTTGAACGCAGCGAGCTGACCAGCGGGTCCACGTTTCACTCCGCGGGGCTCGTCGGCCAGTTGCGTTCCAATGTGAACCTTACGCGAATGATCCGGTACAGCACGGACTTGTACCGGCAGCTCGAAGCGGAGACCGGTCACGACCCGGAGTGGCATGAGGTCGGCAGCCTGCGGCTCGCATCCTCTCCGGAACGTATGGAGGAGCTGAGGCGCCTGGTCGCGCTGTCGCGCTCGTTCGGCCTCCCCCTCGAATTGATCGGCCCCGGGGAGGCGCTGCATCTTTTCCCATTGATGTCGATCGATGGCGTGCAGGGTGCGGTGTACCTGCCGACCGACGGTTTCATCGATCCCACAGGATTGACGATGGCGCTGGCGGCGGGCGCAAGACAGCGCGGGGCCCGGTTCTTCACGCAAACGCGCGCTCACGCTATCGGGCTCAAGAACGGCCGCGTGCACGAGGTGCGCACGGACAAGGGCTCCATTCAAACCGAAGTCGTCGTAAACGCCGCCGGACAATGGGCCGGCGAAATCGCCCGGATGGCCGGTTTGCGCTTGCCCGTGGTTCCCATGGCGCACCTTTACCTGATCACGCGGCCCATCGAGGGAGTGAGGCGTGATTTTCCCACCATGCGCGACCCCGATCTTCTCGTGTACTTTCGCGAGGAGGTGGGCGGTTTGATAACGGGCGGCTACGAGCGGGCGCCCGCGCCCTGGGCCCTCGACGGAATTCCCGGCGACTTCAACAGCAAGGTGCTGCCGCCGGACTGGGACCGATTCACGCCCCTCCTGGAGAATGCCATCCGGCGCGTGCCCGTGCTGGAGTCGGCCGAAGCAGTAACGCTGCTCAACGGCCCCGAAGGCTTCACACCGGACGGAGAGTATCTGCTCGGCCCGACGGCTGTGAAAGGCTTCTGGGTCGCGGCCGCTTTCTGCGCGCACGGGCTTGCAGGGGCGGGGGGAGTGGGCAAGGTCATGGCCGAATGGATCGTCGAAGGACTGCCGGAATGGGACATGTGGCGCCTCGATGTCCGCCGCTTCGGGTCGAATTACACGGCGCAGCCCTATGTCGTGGCTCGCACCATCGAAACCTACTCGAAGTATTACGACATTCACTATCCCAACGAAGAGCGGTCTTCTGCCCGGCCGCTGCGCCTTTCGCCTGCATACCACCGCCAGAAGGAACTGGGCGCCGTGTTCGGCGAGAAGACGGGGTGGGAGCGGCCGAACTGGTATGCGATCTATGAGAAGCAAGCCACACACGGTCACGAGCCCTCAGGCTGGGCGCGACACCACTGGTCGCCGGCCATCGGCGTCGAGCATCTCGGCACGCGCGAGCGCGCGGGGTTGTTCGATGAGACCTCGTTCAGCAAGATCGAGGTGAGCGGTCACGGGGCCGTCGCCTTCCTGCAGTATCTTTGCGACAACGATGTCGACAAGCCGGCGGGGAGCATCGTCTATACCTCCATGCTCAACCCGCGCGGCGGCATCGAGTGCGACTTCACCATCACACGTCTCGAGATCGACCGCTTCCTGATCATTACAGGCACGGCCTTCGGCCAGCACGACCTCTCGTGGCTTCGCATCAATATGCCCGAATTGCTTTCCGTCGCAGACGTGACGTCAAACCTTGCCTGTATCGGCCTCTGGGGCCCACTGGCGCGCAGGATATTGCAAAAGTTGACAAAGCAGGACATCTCGACCTCCGGCTTTCCTTATATGACCATGCAGGAGATTACCGTGGGCGACGTTCCGGCGTATGCCTTCCGCGTGACTTATGTCGGCGAGCTCGGCTGGGAATTTTACTGCCCCATGGAATACGGCCAGCGTTTGTGGGACGTGCTTTGGGAAGCCGGAGAGCCGGAGGGCCTGGTGGCGGGAGGGTATCGCGCCATCGATTCCCTGCGGCTGGAAAAGGGATATCGCTACTGGAGCGCGGATATCGGTCCCGACTATACACCCTTCGAGGCGGGGCTGGGGTTTGCGGTCAAGCTGAACAAAGGAAATTTCATCGGCAGAGAGGCGCTCCTCCGGCAGAAACAAGAAGGGCTCAGGCGCAAGTTGTGCTGCCTGACGCTGGCTGAAGGAAACGCCATCGCCATTGGCAACGAACCGATCCGGTGCGGCGGCACGGACCCCGTCTTGGGATGGGTCACCTCCGGCGGCTATGGTTACTCCGTGCGCAAGAGCATTGCTTACGGCTATCTTCCAATCGAGCACGCAGCCGCGGGAACCGTGCTCGACGTCGAGCTCCTCGGGGAACGCATCCCAGCTGTTGTCAATGAAGAGCCGCTGTGGGATCCCACAGGCGCCCGCATCCGCGCCTGATCCGATTGCGGATTGCGGATTGCGGATTGCCGATTTGGGATTAAGGGAGGAGCGCAGTTGAGAGTTTAATCAACAGCGCTTGTTCCATTTCTCTTTTATCAACCATGCCTCTCCGACGAAATTTGACCAGTTTGTGAGCTTGGTAACAGCGGCGTCCGCGAGACGTGCAGACAGGGCCACAAGAAATAGCGAGTGATCCCAGTCATTCACGGCAAAGGGTTTTCGGCTTAGTACATTCGCTGGTCTTTCTTCGCGCACTTCGCGTCTTCGCGGTGAATGCCGGGCTGGACTTTCACCGCGAAGACGCGAAGCCACGAAGGACGCGAAGAACGCCGAAAAGCACTTTAGTTTATGAGATCATGTACCTAGCACAAATGAGTTCGTGGGATCTCGTTCGCAGTTCAGCCCGAGCGAGCGGGTGGTTGCCGTTCGAGAACATCGACGGCTTCACGAAATTCGTCATCCCGGAGCTTCGCATCGGCGGAACGATCGAAGCTCCGGCTCGAGTGAGGAAATGCAATGGCAGAAAAGAATCTCTTCGAACTGAGCCGTCGTGAGCTTCTCGAATCGGGCCTCGCGGCCGGGGCGGCACTGGTCGGGTCCAACGCGGCAGCCGCGGCCGCGGTGCCGGAGCTGCAGATCGGGCCCGGCATCTACAAGTCGATCGGCGTGCGCCCCGTGATCAACTGCCGCGGCACGTTCACCATCATCAGCGGTTCGACCAGCCTTCCGGAGGTGAAGAAGGCGATGGAGGAGGCGTCACGGCATTACGTCCAGCTCGACGAGCTGATGGAGGCGGTGTCGCGCCGCCTGGCCCAGCTCACGGGCGCCGAGTGGGGTATCGTGACCGCGGGCTGCGCCGCCGCCGAGACGCTGGCGACCTGCGCTTGCGTGGCGGGCGCCGACCCCGAGAGGATGCAGAGGCTGCCGAACCTCGAGGGAATGAAAAACGAGGTCGTGATCCCGCGTCATTCGCGGAACGTCTACGACCACGCCGTCCGTATGGCCGGAGTCCGCATCCTCGAGCCCGCGACGCTCGAGGAGCTCGAGGCCGTGGTCGGCCCGCGCACCGCGATGATCTACGTGCTGGCCGACCCGGTCGACACCGGTCCATTCGGTCTCGAGCCGATCGCGAAGGCGGCGCACCGGCGCGCCGTGCCGGTGTTCGTCGACGCCGCTGCCGAGAACCTGACACCCGAAGTGCACTTCCGTCGCGGCGCCGACCTCGTCGCCTACAGCGGCGGAAAGGCGCTGCGCGGACCACAGTGCGCAGGTTTGCTCCTCGGGCGAAAGGACTTGTGCCAGGCGGCCTGGATCAACAGCGCGCCGCACCACGCCTTCGGCCGCTCGCTCAAAGTGGGCAAGGAAGAGATCATGGGGATGCTGGCAGCCGTCGAGTGCTGGTACGGCCGCGACCACAAGGCCGAGTGGAAGACATGGGAGGGCTACCTGGACACGATCGCACGCAGCGTCCAGAAGGCCGCCGGCGTCACTACCGAGGTCGTCCAGCCCTCCGGCCTCTCGAACAACACGCCCTCGCTGCGGATCCGATGGGACGGGGCGCGCCTCGGCATCAGCGGGCGCGAGGTGTTCGACCTGCTTCTGGACGGCAACCCGCGCATCAACCTGGCAGGCTCGAGCGGGACCCGCCGCCAAGGGATCGACACGAGCTCCGTGACTGTCGTGCCCTGGATGATGCACCCTGGCGACGACGCAGTGGTCGCTGCGCGGCTCTCCGAGGTGCTGTCCCACCCGCCGAAGATCACCGAGCGCGCGAAGCCGTCGGGCCCGCCCGCCGCCATCGCGGGGCGCTGGGACGCGCGACTGGAGTTCCGCCTCGGCAGCTCCGCCCACACCTTCTTTTTCGAGCAGGCGGGCGAGCAGCTCGTCGGCACGCACCAGGGAGTCTACGCTTCGGGCAGACTCGACGGCTGGGTCGAGGGGAGCGATGTCGAGTTTCACGCCGCGCACCCGATCGAGGGGACACAACTGACCTATGGATTCCGGGGACGTGTCGAGGGCGCGGTCATGCAGGGGACTGTCGACCTGGGCGAGTACGGCGACGCGCGATGGAGCGCGCGCCGGCACTCGTACGAGCAGCACCGCACCGGCGGAAGGACCGGCTGATCCCGCTGCTCCTCCTCGCCGCAGCAAGACTGGGGCGCCCGCCTTTAGGCTAGGCTTAGGCTAGTTTCTGGCGCGAAACTAGCCCCGCAGGGGCGACTCAGGAAAGCCCAGGGCGCAAGCCCTGGGAACAAGCACAGTAACAAGGGAAGCCCCGAAGGGGCGATGCAGTTGGTCCCGGCATCAAAGAGGCGCCTTATGACGAGCATTTATCTGGAGTTGAGATCGAACTCCCTGCGCCGCCCTTTCAGGGCTTTCCGCAATCTGGACCTTGAACCCAGGGCTCGCGCCCTGGGCTGTCCTGCTTGACCCCTTCGGGGTCCTTGGTTTCGCGCCAGAAACTAGGCTAGGTCCTCTTGGTGGACACGAAGTTCACAGATCGGTCAAGTTTCACATGGCCGGGACGGCCATGCCACGAAGCTAACGTGCGCCGGCGTCTCGCCCGTGACTGACTTGGAGGTATGAGGTAGCTCGCTATTGATAGCGAGTGACTTCATACCGCAGAGCGTAAAAAATTGTAGCGCCGGCGTCTCGCCGGCATATAAGTCGTTGCATTTCAATGGGCCTTCTGCCGGCTGGAAGCCGGCGCTACGATTTTTTCGCGGCTCCCACTTCCCACGGGCGGGACGGCCATGCCACGAAGCCATCGAGGCACGGGCGTCTCGCCCGTGACTGACTTGGCGGCATGAGGTGCTCACTGGCTATACCAAGATTACGGTGAGTATCAAACTCCCTGGGCAGGCTAAAGCCTGAACTCCGAACGGGCTCGTCAGCGACCCCGGTCGCGCGCCGCCCCGCGGCGGAGGCGGGTCGCGCGCCACAGACACCAGACGCCTCCAGCGATGCACACGGCGGAGACACTCCAGAGCCACAGGACCTGGTCTCGCACCGAGAGCGGGTTGAATACCATGATGGACACTGCGTAGCCGCCTAGCGGCCAGACCACGCCCATAAACAGAAGCTCGAGGCCCGTCATCGCCCACGACCGAGCGGCCATTTCCTCCTTGCGCCCCTGGTCGAGAACGGGCAGGCGGAACGGTTGCAGCCAGGCGACGCCGGGGTTCCTGCGCGCCAACTTTCCGAGGCCGATAATCACCGCGAGAGCCGCGAGCAACACAACCTGCAGCCACCTCGGTATCAGCCAGTCCGCCATCGTTCACCTCCGCGCGCCTGCACCGCGCACGGCAGGCTCAAGCCTGAACTCCGAACCTCACGAAGGAAACGCGAGGCACTCAACCTACAGCATTTTTCGGGTAGCCTGGAAAGAGCGAACGCCAGAGGTAGCGCCAAGCTTCTCAATGCAGCAGCCGGCAACGCGGTTCGCGAAACGTCCCGCTTCAGCCGCGGAATATCCCCGCAAGAGGGCAGCGAGAAATCCTGCATAGAAACAATCCCCCGCGCCCGTGGTATCTACAACGTTCCTTACACGGAAGGCGGGGATAAGATGCTCCCCCGGGCACAAAGGCGAGGCGCTCTCTTGTGCCGCCGCGCGTTCCCGCAAGAGACAGCCGCGGTCGCCGAGTTTGACGCCGATGACTTTGGGCACGACCTCCGCCGCCTGTTCGATGGCATCAAGGATCTCTCGCGGGTCCTCGACGCCGGTGAGCGCGCGGGCCTCGTCGTGACTGGGGATGAAATAATCCACGAATCGCAGGCACTGCCCGAGGCGTGGAAGCCGGCCGCCGTGGATCGCCGAGCCGCCTGTATCGAGCGCAATCTCAATGCCGCCCGGCCGTTTCGCCGACCGCGTTTTCCTCTTCAACGCCGCGAGAATCCCGGGCAGATTCGTTTCGAGCGAGGGCAGCAGGCCGTAGTAGCCTAAGGCGAGCATCCTGGACCGGCGCAGGAGCGGAAGGTTATCCAACAGGTCGGCCGAAGTAATCCTGTTAGTTGAATCCAGAACGGAGAAGAAGCTGCGTTCCCCGGACTCGTCTACGCAAACGATTGTCGCTGAAGTCTGCGCTCCCCGTTCGACGCGGATGCCGCGTGTGTCAATTCCATATCTATGAAGTTCCGCCAGCACGAAATCCTTCCAACGGTCATCACCGACCCGGCTGATGGCGCCGACCCGGGCTCCCAGCTTCGCCAACGCGATACCGACATTACAAACGTTGCCGCCGGTGAAAAGCTGAATCTGATTTATTAATCGCAGGCCGCCGCGTGCGGGCGGACAGGTCACGTCTATCGGCCTGCCGATGATGTCGGCAACAACGAGGCCGCAAACGACAACATCCAGTTCAGGCATCCTGACGCGAGGCAAAATCGAATCGAAGATTCCTGGCCAAGGGGCGGGTGGCCTTCGGAAACCCTGACAGCTGACTTAGAACGCCGATGGACGCCGACCCAAGCGGTTTTGAATCCGCGCGCATCCGCGTGCGCGTCTCCTTTCATGCGCGTTACTGAACACTCTCATGCGAGAGACACACTCCCGGCTGGAACGCGTAAGTGTCTAAAAGCGACTGTCGCCGTTGGCGTCCCGCGGCGCCAGTGTGAAGACGCCGCCCGGACGGATTAACGTGGCAAAAAAGATTGAGTTGGACAAATGGTTCATACGAGTGGTCAATGGGGTCCCATCCTGTTTGAACAAGGATAACCGGGATCTCCTTTGAAGGCGACAGGTTCGTAATGGGCATCGTGCTGAAGCTCGGGCCGCGGCGGCGCAAAACGGTCAGCCCAACAGGACTATCCGACTCGAGGGTGAGCGTCCCCGTAAACTCGTCCGGGACTGAGACGCCCGAAAAAAGCTCGCTCACAAACCGGGCTACCTGATTCCGGAGTGGAACGAAGATGATCTTCGTCCCGACAAATATCCCGTTGGCGTCCCAGAGAATCATGGTTACCTTAGCCTGGACAGCCCCCGGGTTGACAAGCGCAAAGCCGACATCGCGTGACAGACGCGACGACTTGTTTACAAAAATCATTGCTTCCGTCGTCAAATCCCCGGGAATGATGCCAGCCTGATAAATCTGGGTGCCTCCCTGGTTCAGACCGAATGTTTCAAAGACGATCAATTCCCCGGCAAATCCAGCAGGGGGGGTGATCACAACAAACCCGACCTGAACCGGTGCGCTGTCGTCATAATCGTTGGTTTGGGCGGAAGCCCGGAGGCATAGTCCCTGAACGAAGACAAAAGCCATAAGAAGAAGCATGGACAATCTGTTGCGCATGGGTCGTCTCCCTGAAGATCGTTTATTGAATCTTACTCTTTGGTCACAAAAAGCGCCGAGAAAGAATTTCAACGTGGGTAAGCAACGCTTTGTATCTCTTCAAGTCCAATCTTAGCCACAGAGGTTGCATGATCCCGCGGCTCCCCACTGCGAATGAAAACCGGGAGGGCACGACTTCAGTCGTGCGGTCCGCTCCGAACGCGAGGAACTTAGCCAGGGATGAGCGCCTTTTGCGAACCCCTGGAACCCATGCCTGCGTGACCAACGCGCCCCGGCGGGGGCGCGGGAGCTCCTGCAACCCCTGCCGGTGTGCATATCGTTATTCTTCTTCTATCCGGGGGTTCGCTTCGCTCACCCCCGGCTAATCTCCCTTCGCCCCGCTGGGGCTGAATTCGCACGACTGAAGTCGTGCCCTCCCGTATTTTCATAGGAGACACGGAGGCACGGAGATAAGGCAGCGAGGGATCATTTCCTCATACTCTCCAGCTTGCTCCAGGCTTGCCGTACAGCCTCAGCCAGTTTCGAGTCCGGGCTTTCGAAAGTACGAAGCTCTTGATTGTCCGCCGCGTAACGAACGTCGATCTTTCCTTTGTCCACGCCCAGCTTCAGGGTGCGGAAGGGAATTCGGAAACCGTGGGATCCTGACTTGGGGCGATACTCCACATCGTAGTAGCTCAGGATCAGGTCGCCTTCGCACTTGCCTCGAGGCCACGCGTGCCTGTGCTCTACGGGGAATCGATGCGCGCCCTCCTCCATTTTTCGACGGTTCAGCAGATCGCGGTCGGCGTCGCGCATTTCACGCAGCTGTAGACTGGCAGAATCGTAGACGAAAACCACGCTCTGGCCGTCCAAGAACTCGCGGTTCTGTGATGCCAGGAGCTTGCCGCCGCTGTCCTTCACCGCCACCGCGTGCTTGCCTGTAGCAACGCTTTGGTTCTCGACCTCTCCATTTGATGCAATCGGTTGGCCGTCCAGCGTTACAACCGCGGGCTGGCCGAGGCGGTACACCGTGACCAGGGCCTTTCCTGAAGCCTTTCCGGATCCCACACGCGCTCTAAGCCCGGTGAGATTGGGATCGGCCGGATTGATCTTCTCCAACTTGGCAACTTCGGCGAGGGCGTCATCGTTGCGCTTCTCGCCCAGGGCGGTTTCATACAGCTTCAAGACGCGCTGCGCCTCGGCGGTCCGGTACCGGAGCGCCTGTGCCTGTCTGCTCTTCGGATTCTCAGCGGTCCATTGGTCCAGAACCCTTTGCGCCTCGGAGTAGTTTCCCCGCCGGTACAGTTCGTCTACGCGGCGCGCAAACGTCTCATCTGTTTTGCCCGCGTTTCCCTGGACTGCCGCTCCCTGGGACTGCGGAGGCATCTCGGCATTCTTTGCGGCCCACTCCTTCCGCATCTCCAAGATTTCAGGGCGGCCTGGAAAGAGCTTTTCGCCTTTGTCTATCTCCGCCTTCGCCCGCGCGAGCTTCCCGCTCTGGATCAGAGCCGAGACACGGGCACGCCACTTCCCAACCTCTCGATCGCGATCTTTTTGTGCCGGCAAGCCCATCAGCTGGTTCAAGAGGTCCCGCGCGGGGCGGCAGGCCGGATCGACGGCCAGAATATTTCCAAGGCGGGCCTTCGCTTCGTCAGTACGGCCCTCGGAGCGGAGAGTCTGGGCCTCATTCAGCAAGAAATCGATGCGCAACTCCCTCTTGCCGTTCACGGCCTGCAGCAGTATCGCCCTGGCCTGTTCATTATCGGGCGACTGCGCGAGGATCGTCTCGCACATGGCAATGGCATCGTCGAAGAGCTTCTGCTTCAGGCTGAGGCGCGCGGCTCCAAGCGCGGACTGGTGAACAGAGCGGGGAATGGAGCTATTGCGAGGCCACGAGCCAAGAACCAGCAGAACAAGAAGAGCTGCAGCAGCGCCTCCGAACAGGATTCGCGGCTTGAGCCACCCATGTTTCTTTGCGGTTTCGCGCGCCTGGTGGACGCGATCCGTCCAGCGCCTTTTGGGCTCGGCGGGAACCGTCTCAGGGCTCTCCCACAAGGTCCCTGCCGTCTTCGTGTGGTCTCTGCCTGGATTCTCGATCCGCGGCTCTGGTCTGGCTGCTTCCGCTGCGGACGAGTCTGTTTTTACCGTTTCGGCGAAACCGTTATCAGGCTTCCGGGAGGAATCCGGGAGTTGCCGCAGAGGCCGGCCGTGCACGTCTCCCGTGTCTTCCGGATTCTCCGGCGCCGATGCCGTGTCTCGCGGCTCCCCGGTTTCGGCAGGCGCTGCTCCGGCGGGCGCCCCATCGAAGCGCTCGATCATGGGAGGCGTTTCCAGGACGCTCTCGCTCGGAAACGAGGGAACAACAGGCCGCTCCGCAACTCCGGTGCCGGATCCCCTATTCGTCGCAGGCCGGGCATGAACCTTGAGGGGAAGTACGACCGGAACCACCAGGGGCCCCACCCCGCGCCCTGGCGTGCTCTCCCCGGCGGAGCGCAGAAGCGGGTAGTGGTCCGCAAGCGAGAGCGTCAGTGCCTGAAGTGAACCATGGTCCAGGGTCTCGTCCGCCAGCGCTCTCTCGACGTCTCTCGCGAGCTTCGCAATCTTAATGCCGGCGCCTCGCTTTTCGGCCGCCTGCTTCAGGAGCGGCATAGCCCCTTGGAGCTCTTTCCGCATCAGCCCGGAGCCTTCGACGAGATCTTCAAACAATTCCCGGAAGGCTGCAAGCACCTCCCCCATGTTGGCGTACCGGTCGCTGGGATTCTTTTGCAAGCAGGTCTGCAAAATCGGCCAAAAGCCGAGAGGAAGATCGGGAAACGCCTCGACGGTGCTGATTTCGGAGTCATGCAGGCCACCCTGCAGTGCGTTTGGACCTTGCCGGCTGTGGAAAGGGTGGACGGAAGTCAGCAGTTCGTAGAAGACGACCCCGGCTGAGAAAATGTCCGCCCGTTCTCCCCCCTCCTCACCCAGAATCAACTCCGGGGCGAGGTAAACGGGCGTACCAGGATGCGCATCATCCGGTTCCGGACTGACCGAAAAGCCGAAGTCCCGGATCTTTATGATTCCCTCAGGTGTAAGGTGAATATTGCTGGGACGCAGGCCACGATGCACAATCCCATTCCTGTGGGCATAGTCCAGCCCCTCGGCCACATGAATCATGCTGGCCACCTTGTTTTCCAGAGAAATCTCGGTCTTGTCGTCGAGCAAGGCCCTCAGACTCTGGCCTGCAAGCCATTCCGTCACAATATAGAGCCGGCTCTTTTCTTCGGCTACGCCCTGAATACCGGCAATGTTTGGGTGCTGGATGGCAGCTACGGCGCGGCACGCGCGGTAGATCGCCGCCTCCAGCGCCGGGTCCGCGGCAAAACTCTCCGGAAGGATGCGAATCGCCGCGGGAAGAGATCGAACCGCATCCTGAGCCTGGTACACGGCGCCCAGCGGGCCCTCTCCAAGCTTCCCGAGAATGATGTACTTCCCAAGTCTTTCAAGCATGTAATTGTCTTGCCTCAGATGCGGCTGGACATTCGCCCACGAGGCCGGGGGTTCCCCTTGCGTAGTGTCATGCATCCGGGAGTTCATATCGGCTCTTAAGGATCTGATGTTGAGGAAAAGGAAACACAACAGATGCCACGGATTTCACGACCTTTGTGTCTTCGCGCCTTCCTGGTGAAGGCTGCGCCGAATCCACGAAGACTCGAAGGCGCGAAGAAACTTGATTAGATACTTTTCTCAAACCGCCCGGGAGATGTAAGCTCATTGCCATGTTCCGTACTCCGGAAGCGTCGCACCGGGCTGTCCTCTGCGTCATTCCGTTGATCGCGGCTGCCCTCGGTCTGACCGGCCGCTCGGCAAATACTGCGAAAATCCTTCGCGCCTTAGCGTCTTCGTGGTGGATTAGGCGATTGAACTCCTAACCTGAGAACAGGAGGTCCCCAAAGTGAGAGCGATGCTGTTGGTCCTGCTGGTTGTCACCCCGAAAGCCCAGGCGCAGACCGCGCCTGACTGGGCTTCCCTTCTGGCCAAAACCCGCATTGTGGATCTGACGGTGACCGTGAGCGAAACTTTGCCTTCGAACTGGGCCGACAATCCTCGTTTCCAGCGTTGGACCTTCAACTGGTTTGTGCCGATCCGGAACGCATACGGGCAGGTCATTGCTCCGAGCGAAGGTCCCTATTATGGTCAGCGTTACATCATAGATGAGCACACCGGTACCCAGGTCGATTTTCCGGCGCATTTCATCCCGCCACCGGACAGCGGGCTCCCCTACGCAGGCGAACAGGGCCGCGTCACAGGCGATAAATATCCAGTGGAGCGCCTGATGGGGCCCGCGGTGGTCATCGATGTGACCGCGCTCTTAGACAAGGCCCCTCCCGGCCAAAGCCCGCGCATCACGGTCACACATATCCAGGAATGGGAAAAGACACACGGCCCCATTCGGGCGGGCGAGGTCGTTCTGTTTCGCAGCGGCTACACCGACAAATACTACAAGCCGTTTCCGGAAGGACGCCGCCTGACTTTTGATCCCGTCGTCGTCAGGTCCGCCCCTGCCTGGCCCGCCCCGGAACCTGCTGCGATGGAGTACCTGCACGGCAAGGGCGTGTGGCATCTCGGCACGGATGGCCCCAGCATGGGGCCGGCTGATGCAGGCCAGGAAACCCACGTAGCGGGTCTCAAATACGGCATGAGCTGGGAGGAGATGCTCGCGCACCTGGATCAACTGCCCGTGCGGGGCGCCTTCTATATCGCTCTCCCAATCAAGGTGGCGGACCAAAGCGGCAGCCCTACACGCGCCGTCGCCTTTGTACCCCGATAGTTCGTGCCTATAGCACAGAAAAACTTCGTATCTAAACGTAATAAAGCCTAAAAGCCTGAGAAATCACTGGAAGTCCCAACCAAGAACTTGGCGATTCTTCGCGTCTTCGCGCCTTCGTGGTAAACCCGGCTCCCGATCCACCACGAAGGCGCGAAGAATCACGAAGCATTTTGTTCATCCGTGTCTCACAAGGCATTGAGGATTTTACTTCGTGTCTGACAAGAGATTGAACCCAATGATGGAGGAAAGAGGGGAGCTGCGGCGAGCGTTAGGTTTCGGAGACCTGGTGCTCTTCTTCGTTGTAACGGGATTCAGCATACGCTGGGTCGCAACGGCGGCAGCGGCAGGGCCGAGCGCTCTCGTGATTTGGCTTCTTGCTTGCGCGACTTTCTATGTTCCCCTAATGTTCTGCGTCATCGAACTGTCGTCGCGTTATCCCCAAGAGGGTGGCCTTTACGTTTGGAGCCGGCGCGCGTTCGGCGATTTTGCAGGCTTCATGGCAGGGTGGACCTACTGGTCCTGCAATCTGCCCTACTTTCCGGCCCTCCTGTATTTCACGGCAGGCAACGCGATCTTCATCGGCGGAACCCGGTGGCAACATCTGTCGAACAGCAGCGCCTATTTCATCAGCGTTTCCCTGATCGGTCTTGCCGTCGCGACGGCCCTCAATGTGGTGGGGCTGGACACAGGCAAATGGCTCCACAACCTGGGCGCGGTCGCCACGTGGGTTCCCGCGCTGATTCTCGTGTCCATCGGACTTTTTGCCTGGGCTCGATTCGGCGCCGCAACTCCGATAACTCTGGCGACTCTGGTCCCGAGTGTGAATCTGCGAGACATCATATTCTGGTCCACGATTGCTTTCGCGCTGGCCGGCGTCGAATCCGGGCCGGTCATGGGAGACGAAATTCGAGATGCGCGCCGTAATATCCCGCGTGCTTTACTTCTCGCCGGCGGGTTGATCACGGTCACGTACATCTTGGCGACGTTTTGCCTGCTTCTTGCCCTCCCCAGAGAGGAGGTAAGCGAGCTTCAGGGAGCCATGCAGGCCGTAGAAAAAGCCGCGGGCCGGCTGGAGATCGAGGGCATCGCGCCGATCGCCGCGGCATTGATCGCTTTCAGCGGCCTGGGAGGCACGGGCGCGTGGCTCGCGGCCACGTCTCGCCTCCCCTTCGTGGCGGGAATCGACCGTTTTCTGCCCACGGCCTTTGGGCGCCTCCACCCACGGTGGGGAACGCCGCATGTGGCATTGCTCCTCCAGGCGTTCGTGGCCGCTCTCTTCGTCTTCCTTGGGCAAGCCGGGACGAGCGTCAAGGGGGCCTATGATGCGCTCGTGAGCATGAGCGTGATTTCCTACTTCATCCCCTTCCTGTTCTTGTTCGGATCGATGATACGGCTGCAGAAGGAAGCGGCCGGGCCGGAAGCGATCCGGGTTCCCGGAGGAAAGCCCGTGGCGATCGTCCTGGCCAGCCTCGGGTTTGCAACAACCGCCGTCTCCATAATGCTCTCTGTCATCCCTCCTGAAAACGAACCCAACAAGGGCCTGGCAGTTGTCAAGGTAGTCGGACTCTGCACCTTGCTGGTGGCGATAGGGACCGCGATTTTCTGGAGAGGCAATTCCCGCAGGAAAGCGGAAATCCGGAAATCGTAACTGCTTTACCGCCAAGACGCGAAGAATCACCAAGCTTCTGATTGCTTCGCGGCTTCGCGGTGAATGCTGCGCGGGACTTTCCCGGCGCCCCTGTTGTCTCGGAAAAGATTCGTGTAATACATGAGCAAATCTATTGTAACTATTGTCAAACATTTAACTCTTAACCCGCAGTTCAGAGGATTCTAGAAGGGATTCACGATATTCAGTGAAGGGAAGCGCGAAAAGTCGCGGTCGCCTGTGACTAGCTCGGCCACACCATGTTCCATGCAGAGCGCCGCGATATAGGCATCATGCATGAGATTCCCGGTAACCCCTGAGTGCCCGATCAGAGCCGTCATCACTTGTGCGTGACGGGGTGTTTCGCTTAACAGCATCAGCGAGGGGGACTCGAGTATGGCGCCGAGATCTGCAAGAGCCACCTGGACAGGCGAAGGGGGATGATACACTCGCGGGTGCGTGACTATCCTCAGAAACTCGTAGATGCAGGGCCATGGAATTGCCCACGGCAGCGCGCCTTCCGCGAGCTCGAGCAATAACACTCGGGCCTTTTCGTGGTGGCGGCTGGACGTGATGTGGGCGTAAACCAATACATTTGTATCCACCGCACGCATGAGTTAGTAGACCAGTCCGAAAATTCGATGATGTATTATCATCATGGCCTCCTTCTTCGATCACAACCTTATCGCATCAACGAAAAAAACTCGGCCACGAATTGGACGAATTCGCACGAATGTCTTTCGAGTAATTCATGAAATTCGTGGCAAATTCGTGCGAGCATTTCGCGGACTCTCTCGCAAGGCTATGGGTTCGTATATCATCGTATACGGAATCGAATGACTTAGCGCCCATCCATCAGGTCGAAGAGCTTGTCGCGATCCAGGATATCAACCCCGGGTTGCTCCGTCGCTTTCCACCCTTGCAGCCTCAATCGAAATCCGCCTCGAACCTGCAGCGTCAGCGCGCGGCGTAGCAACTCGTTGGCAACCGCCTGCAAGGTTTTTCCTTCCTCCGCCGCTTTCTTCTTCAGCTGACGAAACACTCCGTCTTCGATCATCAAAGTGGTTCGAGGCACGCATAAAAATGTATGCGTGTGATGTTAAGATGTCAAGACCTTAGCATCAAAATTCCTGATGTGCCCGTAAGGCGGGTCTGCGGGCCGCCAGTCCTTGATCGGGAGCTTCCCTTCCCCGCCGGATCGACTCAATCCCCCGGGGGGAACTCAAATGACAAATGACAAATAACCAATGACAAATAGCCGTTCGTTGTCCAGTCTTCTGACTTCTATTGGTCATTTGTCATTGATCATTTGTCATTGGTCATTGGTCATTGCTTAGCACCAATGTCCTCCGCGGTGAAACAGGACGTACGAGTCCTCACCGGCTTGCGGTTTGAGTTACAGCGCGGCGATCCTTTCCTGCTAATATGAGGCAAACCATAAGGAGTCAGGTATGCGTCAATTCGGACTGGCCATCCTTCTGTATGCAGTTCTCCCCTTCTCTGTGCTTCCCGCTTGTGCCGAAGACGGCCCCATCACCCCTGGTGAAGCGATTCGGCTTTTCAACGGGAAGGACCTGAGCAATTTCTACACATGGCTCGTGGACGACAAGTATCAGGATCCCGACAAGGTCTTCAGCGTCGTGGATCAAGTGGACGGCGCGCCCGCCATTCGCGTCAGCGGCCAGCACTGGGGAGCCTTCATCACAAAAGAAGCCTATGCAAACTACCACCTGACCGCCGAGTTTCGCTGGGGGCTGCTCACCTGGGGCGAGCGCACGAGCAAAACCAAGGACAGCGGCATCCTCGTGCACTGCCAGGAGCCCGACGGGAACACCAAGCCGGACTTCAACGGACCGTGGATGCTTTCCGTCGAGTTCCAGATCATCCAAGGCGGAACCGGCGATTTCATCCTCGTCGCCGGACACGGCAAGGACGGGAATCGCATTGTTCCCACGCTGACGGTGACCGCTTCCAAAGACAGGGACGGAGAGGATGTCTACGATCCGAACGGAACAGCGCGCGAGTTTAGAGGAGGCCGCATCAATTGGTTTGGCCGCGACCCGGATTGGAAAGATGAGCTCGGCTTCCGGGGCAGGCAGGACGTGGAAAGCACGGATGGCCAATGGACCCGCGTCGAAGTAATCTGCGACGGGGACAAGATCACCAACATCGTCAACGGAAAAGTCGTCAACGTCGGCACACGGTCCAGCCTGACCCAGGGGAAGATTATCTTTCAATCAGAAGGAGCTGAGATCTTTTTTCGCCGTATAGATCTGCAGCCACTTTCCAAGTGAATTCTTCGTTTCTTCGCGTCTTCGCGATAAAGGCTGGCGCACAATCCACCGCAGAGGCGCGAAGAATCTCGAAGTGTTTTCCGTCAGTGCGCAAATATCCAACAAGGAGACAAAGCGTGAAGAAGAACGCAAAAGGCATTCAGCGCAGGTCCGTACTGAAGGGAACGACGGCGCTGCTAGGCTTGGGCACGGCCAGTCTCGTGGCAGGCGATGCTTCTTCGAGCCGCGAGAGCGACTCTGCTGTCGTGCAAAACACTCAGGAAAGGCGGCCCGCCGTCAAAGAAACCATCAAAATCACAAGACTGGAAACCTTCCTGGTCAAACCCCGGTGGCTCTTCCTCAAGATCCACACCAATGCCGGCATCACCGGTCTCGGGGAGCCGATCACGGAGGGGCGCGCGCTCACCTGCGCTCAGGCGGTCAAGGAAGTGGAGCCGTATCTGATCGGAAAAGACCCCCGCGCGGTAGCCCATCACTGGCAGGCCATTTATCGTCACGCCTTTTATCGAGGCGGCCCGATTCTGACCAGCGCGCTCAGCGGCATCGATCAGGCGCTTTGGGACATCAAGGGAAAGGTATTGGGCGTTCCGGTTTACGAGCTCCTCGGCGGACCGACGCGGCAGAGGATCCGCGTCTATGCGCATGCCAGCACGCCGGAGGATATCCAGCGGAGGAAGGCGCAAGGATTCACGGCATTCAAGACCGGGCCTGCAAAGAAACGGCCGGCTCGCATCATCGATAACAAGGCGTTTATCGATTACGCCGTCGAGCAGTTCGCGCTTCAACGCCAAGCTGTCGGCCCGGACGGAGACATCGGGATTGATTTTCACGGCGCGGTTCCCCCGGCGACCGCGAAGCTGCTGATCAAGGCGCTCGAACCCTATCAACCGATGTTCATAGAAGAACCCATCAATTGCCAGAACGTCGACCTCATGGCTGAAATTGCCCGCGGCACCCACCTGCCCATCGCCACGGGAGAGCGCATCTTCACGAAATGGGGATTCCGGGAGATCCTCGAGAAGGGCGCGGCTACGATCCTGCAGCCGGACTTGTGTCACGCGGGAGGCATCACCGAAGTGCGCCTTATCGCGGGAATGGCTGAGGCCTACTACGCCGCCATTGCCCCGCACAACCCGCTCGGCCCCATTTCTCTTGCCGCGGGCCTGCAGATCGCGGCCTCGATTCCCAATTTCCTGTGCCAGGAGCAGGTGAGCCTAGGCGAGGGTTACATCAGGAATCCGTTCAAGGTGGTGAATGGGTATGTCGAACTGCCTGCCGGCCCCGGCCTCGGCATCGAGCTGGACGAAAATGCTCTGGCTGACAAGATCGGTCACGACTGGCGCAATCAAGAATCGTACGACGCGGACGACGGTTCGGTCGTCGACTGGTAACGGCCGTACGCCCGTTGCTTGCCTCACTTTTGGGAGCACCATTGTAATCAAGGGGGTGGTTCGAAGGGTATTCTGCACTTGCCCTGTCAAGCCGGGATTAGCGCTCCTATCTGAAATAGAGAGCTTTGCCATCGCTGGTCGTTGCGCTCACCGCCGTAGAACGCTGAATGCTATATTCTGCAACGCGAGCAGCACCGGATTCCAATAAAAATCCGTCGCGACCGAGCCTGCCATCGCGCGTAAGGTATGCGACCACCCCACGATCAGTGATCTTGAATGAAACGGCAGGGTCCGCACCGCGGTAAATCTCGCTATTTCGTGTCGATCCGATCCGTCCGTCGCGAGTCATCCACACAACAGTTCCATCGGCCGCGACTTTCACTGCGACTGCCGGATCGACCTTTCCGTAAAGCACCACATCTCCATCCACAATCGTGCCATCATCCTTCAAAGCAGCGATACGACCGGACGCCGAGGCATAAAGCGCCACTACCTCACTATGAGTTAAGTTTGCGCGGCCATTAACCACAAGAGCGCCAGTAGAAGTGATCGCCACGAGACTACCGCTGCGAGAGAGCTTGAATTCCCTTAAGCTAAAGCTTCCGAAATCATACCAACGCTTGAGTCCTTCACCCTTCTTATAAAGATAAAGGCTTCGCTGAGTCACAACGGCAACAGCAGTTGGCGCAACACGTGCTTCAATCGCCGGATCAGAACCTCCGCTATAGATCTTCACGCCTTCAAGATAAACGCCGTTATTCGACCCCGACTCATCGAACGTAACTTGTGGGTTGTCCGAGCAATCGACAATCAGTCGTCCGCCCTTCAATGCATCTTGATTGATCATCTCTAAAGAATCGTCGTTATAACACGTGATCTGACCGGCGGACGCCACGCTGACAGTAAGGAGCATCGCAAGGAACAGAAATCCTGACTTCGACTTCATTAAACCACCTCCCATGCCTCAATAGAAACCATTACCGGCCGGTCGGTTAGGAGAAATAAGAGGGGGCCTTTGGCGTCATGCTGCCTATCGAGCCTCGCTGGATTCCTGGAATGACCTCGGGGTCTTATGTCAACTTCCCGTCACTCGGCCACTCGGCATATCGGCCCGATCCTGGCATGACTTCATGCTTTTCAGGTCTTATGTCCACTTCGCGGGCTGATCCCGTATCGCCCTAGAGCGCGCGGTAATCTCACGTTGACCTCCTGTTTGGAGTTCAAGCTTTAGGTTGCCTCTGCGGCAGCCTGAAAGCCTGGAAGCTTAACTCCAAACACTGCCGTTCGGCGTTCAGGCGCTGCAGCCAGCCTGAAGGCTGAGCTCCAAACGACTAACAATCGCCAAAACACTCTATAATGCAAGAGCCACGCTTCCGGAGCTTCGACGAGGGCTCAGAGTCTTTGTGGCGGTGAAAGGTGTACGAATTTAAGATGACTGCCGGTGCCGCGCCGATCGCAATATTCGTGACCGGCGGAACCTTCGACAAGGAGTACAACGAGCTCGAGGGAACGCTGTTTTTCAAAGACACACATCTGCCCGAAATGCTCGCCCTGGGCCGCTGCCGGGTTCCTGTGGTTGTCCGGACCCTGATGATGATCGACAGTCTGGACATGTCGGATTCCGGGCGCCGCATCATCTCGGAACAGTGCCGCGGGGCGAAGGAAGAAAGGATCGTCATCACGCATGGCACGGACACCATGGCTGAAACGGCGCGAGCTCTGGGGAAGACCGTCCAAAACAAGACGATCGTTCTCACAGGAGCCATGATTCCTTACAAGTTTGGCAGCTCGGACGGGCTTTTCAATCTCGGGAGCGCCCTGGCCTTCGTCCAAACCCTTCCGCACGGAGTTTACATCGCTATGAACGGGCGCCACTTTCATTGGAACAACGTGCGCAAGAACAAGACGACCGGCGAATTCGAGGAGATCGGCTGATGCCGTAACGTGTACCGCCAAGACACGAAGACGCGAAGAACCGCTAAGAGTTGAATCTTCGCTTGCGCAAAGGGGGGAGAAGTCCCTATTCTCAACAACCGGCAAACGGACAGCAAGCTGGAGTAATAATTGAAGATTTCAAGTTTGAGCAGTGGGAGAAAAACATGGAAATAAAAAGGATTACCCCTGAG
>QHZE01000526.1 GCA_003225335.1 Acidobacteriota bacterium
AACCGCGCAAATGCAAGTTGATCTGTGAATGCGGGTACTTCATGAGCTGCTCCGACTTTTGATTGCCGATTTCGGATTTCGGATTGCGGATTTCGGATTCAAAGAGCGGCTGTGAATCTTAGCATTTCCGACCGCCGGCTGTTTAATGTCGCGATTTGAATTTCGTTCGGCGTGTCCTTCAATCCGAAATCCGCAATCGGCAATCCGAAATCCGCGATCTCAATGCTAGAATTCCTTCCATGAGCAAAAGATTCGACGCCGTAGTTGTGGGCGGAGGGGTGATCGGCTGCGCTGTCGCTTACGAGCTTCAGAAGGCGGGCGTCAAAGTGGTCCTCCTTGAGAGAGGAACCATCGGGCAGGAATCTTCTTCGGCGGCGGCAGGGATGCTCGCGCCCAATGCGGAAGCCGATCAGGATGACGAGTTTCTCCGCCTCTGCCTGAAGGGCCGCGCTCTTTTCCCACGGTACCTGGAAGAATTAGAGGAACGCACATCCCAGCGGGTCGAATGGCACCAAAGCGGCCTTCTGCGCGTACCCGGTTCGGAGGAGGAGGCTTCGGTGCTCGCGCGGCGCTATCAATGGCAGAAAGAAGCCGGGATCCGTATCCAGTGGATTTCACCGGAGGAGATCCGGGAGCTGGAGCCCCACCTCAAACCAACCACCCGGCATGCGCTGTATTTGCCGGACGAAGCTAATCTGGACAATGCGCAATTGACGCGCGTCCTGGCCCTCGCGGCCCGGTCCCGCGGAGCGGAAATACGGGAGCACGAAGAGGTGCGCGCCCCCATCCTGGACCAGCGCAGAGTTTTGGGGGTCACGAGCACGGTAGGTGCGTATTACTCCGGGACCACGATTTACGCCGCCGGGGCCTGGACTACACGGATATGCCCCACCGAAGAGACCAGCATTCCCGTCATACCGGTGCGAGGCCAAATGCTGGCCCTCAGAGCGGAGCACCCTCTGATAAGCCGAATCATCTACTCGAGGGATGGTTACCTTGTTCCGCGTAGTAACGGAGAAATTCTTGTAGGGGCGACCGTGGAATGGGCGGGGTTTGACAAGCGCAATACCGCCGGGGCGCTTGAAAGACTGCTGCAAGCGGCTCTGAATCTCGCGCCCGAGCTCGAATCGGCGACCTTCACACGCGCCTGGGCCGGCTTGCGGCCGGGAACTCCAGACACCCTCCCCATTCTCGGACCGGATCCGTTCTGGCAGGGATTGATCCACGCGACGGGTCATTATCGCAATGGAATTCTTCTCAGCGGAATCACGGCAAAACTGACTGCGGAGCTGGTGGTTCAGGGCAGGACATCCTTTCCGCTGGAAGCGTTCTCGCCGGACCGGTTTCATGTGTCCGCGAAAACGCAAAGCACGACGAGGTGAGCGGACACCCGATGCTGGCCCCTGTTTTTCACAGGTGGGAGCTTTCTCTTTCCCGTAAAGACAGAAACCGGACGGTCCGGCCTTTTGAATGGGGAATCGAATTCCTGCAGAACGGCATCTCCAATCGCGGATTCCGGACTGCGGATTGCGGATTGAACGACGGCAATCCGCAATCCGAAATCCGCAATCCGAAATCCTATCTGATCGACTATGCCCGCCGGGCAGTGCGTGAGAGCGATGCCTATCACTCCTATGCGCCGGTGAAGGACTATCGGCTGGAAGGCTCGCACCTGACGTTCAGCAGCCCGCTGCAGACCGCCTATCCCAGAAAGGGCACATCGCTCTGGCCCGGCTGCTCAGCCTTTTCGGCCTGTCCACGTTGCGGCTCAGCATGCCCTACCACGACCTCCGCATGCCTGAAGAGTTGATTCGGGCAGACTACATGCTTTCGCCCAATCTCGGACGGACGTTGCAGGCCGTGCGGCAGGCGGTCATGGATTGCCGGGCAGCGCTCGATTGGCTGCAATCAGAGGGGTACGGCAGGTTGGGCATTCTCGGCACAAGCCTGGGATCGTGCATCGCGTTGATCACTATGGTTCATGATCCCCGTCTGCGCGCGAGCGTGCAGAATCACATCTCTCCTTACTTCGCAGACGTGGTATGGACAGGGATCTCCACGCGCCACGTGCGCGCCGGGCTCGAAGGTCACGTTACCCTGGAAGACTTGCGTGAGATTTGGATGCCGATCAGCCCAAAAGCTTATTTGAAGAGACTAGTGGAAACGGAGAAGAAATCGCTCCTGGTGCACGCGCGCTACGATCATTCTTTCCTGCCAGACCTCTCCCGCGAGGTGCTGCAGGAGTATAGGGATCTCGATCTTCCCCATTCCACGTTGGAGCTGCGCTGCGGCCATTACACCTCCGGCAAATTCCCCTTCAACATCATCCTCGGTTGGGCCGTGTGCCATTACCTGCGCAGAAACCTCTGACTCCGATTGCAGAAAATCAAACCGCCGATGAACACCCATGCACACAGACAGGTTCGGAGTTCAGCTTTAGCTTCGTCAGAGGGCAAGCTCTGAGGGCAGCCTAAAGGCTGCACTGCAAACCTATCTATCTCGTTCGCTGAGTAGCAAGGATTTTCCTCAACGTTTCTCACCGCAAGGCGCGGAGGACGCTCAGACTGTCTTGACCAATGACAAATGTCAAATGAATGATGAGGGATTTGTTGATCGGTTCCTCGCGTGCAGTATGTCATTTTTCATTTGTCATTGGTCATTTGCCATTTGTCATTGGTCATTTTTTGCCAGGTCTTTCTCTGCAAGGACGGTAAGGCCGAAACCAAACATAGCGCGGAGGTTTCCATAAAATAAAAAAGCCCCCTTCCGCTCTGCGCGAAAGGGGGCCCGGTCCACTTGCTTATTCGGTTCTGGTGACGTTCTCGGCCTGTAAGCCCTTGGGGCCCCGGGTCACGTTAAAGGACACCGCGTCTCCCTCAGTCAAAGTCCGAAAACCGTTCATTTGAATGGCTGTGTGGTGAACGAAAACGTCACCGCCACCTGCTCGCTCAATAAACCCATAACCTTTGGCGTTGTTGAACCACTTCACTTTCCCAACTTCTTTTTCCATTTAAAAATCTGCTCCTTGTTGCTTCTTCCAATTTCGCTTTTGTGTCTATCTCCGCTTCCCGCTACATGAAAAAACCGCCGGCTAATGCATCCGCGGCACTCCACATCGAGATCCGGCCTCAAGAATACAAAACGATGGCTTATGTTACAGTTGCACTACATCGCTGTCAATCGAAACGTGACGTTTAACCACGTATTTGTCAGCTTAGTCCGCCGGGCTAACCCGTTCAGGGAGTGTGTGTTCGTGCGGGTGTCGTGAGGACGGAGATCCAGAACGTGGAAAGCAGTGGGCAGTGGGCAGATGTAGTTGCTTTGCCCCTCTGCCCCTCTGTGGTTAAAGATTGGCCTTGAGAAATGCAAAGCCCTGCTTGCCCGAGAACTCGTGCTTTCCTGAGAAAGTCTCGAGTCCAAGATTCTCCTCCTTACCGAAGACTCGATAGATTTTTCTGGTGCGCTCGAAGGCTAATCGAGTCCCGGCCACAGGAAAGATCGGGTCTTCGGTCCCGTTTTCGGCGAACAGGTGGCGCGGTGCAATCAGGCCGGCGATATCGTAGGCCTCGGCCGCCTTCAGAATTCCGGGCACGTAGTTATCGATACAATGGCTCAAGGAGTAAATACTGGCTTTAAAACTGCAGAAGGAGCCGCTCAGGAACGCAACCTTGATCCTCTGTTCTACTGCGGCAGCATACAGAGTTACGGTCCCACCTCCGGAGATGCCCATGCACCCGATGCGCTTGGGATCGATCTCCGGTCGCGTTTCAAGATAATCCAGGGCGCGGATCACATCCCAGGTCCGCCAGCCCGCCATAGTCTCGCCAAGCATCAGAGCCGCCCCGGCCGCGGGCTGGCACGAGGAGCGCTCGGCCGATCCTTTCCGTGAGGCCTCGTCGCGGCGATGGCCGAAGCCTAACTGCTCGATGGCGAAGGCTGCGATGCCTTGAGTGACGCATTGAAGCGCAAAGTCATTCTGGTAGCCTCCGTACCGCCTGCGTTGGTTGCCTTCTGTGTCGATTCCGACGATGTCGTCGACGCCACGCCCATGCCCGGGCAGGCAGATCATCGCCGGGCCGGGAGTGCGGAAGTCAGCCGGGAGGAGAAGATAACCGAAAACCTGCAGCCCCGGCCGGCTCCAGAACAGGATCCGCTCCCGGCGGTAGCCATCCATCTGCTCGGTTCTGAGGATCTTCGCGCGAAGGGGTTGCCGTTCCATTGGGAAGCCGCCCAGCAATTCGACCACGCGGCCTCGCAGCTTTCTTTGCCATGCCCGGGCCTCTTCGCGGGAACCGGCCCGAAACGTCAAGGACGGGCTTACATTTTCGTATCGCGCCAGCGAATACAGCAGCGTATCCAGGGCGTCTCCAGCGGCGAAAATTTCGTCGATCATCGCGGAAGCTTCCTGACGTTGATGAGCAGCCACCCCGCGCCGGTACCCGGCGAGAATACCCGGAACTGTCGATACCCTCATAATGAAATCCCTCCTCCCCGGCTTCCCTTTCATGCTAATCCCTCCTGTAAAAGAGACGGTGGAAAATTGTCACTCCTCTTTCACCACAGAGACGCGAAGACGCAACGGTTCTGCGCGCCCATGCAGTGATATCATGAAAACTTAGCCCTCGGGCAGCAACCAAAAGTTCTTGGCGATTTCTTCGCGTCTTCGCATTCTTAGGGCCCGCCCCAGAATAACATTTGCACTTTGCTGCTGGCCCCCAGGCCCGCTGGCCCGAAGGGGCGCGGCGGCGAGGGGCCGTCTGCGTTGTTGGCGCTCCTGGACGATGCACAGCGGCATCGCCTGCGTCGCGGCGCCTAGCATCCGGCCCCTCGGCGCTCGCGCCAAAGTGTAAATGTTATTCTGTGGCGGGCCCTTAGCGGTGAAATCCCAATGCCATTGCCTGGTCTAATATTAGGCTATTGAAAGAGAGGCGATTTTGAGACCCGGGCTGAAGATACTGCTGTTTATCAGCATTTGCTTTCTCATTCTTAACAGCGCATACGTCGGGGCGTACGCTGAACCGACGCTTTTCTACGTCACCAACGTCTTCGCCCATCTGGCCGCCGGCTCCGTGATCGGTATGGCGCTGTTGTGGGCAGCGTGGCGTGAACGACACAGCCATCTGGCGTTCTCCATCGGGGCGGCGCTGTGTGTGCTTCTGGCCCTCGTTTCCGGAGGCCTGATCGTCTACTTTGGAGGAACGCGGCCCTATGCCTTGCTGGTTCTGCTGCACGGTGCGCTGGGGGCAGCCGCCCTCCTTACCGTGGTTCTCGCCTGGCGGGCCTGGTTTGGAAGTGCGGCGCTGGATCGAGCGAGCTGGAAGCCCTTGGCCGTCGTTCTGGCGGGCGGCGCGTTTTTTTTTGCGGCCGCGGTTGCCTGGCAGAAGAGCCATCCCGAGCCGGACAATCGTTTCGTGCAGCAGCTCGAACCGCCCCTGGATATGGCAGGCGAAGGGATCGGCGAAAACACCGCGTTCTTTCCTTCGGCCTCCGAAACCAACACGAGGGGTCTCATTCCCTCGAATTTCTTTATGAAAACGGAGTCCTGCGGGCAATCGGGCTGCCACTCGGACATTTACAAGCAGTGGCACTCTTCGGCGCATCACTTCTCCTCTTTCAACAACCAGTGGTATCGGAAATCGATTGAATACATGCAGGACGTTACCGGCACACGCCCTTCGAAGTGGTGCGCGGGCTGCCACGATCATGCAGTGTTCTTCAACGGCCGCTTTGACCGGCCGATCAAGGAGCAGATCGACACCCCCGAGGCGCAGGCGGGACTGACGTGCACGTCCTGCCATTCCATTTCAAAAGTGAAGAACTCCATGGGCAACGGCGCTTTTGTGATCAGGTACCCTCCCCTCCACGATCTCGCCACCAGTGACAACCCGATCCTGAAAGGGCTGCACGACTTTTTCGTGAAGATTGACCCGGAACCGCACCGCCGAACTTTTATCAAGGACTTCCATCGGAAGGACACCGCGGAGTTTTGCTCTACCTGCCACAAGGTCCACCTGGACAAGCCGGTCAACGATTACAGGTGGTTTCGAGGTTTCAATGACTACGACGCGTGGCAGGCCAGCGGCGTGTCGGGACAGGGGGCGCGCTCGTTTTACTATCCGCCCAAGGCCATGAAGTGCGCCGATTGCCACATGCCTCTCGTGAACAGCGACGATGCCGGCAACATCGGAGGCAGGGTCCACGATCACCGCTTCATCGCGGCCAACACCGCTCTTCCCTTCGCCAACAAGGACGAGATCCAGCTGAAGAAAACCATCGAGTTCCTGCAGAACAACCAAGTGACGGTCGACATATTCGGCATCAATCGAGTGGCCGAGGGTTCGGGACTGGAGGAGATTCCATCGGGCCAGCCTGCCGCACCGCGGGCTGCGACTCATTTTGCAGAGGTGGAGGAGATGGGCGCTGCTTCGGGCGTTGGAGCCGCCCTTACCGATGTGACCCAACTTACGGCCCCTCTGGATCCGATCGCCGCGGTCGTGCGAGCCGGGGAGAGCGTCCGCGTGGAAGTCGTCGTGCGCACGCGCGGAGTCGGTCATTTTTTTCCCGGCGGGACCGTGGATGCCTTCGATGTCTGGCTCGCATTGAAGGCGGAAGACGAGAAAGGCTTACCCTTCTACTGGAGTGGCATGGTGGGAGATAACGGCAGGGGTCCGGTGGAAAAGGGAGCGCATTTTTACCGATCTTTCCTGCTCGACGAAAAGGGCAACCCCATCAACAAGCGCAACGCCTGGGCGGCGCGAAGCGTTCTGTACGTTCGCTTGATACCCCCCGGCGCGGCGGACACCGCCCACTTTCGGCTCAAGGTCCCGGAAAACGCCGGCTCGCAGATCAAATTAACTGCAACACTGAACTATCGCAAGTTCAGCTGGTGGAATACCCATTGGGCCTACGCGGGGGTGCGCGACCCGTCTCAAGGCCCTTTCGCATTGGGCAAAGGGTACGACAGCAGCCGGTGGATCTTTGCCGGCGATACTTCATTGGTGAGCGGCGCTCTGAAAGAAATCCCGAACCTGCCGGCCGTGGCGATGGCTTCCGATACCGTCACATTGCGCGTGGCCGGCAAGCGCAGCCCGATCCCCGCTACCCAGCAGATCGAAGCCAAACAGGTGCGCGAACGCTGGAACGACTACGGCATCGGCCTGCTTTTGCAGGGCGATCTGAGAGGCGCCGAGGCTGTGTTTCAGAAGGTCGCGCAGATGGATCCGGCCTATGCCGATGGATTCGTTAATGTGGCTCGCTGCCGGATTCAGATCGGCGATAATGCCGGGGCTCAAGAAGCCCTGGAGAAGGCGCTGAAAATCGATCCCAAGCTCGCCAAGGCGCACTATTTTTATGGCCAGACCTTGAAGATCTTCGGACGGTACGACGATGCTTTGAAACATCTGAGAATCGCGCAAGCTCAGTACCCGCGAGACCGGGCGGTCCTCAACGAAATCGGGCGCGTCCTCCTCTTGCAGAGGCGCTATGACGATTCGATTGCGGCGCTCCGGCGGGTCCTCGAAGTCGATCCCGAGGATCTGCAGGCCCACTATAACCTGATGCTCGCCTGTCGCGGCACTGGACGAATCGCCGACGCGCAGCGCGAGCAGGCGCTCTACGAGCGGTTCAAGGCCGATGAGGCCTCGCAGGCGATTACGGGCGACTACCGCAGGCAGAACCCTGAAGACAACAACGAGCGGCAGCGTATCCACGAGCACGGGCCGGCTATTCTCAGCAGCTACAGCCGGCCCCGGCCTGTTCCTTCAACGGCAAACGGGGCGCCACAGCGCGTCCGGGCCTCAGGTGGATCTCCTTAACGCCGCTGTTCGCAACAAATGACAAATGACCAATGAAAAATGACAAATCGCAGTTCGTTGTCCGGACTTCTCCCTTTATTTGTCATTGTTCATTTGCCATTTGCCATTTGTCATTTGACGGAAGAATACGGTAGTGAGCGGAAAGGCAAGATACCTCTGGCGAATACTTTTCCTCTGGTTCCTGTGCGTCTGGGCGGTGAATGTTCACTTCGCTGCTCCAGACGGGGTCGTCTTCACGGATGTGACCAAAGCTGCCGGGATAAAGTTTGTTCACTTCAATGGAGGCATCGGCAAAAAGTACCTGCCGGAGACTATGGGATCTGGCTGCGCCTTCCTGGATTTCGACAGCGACGGCTGGCAGGACATTCTGTTGCTGAACGGCAGCGACTTCGCGGTCCCCAAGCGACGCCCCTCGACGGCGGCGCTTTACCGCAACAACCGCGACGGAACCTTCAGTGACGTCACCCGGGCGGCGGGGCTTGCGGTAGAGATGTACGCCATGGGGGTCACCGTTGGGGACTATGACAACGACGGGGATGACGATATCTACATCACGTGCCTGGGGCCGGACCATCTTTTCCAGAACCAGGGAAACGGAACCTTCAAGGACGTGACTCGAGCGGTGGGATTGGGCTGTGCCGATTTCGGCGGCAGCGCTGCCTGGCTGGACTACGGAAGACCAAATCGTATTGCACACCCGAATCCTACAAGGGGATCTCGGGACGGCTCTATCGCAGCATCAAGGGGAGTCGCTTCGAAGATGTGACCCAGAAGGCGGGGCTGTACCTTCCATCGCAAAAGGGACTGGGAGTCTGCGTCACGGACATCAACAACGATATGTGGCCGGATATCATCGTGGCCAACGACACGCAGCCAAACAACCTCTTCCTGAACATGAAAAACGGCACCTTCAAGGACGCCGGGGTTTCTTCCGGCGTTGCTTTCTCCGAAGAAGGCGTCGCGCGCGGCGCCATGGGAATCGATGCGGCGGATTACGACCTGTCTGGACGCCAGAGCCTGATCATCGGAAATTTCTCCAACCAGATGCTGGCGCTCTACCACAATGAAGGAAACGCCTTCTTTATCGACGAGGGTCCTGTTTCGGAAATCGGGCACAAGAGCCTGCTCACGCTTGCTTTTGGCTGCTTTTTTTTCGACTACGACCTCGACGGGTGGGCGGATATTTTCGTCGCCAACGGTCACGTCGAAGACGACATTAACAAAGTCCAGAGCAAGGTGACTTACGCGCAGCCTACGCACCTCTTCCGCAATCTGGGGAACAAGCAGTTCCGCGAAGTCACCGCGGATGCCGGGACCGCGCTGGCAAAGTCCTACGTAGCGCGCGGCGCCGCGTATGGCGATTTCGACCGGGATGGCGACCTGGATGTGCTGATGACCACCAACAACGGACCAGCCTATCTGTTCCGCAACGACGGGGGAAACCAATCGAGCTACCTGCGCATCAGGCTGCGCGGTTCCCGATCGAACCGCAACGGTTTCGGCACTCTCATTCAGGTTACCGCAGGCGGAAAGACCCAGGATGTTTTCACCCGCTGCGGGATGAGTTATCTGTCGCAATCTGAAAGCACTGTCACATTCGGGCTCGGAAAACAGGCCAGGGCCGAGAAGGTGCGGCTCT
>QHZE01000087.1 GCA_003225335.1 Acidobacteriota bacterium
TTTTTGCAAGCGGGCCGTCCAACTGGGATATCGCGTGGTGTACGTCCCAAGTGCCGTGATGTGGCATCGCGGCTCGGCGACCTTCGGCGGCTACACCGCCCAGAGGAAGTACTGGGAAGCAATTAATTCCGTTTATTTCGTCCGCAGACATGGAAAGCCCAAGGACTGCATGAAGTATGCATTTTTTGCCGGCTTTGGACTCATTTACGCCTTCATCGTACAGTCTCTCCGAGGCAACCAGAAAGCGGTTTTTGCCAAGGCACGTGGCATCTGGCATGGACTGCACAAACCCGTAGCCTGAATACGGCGGCAAGCGCAAGCCCTTAGGGGCAAATGAATAAAGGGGTAAAAGGGGAAAAGGGAAACCAGAATCAGGACTTGGCGTTCATATCGGCCTAAAGGCCGAGAGACCCATCCTTTCGTTAGCATTTTTGCTAAAACCCACCACCCTTTACCCCTTTATTCCTTTGCCCCCTCGACCCTAGGGCTCGCGCAGAAATAAATTCACATTTTGGCGCGAGCGCCGGGCGGGCAGATGCAAGGCGCCGCGACGAAGTCGATGTCGGACATCGCCGAGGAACGGCAACGCCGCAGATGCCCGCCCGCCGCTGCGCCCCGCAGGCCCGCTGGCTTTGTTGCTCGCTCCTCACATACCGCCCCGGGAATAGCTCGTCGCTCGCGCCTCGCCAGCGGGCCTGGGGGATTATCTGCGAGCCTTTGCCGGACTCTTGCATCAAGTGGACCTCGATGCAATGGAGCGGATTGTTCAGAGGTTATGCGCGGCTCGCGATAGCGGCGCGATGGTATACGTTGCGGGCAATGGCGGGAGCGCCTCGACCGCTTCCCATTGGGTCAACGACTTGGGAAAAGGCGCCAAGTGTCCGGGGCGCACGCCGATGCGCGTGCTGAGCTTGAATGACAATATTTCGTGGTTGACAGCGCTGGCGAACGATGAGGGATATGAGCGTGTCTTTTCCGGCCAGTTGGAGAATTTTGCCCGGTCGGGCGATCTGTTGATCGTGATTTCGGCGAGTGGGAACTCTCCGAACCTGCTGCGAGCGGTGGAATTGGCGCGGAAACGCGGTGTGATCACGATTGGCTTGTTAGGGTTTAACGGCGGGGCGCTGAAAGACGAAGTGGACGAGTGTTTGTTGCTTCCAACCGAGAAGGGCGCCTACGGATTAGCCGAGAGCGGCCACTCGCTGCTTTGCCATGTGTTGACGACTTGCGTGGCGCTCCAGGAACCTGTGCCGTCGAGCGCGAGCCCAAAGTGAACGATGGTTTCCGCCTCCTGGAACGAGAACAAAATTCTTGTTTCGGCGCGTATGACAGTCTGAGGGAATCACCCCAACGCCCCACCCAGGCCGTGATCCTGGCCGGCGGACAAGGCACGCGGCTGCGCCCGATCACCAACACGCGGCCGAAGCCAATGATAGACATTCATGGCGAGCCATTTGTGTCGTATCAGATCGAACAGCTTCGCGAGCAGGGTTTCGAGCGCATTCTGTTATTGTTGGGATACCTGCCGGAGGCGGTTCAGGAGTATTGCGGAGATGGCAGCCGCTGGGGACTGAAGATAGAGTATGCGGTCTCGGCGGTGGAGGATGAAACTTGCCGCCGGCTCAAGTTGGTTGCCCCATGTCTTGATTCCTGCTTCCTCTTGCTGTACTGCGATAATTACTGGCCGATGCAAATAGAGAAAATGTGGCAGCTGTTCATGGCCGCTAATCCGCTTGCGATGATCACCGTATACAGCAACAAGGACGGGTACACTCGGAATAACGTGCGTGTGGATCAGGATGGACACGTGGCTCTGTATGACAAAAGCTGCACAGGCCCGGGTCTGCAAGGTGTTGAAATCAGTTATGCCTTGATCAACAAGTCAGCCATTGAGCTTCTGCCTGAAGCCAATGTCTCAGTGGCCGAGGCGTTGTACACCCAGCTTGCCGAGCGGCGGCAGTTGCTCGCCTACGTCACCGACCACCGCTACTACAGTGTCGGCGGGTTGCACCGGCTGCCGTTGACTGAAGCTTTTCTTGCCCGGCGGCCCACCATCATTCTCGACCGGGATGGCGTTCTCAACAAGAAGCCGCGGCGCGCGCACTACGTCCGGAGCTGGGACGAATTTGAATGGCTTCCCGGAGCGAAAGAGGCCTTACGCCTCCTCAAGGAAGCGGGCCACCGGGTGATCGTCGTCTCGAACCAGGCAGGCATTGGGCGCGGGGTCATGACGGAGGCCGATCTCCAACAGATTCATAAGCGGATGCGGGCGGAAGTTGAGCAAGCGGGCGGTGACATCGAGGCCGTGTACTGTTGTCCGCACGATTGGGATGCGGGCTGTGAGTGCCGCAAACCGAAGCCTGGTCTCCTCTTTCAGGCGCAGCGAGAGCTGAGCCTGGACCTGACCCGCACTCCATTCATAGGTGACGACGAGCGCGATGTGCAGGCGGCTCACGCAGCCGGGTGTCCGTCAATGCTGGTGTCGTCTGAGGTGTCGTTGCTCGATAGGGTCCGCGAGGTGGTGAACAATGCGTGACAAGCTGAAGGGGGGAACTGTGGCAGGACGAGTTTTGGTAACCGGGCACAACGGGTATGTCGGCTCGGTTCTGGTGCCGTGTTTGTTGGAGGCAGGCTGGGAGGTAACCGGCATGGACAGCCGCTATTTCAGCCGGTGCACGCTTGTGGCCGGCCTGGCCGAGACGACCCCGGTGAGCAAAGATATTCGGGACCTTGAACCGGCAGACTTGCACGGGTTCGATGCGGTGGTGCATCTGGCCGCCTTGAGCAATGACCCCATCGGCAATCTGAACGCAGGCTGGACGGAGGAGATTAACTTCCGGGCCTCAGCGCGACTGGCCGAGCTCGCAAAAGCCGCCGGTGTAAGGCGATTCGTCTTCTCGTCATCCTGCATCATGTATGGCATGTCGGAAGCGAATGTCGTGACCGAAGAGTCACCCCTGGCGCCCTCGACAGAGTATGCGCGCTCGAAGGTCAAGAGCGAACGAGCGATCGGGCAGCTGGCAGGGGAAGGCTTTTCACCTACGTTCCTGCGCAATGGCACGATTTACGGTCTCTCGCCCCGGATGCGTTTCGACACGGTATTCAATGATCTGATGGGCGCTGCCGTAACCCGGGGAAGCGTGGTCGTGCACAGCGACGGGAAGCCCTGGCGTCCCGTTGTTCACGTTCAGGATGTTGCTCGCGCTTTTTTGGCGGTCCTCGAAGCGCCTGAGGCTGATGTGCACAATCAAGCGTTCAACACCGGCGCCGACCATTTGAATCATCAGATTATCGAGCTGGCCGAGATTGCCGTAAAAACCGTGCCCGGTTGCGAGTTGGAGGTGCAGTCACGGCCCGGCGCAGACCAGCGCACCTACAGGACTGATTTTGGCAAATTTGCCCGTGTCTTCCCTGATTTCGAGTTCAGGGGGACGAGAGATGGCGCACGAGATCTCTATGAAGCATTGCGGGCGAGTGGGATCACGCGCGAGACCTTCGCCGACAAGCGGTTCACCAGGCTCCGGTGGTTGTCCTATTTGTTAGATAGCGGCCAACTGGACACGACGCTGCGTTGGACCAATGGAAAGAGGCAGGCAAACCATGATTGATGGAGTCAGGATCATCCCCCTGCGTCAAATTGTCGACGAGCGCGGCAAGATCATGCACATGCTCAAGGCCACGGACCCGCACTTTATCCGGTTCGGCGAGATTTACTTCTCCTGTTCCTGGCCGGGCGCAGTCAAGGCCTGGCATATTCACCAGACCATGACAGTCAATAATGCCGTGATCGCCGGGCGCGCGAAGCTGGTGTTGTACGACCTGCGGGAAGGCTCACCCACCAAAGGCGAATTACAGGAGGTCTTTTTCGGCGAGGACAACTATTGCCTCGTCCAGATCCCGCCTGGCATTGCCAATGGCTATAAGGCTTATGGCGACAAAATGGTGATCATGGCGAACTGCGGCACCGAGCCGCACGATCCCCGGGAAATGCTGCGGCTCGACCCTTTTACCTCAGAGATTCCCTACAATTGGGAACTCAAACACGGTTAGTCAATTTATACGGCCTTTAACTCTCTCGGAAGCGGTGGAGAGTTTTAATTCGTGGAATTCGTGGCCAGTAATCAGTAAAAACCGCCACGAATTCCACGAATTTCACGAAAAGGGATCACCTCACGGTAGCGCCGAAAAATCTTGACCTCCACTTCTAATTGCACCCCCCTGATCCCTAAAGTTGACGAGCGACGCAAATTAAGCTTATGAAGACATTGAGTTCAGCATTGGTTGTCACCCGCACCCCCTTGCGGGTGAGTTTTGCCGGCGGCGGCACCGACTTATCCGATTTCTACGAACATGGTCATGGGACGGTGTTCAGCACGACGATCGACAAATACATCTACGTGACGGTGAAACGTCATGGGCCGGTGTTTGATGAGCAAATTCGCCTGAACTATTCCAAGAGCGAACAGGTGAATCGGATCGACGAAATCGAAAACGATATCGCGCGCGAATGTCTGCGGTTTCTGGAAATCGAGCCGCCGATTTACGTCAGCACGGTCGCCGACCTGCCCGCCTCGACGGGTCTGGGCGGGTCAAGCAGCTTTGCCGTGGGGTTGTTGAACGCACTGCACGCCTTCCGAGGTGAGCGCGTTTCCGCCGGGCAACTGGCGGAAGAAGCTTCCTATATTGAAATCGACGTTCTTCGACAACCCATTGGCAAACAAGATCAGTACGCTGCGGCCTTTGGGGGATTGAATTCATTTTGTTTCAAGGCTGGCGGCGGCGTAACGGTGGAGCCACAACGCCTGGCAAATGGCGCTTTAGCCGGCTTATTCGGCAACATCATGATGTTCTGGACGGGGCACCAGCGGGATTCGAGCTCTGTGCTGGCCGAGCAAAAGTCGAATACAAGCAAAAAGATGGAGTCTTTGTTGAAGATGCGCGAGCACGCCTGCCAACTGCAGGCATTAACCTGTAACGGACGGTTTGATGTAACCAAGTTCGGCCGGATTTTGGATGAAGGCTGGCAACTGAAACGGCAACTCGCGACCACCATTACTAATAATCAGATTGATGCCTGGTACCATGCTGCCATCGCGGCCGGCGCGGAAGGGGGCAAGCTGTGCGGCGCCGGAGGCGGCGGTTTCCTGCTCTTTCTTGCTAAACCGGAGCGACGCGAGGCGGTGCGGCAGGCCCTGAATGGGTTGACTGAAGTTTCAGTCGCATACGAGGCCCATGGCTCTTACGTACTGCTCTCGACGGTCTAGTCCGGGTCTCCAAAGTTTTATGGCTTGTCATGACTCAACGATGAGTAACTCCAGGAAGCGATTATGAAAGTCATAGTCTTTGGAGCGTCAGGGTATCTCGGCGCAAAACTCTGCGAACACCTGAGCGATTCCGGTGTCGAGGTAATTGCGGTCCTGCGCAGTTTGCCACCCGGCAGCGGCGCCTGGCAGGCGAAGCTGTCATCCATTGTCACGGGAGATGTGACAGAGGATTCCGTCTTTGCAAACCTGCGTAATTGCATTGCCGATGCGATAGTGTACACCGTTTCACTAAACCACACCGAATCTGAAAAGGACATCACCCGGACCCTGGCCGTCAATGTGGCGCCTACCTGGAGGGCTCTCGATCTCGCCCGCAGAATAGGGGCCTCCCGATTTGTATACCTTTCCGCGCAGCAGGTTTACGGACGCGAATACACGGGAAAAATCACCGAGCAATCCCCGTCCAAAGCGGCAAACTTCTACGGGCTGACGCATCTCCTGGGCGAGAAAATCGCCAACCATTACGATCAAGCAGACGGGCTGAAGTGCATCTCGCTGCGCATTTCAAGCGGGTACGGCAAACCTGTATTCAAGACCAACGACTGTTGGACGTTGGTGGTGAATGACCTGTGCAGGATGGCGATAGAGAGGCAGGAGCTGCGGCTCAAAGGAACAGGCAGGGACGAGCGCGATTTCATTCATATTGACGACATTGCGCGAGGAATCAGACACTTTCTGACCGTGCCAGCAGACAGACTGCGCGGTGAAGTTTTCAATTTGGGTACGGGGACGAGTCATACAATCCTGGAAGTGGCGCGTGTGACCTCCGAAGTTTATCAGTCGGTATTTGGAAGATCCATTCCCGTGTATTTGGGGGACGGCAGTGTCGTGGATTGGGCCACAGTTGCCCTGAAGGCAGAGAAGCGGCTTTTGTACTCTACCGAGCAACTTAAATCCGCAGGATTCGAGCCCAACATCCCGTTGCGAACAGGGATTCGCGAACTCATGGAGTACACCCGGTCCGGTTTCGGCCCGCTCCCCTCTCAACAGGGGTAAAGGGGCAAAGGGCTTTGCCCTTCTGAAGAGGAGATTATCTGGTGAGTCTATTATCCAAGTGGAAGTTCCTTCTCACACGTTTCTATTGGCGCCATCGCTACGATTTTGTCTTTTACCGCCGCCTTGAAAAAGGCGCGATGATGCCGTGGTTGAATTTGAAACCCGGGGACCGTGTGTGCGAGCTCGGCAGTTTTACCGGAGCAGACGCGCACAGGCTCTCCCAGCGATTTGGCTGCACCATTTTTGGATTGGATATCAGCCAACGCCACGTCCGGCTTGCGCAGTCATTCAACAAAACGCAACGAACAGGTTTTCTGGTCGCGTCGGCCGAATCTCTCCCCTTCGCTGATGGAAGTTTCGACAAGATATACGGCGTCAGTGTGCTCGAACATTTTGCCAATGGCGAGCACGCCTTGAAGGAGGCTCATCGTTGTTTGAAGCCCGGAGGCGCCCTGGTCTTCACGACCGACAGCTTTGCCTTACGCGAGCTCTTGCCCGGCACTCAGGACATCCATCGTAAGAGATATCATGTCCGCCACTATTACACCCAACCGGAGTTAATCAGCCAACTCGAATCCGCAGGATTCCAGGTTCTGCATGCCGAGCCGGTCATCCGCCATTGGACCACCGGGTTCTTGCTTGAGCTGGGTGTGCATTACAACGGCGTGAAATTGCCCGCATCTTTGCTGCTCCCCCTCTTGCGCTGGCTCGAGAAAACTTATGGGTCCCGGGATCTAGGATATATGCAAATGGTTGGCGCCAGGAAGCCGGCTTAACGACAGGATCACCGGATGAAGAAGCGTGGACAGGATAACAGGATGGGCGAGACTTGCCTCCGCCACTTTCTGGCAGCGTTCCCTGAACTTCCCAACACCATCCTGTAGATCCTGTTATCCCGTCAAGAAACTTATCCTGTCATCCTGTCAGATTACTCACCCGCTTGCCGCGCAACGCCGGAAATTGACCTTATGAACTTCAATCTTCCCGATCGCATCAAGACAACGCCCCTTGTTCTTTTGACTGCGATATTTCTCACGATCGGCTTTTTGGCTTCAGGCGTCGCTTTTTTCTACCCGCTCGAAATCGAGACCCGCGAATCCACCGTGTGGCTGTGCGTGCTTGCGTCACAACAGGGCATCAACATCTACGACCACAGTCGCGTTGCCTTTGTAAACATGAATCATGGCCCTTTCGATCCTCTGTTTAAATTTGCGGTTGCAACGATGTTTCCGTTTCTCGAGTCATGGCAGGTCACCAGATTCGCCGTGTTCTTGCTGCCTTTTGTATTCCTCTTTGTCACCTTTAAACTGGCCGGCAAGTCCCCTGGCAGGACACGCTTAAACGTCCTGTTCCTCGCGGCAACAGGTTATCTGTTTTTATTGCTTTCCGCGAAGGACGTCATCTTGCTGGGGCGGTCGGACGCAACCGTGGCGGTGCTCTTTCTGCTCCTGGCGTATGCTTCCACCGCGTTTTCACCGCGGACGAAACTGCGCGCGGGCACTCATGGGTTTATTTGCGGAGTGCTCGGAACCTCGGTGATGCTCACGAACTGGCGAGCGGTTCCGCCTGTTATTGCGGTCCTGCTGTTCGCTCTCTGGACATACAGGCAAACCGATCGGGCTCCTGGAAAACTGGGCCGCTACTATGCGCTGTCTTGTATCGGCGCCTCCCTTGTAATGTCCGCTTTGATCCTGCACTACTTATTCGATTTTAACTTGACCCTTTATTACAAGCATTTCTTCGGTTTCTATTCGCATGGAGCCGGATGGGTTAGCTCCAACTCGCGCGGTCTTGTCCCGTTTGGTGATTCGTACGACCATTCCATGTTCAGTTTTCTGAAATCATTGTTCTATCCTGCGGCCGACACCATAACGCTGAAGGGTGGGCCGCTATTGCTTGCGTTGGTTGCGTACCTTTTCATTCCACGCAAAGCAGATTCCGCCAACAAGGCATGGAGCCTGCTGAGCCTTTCCGTGTTGGCCTTTTGCGTGATGGCTTACTACCTGCAGTTTTATGGCGGCGGGCCGCATTACTTTGTCCCGTTCTTCATCCTGCTCTGGTTCTTTCTCTGCCGTAATTTCTCAAGAATGGCTCCTGCGAGACTGACTCTCTTGGGGGTCTGCATGCTGGCGCTCGTATGCGTAAATTATCGAACCGTCCTGCTGCCGACGCTCAAGAGAGGAATCAAGATTCAGCGGGCATACGATTTCATGACCAGCGTAAGGTCGCTGCAAGACTCGAACACGATCCTGAGTGAAGACACTTTCCTGTTCAGAAGATCGCGCCATGGAGAATCGATCGACATGGGGGACACGGTGTCGGCCTTCCGGAGGACAGGTTATTACGGTGACGAATTCAACAAGACGGTCGACCGCCATTTTGAGCGAACCAAAAGTGATCCACCCGATTACGTATTGACCGGATTCACTGAAAGTCCTGAATTGCGGAGCTTGATCGAGGAGAATTACGTCCTGGTAGCTGAAGGACCGCATAACCTGACTGCCAACGGCGGTACCAGCTCGAGGCTCTTCAAGCGAAAGACCTTGATAGCGGACTGATGCCATCTCCGGTTGGACATTCAATAATCGCTTTCACCTTCTATCGACTCTCGGCCAGGCCGCATGAACCGCTTGGTTGGCGGAAACTTGCGCTTTATCTCTTTGCCGCAAACGCGCCGGATCTGGACTTCATTCCAGGATTGCTTATCGGGCAGCCCGACCGGTTTCATCACGGGGCCGGTCACAGCGTCGGCTTCGCAGTCCTGTTCGCCCTTGTTTTCGGTCTCCTCAGTCACGTCATGAAGATAGATTCCGTCCAATCGAGTTCGCCCATTCTTTTCGGCCTCTACTTGTCACATCTCGGCGTGGATTGCTTTAGCATAGACACGGCCGCGCCGTACGGGATGACGCTCTTTTGGCCGGTCAGTCATGCATATTACAAAGCCGCAATTGGAGTTTTGCCGGACATCAGGCGCTGCAATTCGAGCAACTATTTCTTCGCAAGTCTCTTCTCTGCCCACAATCTCCGGTCTGTGTGCCTGGAGCTTCTCATATTTCTCCCTCCGGCTCTCCTGGCAACTGCCTTCAAGGGGCAGGCCAGGCAGGGCGCCTGAGACACTTTTGAACGGAAGACCATTGAATACGATTGATTTCTTATTTCTTGAGTCCCGGAATCTGAAGGGCTTTCCGTTCCTCGAGGCTTTTGCAAAAGCTGAAACCGCTGATTTCGAGCGATTGTATGCCGGGAAGGACTCCTTTGGAGGTTCCATCGAGTTATACCGGTTCAAAAGATCTGCGCCGGTTCCTGAAACGGCCGGAAAGACGGAGGGCACCCACGAATGAGCACAGTCTACCAAGAACGGTTGGCTTCACGGTCGCGTCTTTCTGATGGATGTGGCTCGGTTCCGGAACCATCCCCAAAGCTGTCCATTGTCGTTGCGGCATATTGTGAGAAGGATAACCTCCAGAAACTGTATGAAGACCTGGTGGAGGCCCTGAAACCTCTGGACGTGACGTGGGAACTGATCCTGGTGGACGACGGAAGTACGGACGAGGATACCTGGAATGAAATCGCCGCGCTCCACTGCAGGGACGCGCGGGTTAAAGGCGTGAGGTTCTCCCGGAATTTCGGACATCAATACGGTCTTTTCGCCGGACTCTCCAGTGCGCGTGGGCAGGCCGTCGTGACGATGGATGCGGACCTCCAGCACCCGCCATCGGCGATTCCTCTGCTTCTGCGGGAATGGGATAACGGGCGGAAGATCGTCCATACCGTCAGGATCGACAATGGAGACACGTCGTGGTTAAAAAGGACGACTTCGCTGGCCTTCTACAAGCTGTTTTCATTTTTGAGCGGCGTGGACCTTTCCGCAGGGATGTCGGATTTTCGCCTCTTGGACAGGCGGGTGGTTAACGAACTCCTTCAATTCAGGGAAATGGGCCTTTTCCTACGCGGCCTGGTCCACTGGGTGGGATACCCGAGCTCGAAGATCGAATTTCAATGCCAAAGCCGATTCGCGGGAACAAGTAAATATAATTTCCGCCGTATGCTTAGATTCGCCTGGACCGGGATCACGTCGTTCTCCACCATTCCGCTGCGGGCCGGCATCATTATCGGGCTGCTGACAAGTTTGGTCGCCTTCTATCAGTTGGGTGAGGCGCTTTGGCTCAAGTGTTTCACCGACCGCGCCGTACCAGGATGGGCTTCTATTATCGGTCTGCAGTCTTTGTTGTTTGGCGTGCTGTTCATCTTGCTCGGAATTCTGGGAGAATACATGGCACGGATTCTGGAGGAGGTTCGCGCACGGCCTCGATTTATTGTCAGTGAATGCCAGGCAAACCTGCCAAGCTCATCGTGCACGGTGACGATTTCGGGATTTCGGAAAGAATCAACGACGGCATTTTGCGCGCCCACTGCGACGGGATTCTTACTTCCTCGTCAATTATTGCCAACGGAGAGGCATTTGAACACGCGGCTGCCCTTGCCCGTTCGACCCCCAGTTTGGATATCGGTGTTCACCTCACCCTGATCGAAGAAATACCCCTGCTGGATCCGGCAGAGCTTCCGACCCTGGTGAAAGTGGATGGCAAGTTTCACCCGCATGCCATGCAGTTTGTCAGGCGATACTTTTCAGGAAGAATCAATTTGCAGGAAGTAAGGAGAGAGCTGGAGGCACAGGTTCAGAAGGTGTATGCCGCCGGCCTGGTCCCGAGCCATTTCGATAGTCACCAGCACGTTCATATCCTGCCTGGGATTCTGAAAATTGTGGTGGAGCTGAGTCAAAAGTATGGCATTCCGTCAATTCGTTTGCCCCGTGAAGCCGGCGTCTTCAGAAAAATGGGGCGCGTGCCCTTTGCGCGGCTAGTACAGGCGATGGTGCTGAATACTTTCTGCCAAATGGCAAAGGGCAGAATTGAACGAAGAACCGATTCTTTTTCTGGGTTTTTGTACGGGGGCAATCTGAACAAGGAGAACCTGTTGAACCTTCTCAAGCATCTGCCGCGCCACGGGACATGTGAGATCATGTGTCATCCGGGTCTGGAAGGCTCCGGCTCCCCGTATGACCACTGGGGATATCATTGGCCGGATGAACTAAGCGCCCTCGTCGATGCTGACATCAAGGAATTTGTTCGTAAAGAGGGTATTCAACTTACATCTTGCCGCGAGCTTGAGAGCCGATAGTGACGTATGAGGATAGTTTCGATAAATCGCCCCTGGGCCTTCAAATTCTGTTCCGAAAGCCATGATCTTCAACTCTTCCACGGATCCCGATGAGCAGCGCTAGTCCCTGGTTAGCCACATGGGAAACGGCTCGTCCCAAGGCTGCCTACTGGTCTGCGGCCGTCCTGGTTGCACCACTGTTCCTCCTGGCGCTGTATATCTACGGCCATGGGTTAGGGAAGCGCAGCCTGTCCATCGACGAGCTCTACCACGTGTATGCGGCGGATTCACTGAACCGGGATGGAACGTTTGCCCTTCCCTCCGGACGGCCGTATGAACGGGCGGCGCCCTACACTTATGCCGTGGGCCTTTCTTTCAAGTACCTGGGGGTTTCCGAATTCTCCGCGCGGATCCCCAGCGTTCTTTTTGGGCTGCTTTACCTGGCGCTTTTTTTCCGCCTGGTGGACACTTCTTTCGGCCGGGGCGCTGCCGTCTTGAGCGCGCTCCTCGTCGTCCTGTCCCCGCTCGAAGTCTATTACGCGCGGGAATGCCGGTTCTATTCGTTGCTTCAAGTGTCTTATTTGGTCCTGGTTTATTCGTTCTTCAAGCTGTTCGAGACTTTCAGAGAAGCGCAGCCGGCATGGGACTCAAGGCGCGTGCGCAAGCTCGTGCTACTGAGCCTGGTGTTTGCAGTGGCGGGATATCTGTGCCTCAAGATGCAAGCCTTCGGAACTTTGCTGTTTCTCCCTTCGGTAGCCCTTTTCGTTGTGTTTACGTTGATCAATACGTTTTTTGCGAGGCGTTCGGCGCCGCCGCTCAAATTTGCGCTAACCGCGGCCGGGGTCCTCGCGACTGCCGTAGCAGGCCTCTATCTCTCGACAGAGCTTCTGGGCGCCACTTTTTTTCAGTCATTCACCTACGTTCCCAGATGGGCCAGCTACTTTGCGGGCGATCGCCTGTTTTATTTTCGCGTGTTGTATCACCAGAATGCTTTGCTTTGCCTCCTCGTCCCTGTGGGTGCGCTGCTCGCTATGCGGGGGAACGCGGCCGGCGCTCTTTACTTTGGTTCTCTTTTCGCAGCGCCCTTCATGATCCTGTCGTTTCTGCCTCTGAAACAAGATCGGCTTTTGCACCATGTCTACCCGTTCGCGCTTGTTTTAATCTCCGTCTGCATCGTTGTCTCCTTTGGCAAGATCATGGAGATCCTCCGGCTGAGGACGGGCGGACCGAAACGATGGATGACGGCGCTGTTGTTGATCGGCACGATTACTGCCTTGGCCGCCAACACCGCATTCGCCTATGGCCGCTTTAAAATATCTTTTCCCCCGACGCCGGGCTGGAAGGAAACGTGTTCCTCATTGAGAAGCAGAATATCCGGTGACGACATTGTGGTTACGGACAATTCCATTGCGGTCCGGCACTACCTGGGCAGGGTCGATTACGTGATGGACGAAAATTTGCTGGAAATCAGCAAGCAGGCCGGATGCCGCGACCGGAGCGGCAGGTGGCGCGACTATTACACGGACGCCGTCCATATAACTTCGATCGGTGAACTGATGGAACTGGCGGGCGGCGGCAAGCGGGCATGGATCCTTTTGGGGCACGACGGAAGCGGGTTTCGCAGCATCCACGAGTTCGCCGGAACGATCGGTAAACCGATCACCGGCGACGCGATCGACGAAGAAATAAAAGTGTACAGCGTTGGTCCGTCATTCAGGCCAGGTCTGCCGATACAGTGATTAAGGTTGGCATTGAGTGCGAATCGATCGAAGGCAAGCAGTGGGGCGTGGGGAGGATCGTCAGCAAACTGCTGGAGGATATCTCTCTCCGCGGGGATCTCGCGCGGGAATTCAAATTCCATCTATATTTCAAATCGCGGATTCCGGATCTACCCTGCCTGGAGAATCCGATATTTGTAAAAACCCTGGTTGGACGGGTTGCTGAGCCGATTCTGCCGGGTGGAGCAGCCGCAGTACCCTTCGGTCTGTATTATTATCTGCTCTTGCCGCTTCGTCTCCGCTCCGACGGACTCGACGCGACTTACTTCCCGAATTACATGCTTCCGATGCTGTTTAGCGGGAGGTCGCTCGTAGATCTGACCGAGGATGTTCACCACGAAGCCCATTATGGCAGCAATCCCTTTCTCTGGCGTTTGGGATTCAGGGTTTTCTGCTGGTGGGCCGCGAAGCACGGGACCAGAGTCGAGAGCTTTTCCGAATCGTCAAGAAGGGAGCTCGCGAGACTCTATAAAATACCAATCGAAAAGATTGCGGTTAACTATCACGGCGTGGACGTATCGCTGGCCGGCAACGGGCGCGGGCCCCAGAGAAACACCCGTGAGCCGTTCCTTCTCTACTTCGGGCAGGCGTTTCCGCGCCGCCATCTGAAAGAGACCATGCTTGCCTTTGAGATCGTTGCCAGGAGACTTCCCGCTCTGAGGCTGATTGCGGTGGGATGCGACAGATACAACCCTCCAATCATAAAGAAGTTGCAAGGCGCCATAAATAAACGGCTCGGGCGCGAGGCCATCCTGCACAAGGAATATGTCACGGAAGAGGAGCGCGATGCTCTCTTTTACGGGGCTGAGGCCCTGGTCTATATCTCCACCAGGGAGGCCTTTGGGTTGCCTCCTCTTGAGGCCCTGGCGTACGGGACCGCGCCCATTGTAGCTCGGACCGCAACAACGGAGGAGCTTCTCGCAGACAAGGCATTTTTTGTAAGCGATCCGGATTCCGTGGAATCTATCGCCGATTGCATGGTGGAAGCGCTTACCAATCATAAGAAGCGCGATGAGATTCGGAAGCGGGGACCTGAAATAGTGAGTCAATACAGCTGGCAGGCCCACACCGATCGATTTCTGGACATTTTGCGAGCGTTGTGTGACACGGAGCGCAGGGGTTTGGCGCCCCGCGTTTGAGCGGCGAAGGCGCAAAATCTTTTCACCACAGATGAACACAGATTAACACGGATGTGTTCATCTGTACTACTAAGGTGCAAATCCTTTGCCGCTTGGAAAGAATTCTTCTTCGCGGATTCTTTGCGCTGTTCGCGTCTTCGCGGCTAATTCCGGACAGCGCTTTCACCGCTAAGACGCGAAGGACGCAAAGAAAACGCTAAGCAGATAGTTTGGTTGCGGCTCGGCTGTCTCTGTGGTCATTCCCACTCTCTCAAACCATCCCTCAGGAATAACAAGGTGATGAACCTGGACGCTCGCACGGTCTCGCTTGAACACCGGTTACAAACGGCTTCCTTCCGGAAGTTGTCGGTTGTCATTCCCGTTTACAACGAGGCTGAAAACCTGGAGCCATTGTGCGCAGAGCTCGAGCAAGCGGTCGGGCCGCTGAATATCGAATCAGAGTGGATCTTTGTGGATGACGGCAGCAGCGATGACTCGGTTGCGCGGCTGCGGAGGCTCAAGCACAGGTTTCCGGCGATACGAATCGTGAAGCTGCGGCGGAACTTCGGGCAGACAGCAGCCATGCAGGCCGGATTTGAGAAGTCCGCCGGTGACGTCGTCGTAAGCATGGATGCCGATCTCCAAAACGATCCCCGCGATATTCCCTGTCTCCTGAAGAAGCTTGAAGAGGGCTACGACCTGGTTTGTGGCTGGAGACGAGACCGGAAGGACCCCTGGATCAGTCGAAATCTTCCTTCCAAGATGGCTAACTGGCTGATTCGAAGGGTGATCGGGACCAGGATCCATGACAATGGCTGCTCCCTGAAGGCCTACCGCGGCGAGCTGGTGCGAATGCTCAGACTGTATTCCGACATGCATCGCTTTATTGCAGCAGTTTCGGCAATGAGCGGCGCGCGCATCGGGGAACTGATCGTTACCCATCGTGCGAGGAAACATGGCGCGAGCAAGTACGGGATCTCGCGAACATTCAAAGTCTTGTCGGATCTGTTCGCCCTCAAGCTGATTGCGCGATTCGGCTCCAAACCGTTGCTGGGCTTCTTTACGCTCGCCCTCCCTTTTGGCCTTCCAGGTTTTCTCCTGCTGAGGCCTCATCGGAGAGATGGCCATAAACGCCACGCGCCCTCGGCTCAAAGACGGCGCCCAATTGATACTTGAGGAGTTAAAGGGTGGAAACTAAAGCAGTTCAGGCTTTACCGATCCCTACGGAATACGAGGGCGACCGGGTGCCGCATATATCGGTGGTCGTCCCGGTTGTCGAACGGTTCGACGATCTGGAACGGCTGTACAAGGATTTTTCCGCAGAGATTTCCAAGGTCACCGACGACTTCGAATTCGTATTCATTGTCGAACCCTCCCAGTTCGGCGCCCTGGCGTCGTTGCGCCGGTTGATGACCGGCGAGCCTCGCGTACGCCTCTTCCGGTTCAATTCTTCCTTCGGCGAGGCTGCCGCTCTGGCGGCGGGACTTTCCAGGGCGCGCGGGGAATTCATTTTTACGCTGGCCTCTTATTACCAGGTCCGGCCCGAGACGTTTCGCCAGGTCTATGAATTACTGAATCAAAACAAGGATGTAGTCGTTACGCGCCGATACCCTCGGATCGACTCCAACTTCGGCCGGTTCCCATCCTTCGTTTTTCACTGGATAGCTTCGCGGTTGTCCGGGATAGCCTTTCACGACGGCTCGTGCGGTTTTCGGGGCATACGTCGCGAAGCGGCCCGGGAACTCACGGTATATGGGGACCTGCATCCGTTTCTGCCGGCGCTTGCAAACAGGCAAGGCTATCGGGTTGTGGAAATAAACGCGCTTCAGCATCCGCTGAATACGCGCGCCGGAGTCCGCGGTCCTGGCGCATACGCCAGCCGTTTGCTGGCCCTCTTCACCCTCTTTTTCCTCATGAAGTTCATCAAGAAGCCTTTGCGGTTCTTTGGAGCGGTCGGGGCTGCCACGGCTTTTGCAGGGTTTTCCATCTGTTTGTATTTGACTGTTCTTCGGCTCTTCTACGGCAGTGCTCTTGCCGATCGTCCGTTGCTTATGCTGGGGGTTCTGTTACTGCTCGGCGGCGTACAGACGGTCGGGATCGGGTTGATCGGGGAAATTCTAGTTTTCAGCCACGCAAGAGAATCTAAAGACTATCAAATTGAGAGTATAATGGAGTGAACTTTGTTGGCAACCATGATTAAGACGTCCGGTTCAATTAGCGACAATTCCGAAACCCCCGGGGATTCGGGCCGATCCAAGAAGGTGTTGATAGCAGGCGCCGGTCCCGCAGGTTTGACGGCAGCCTACGAGCTGTGCAAACGCAATGCTGTACCCATTATTTTCGAAAAAGAGAGTATCGTGGGCGGCCATGCTCGCACGGACGTATTCAAGGGCTATCGTTTCGACATTGGTGGGCATCGATTTTTCACCAAGATCCCACAGGTGATCCAAATCTGGCACGAGGTCCTGGGAGCGAAGTTCATGAAAGTCTCCAGGCTGTCCCGGATTTACTACAACGGAAAGTTTTTCCATTACCCGCTCAAACTGGCCAATGTGGTGTTGGGCCTGGGCTTGTGGAACAGCTTCCTTATCTTGATGAGCTTTTTCCGCTCTATCCTCTTTCCCTATCCGAAAGAGGATAATCTCGAAGAATGGGTCAGCAACCGCTTCGGCAAGCGCCTTTACCGCACTTTTTTCAAGACCTACACAGAAAAGGTGTGGGGAATCCCGTGCAACCAGATACAGGCCGAGTGGGCGGCGCAGCGCATAAAGGGATTGTCGCTCCGCACCGCGGTCATGAATGCCGTTTTTGGCGGCCGTAAGAAGAACATCAAGTCCCTCATCGAAGAGTTTCACTATCCGGAATTGGGTCCCGGCATGATGTGGGAATACGTTCGAAATCACGTAAAGTCCCATGGCGGGCAGGTACACATGAATCGGGACGTGCTCAAGATCCATCGAGGGAAAGACCGCGTCCTGGCGTTTACCGTGGGCAATCACGAGTTTCAGGAGTATGTCGAAGGGACTCATTTTGTTGCGAGCATGCCGGTGACGGAGGTCATCGAGAGGATGGACCCGCCTTCGCCGCCTGAGGTAATAGAGGCCGCGGGACACCTGAAGTACCGTGATTTCCTGACCGTTTGCGTGATCGTGGATCATCCCGACCTCTTTCCCGACAACTGGATCTATGTCCACAGCCCGGAGGTTCACATGGGCAGGCTGCAGAACTTCAAGAACTGGAGTCCCCATATGGTTCCGGATCAGGCCAAGACCAGTCTTGGCGCCGAGTATTTTGTAAACGAGAATGACGCGCTGTGGAACATGGCGGACGAAGATCTTGTCGATTTGGCGGCCAAGGAACTGGAAAGCATCGGTCTCACCAAGGGCGCGCGGATCGAAGGCGGGGTCGTCTACCGCCAGAAGAAGGCCTATCCGGTCTATGATGAAACCTACCGCAAGTATCTGGATGTCATAGAAAAATTTCTAAAGAGCCTGGGGAACCTGCACATGATCGGCCGAAACGGGCTCCACAAGTACAACAACCAGGACCACGCCATGCTGACGGCCATTCTGGCCGTGGAGAACATCTACGGGGCCAGCCACGACGTATGGCAAGTCAACAGTGACCAGGCCTATCACGAAGAAGCTGTGGAAGAAAAATAACCTGGCTCGGGTGTCCGTCAGGAGCCGTGAGAAAACTCGTATCCCCTTCCTGATGATCGCGGCTCTGTTTCTGAGATCTGTGGATTCGTGAAACGCCCGAGGCTGACCGCCGTAGGGTGAAGATGCAGGACTGTGGCGCCAGCATCGCCGCAGATGTGCCAGAACGGCGAACACAGGTCTGTACCACAAAGCCGAGAATCCTTCGTGTTAGCTGGAAAGGATTTTCTGCGTCCCCCTGGGAGCGTCCTCCTGGGAACGTCCGGCGCAGCGGGACGTTCCCGTCGAAGGAGCCTCCGCGTTTTCTGCGTCTCTTGCGGTGAGGTTCGGAGTTCAGGCTTTAGCCTGCTCAAAAGCGGCTTGAAGGCTGAACTCCCAACCTTTGGTATGCGGCTCTGCGCCGTGTTCATTCTGCGTTCATCTGGGGTTTTTTATGCAAGTAAGCGAAACGCAAGATCAGGAAAGACGGCGGGACCGGCGACACCCGGCTTCCTGCGAGTTCAGAGTTTGGCAGTTGCTCGTGTTGAGCCCGGACCGAAAAAAGGAAGAGCTTACTCACGCGCGCGTCAAGAACATCAGTAAAGGGGGCGTTTGCGTCGTGACGGATCGCCCCATAAACGGGACCTATCCCGTCCGGTGCGAGCTCATTATATCGGAGGTCCCCGTCCCGCTGCCGTTGATCATGAAAGTCCGATGGACGCAGTCAATCTCGCGCGGAAGGGAACACACCATTGGCTTGCAGTTTCTGTTGTAGGAGCTTTCGGTTTACTCGTTTTGACTAACCGATCCGGTTACTACCTACGAGCGATTGTAAGGCCCTGGTTAGTTTGAGAGAATGTGGCGTCGTCAAAAGAAAACAGTGACAGTACAGCAGTTCGTGATCAAGCGGTTCGAACTCGACAAGGTAAGAATTGTGTCTGGGTTGCTACAAGCGCCTGGGACTAAAAGGGCGGTAGCGCATCTAGCGCTCTTTTCCGAGCGATCGGTTGGCAGTACAAACCGTTCACATCGAAGGGGTCGAGAAACCCAGAGACACGAAATCTGTCTGTGCAATGTCGATGATCGGTGGTACGGACTTCGAATCAGGTTGCGCTGTGAGAGAATCGGTTCTCCCGCCATTCCCCCGCAAGAACCCCTCGGTAGTTCTTTCTTACAAGTCTTTCCGCCTTAAGGCTTTGTTGGTGAAACCATATGTTGCATAAAGCATGCCGCGTGTTTGTTCTATGTTTGGCTTTGACGCCCTGTGTCCAGGCGCAAAACGGCAAAGAGGCCGCTCCTGCGGCCCCCGTCAGTAAACCCGTCCCCCTGTATGTAATCCAACCTAACGACATCCTCGAGGTATTCGTGTGGAAGGAACCGGATTTGACGCGCAAAGTCCTGGTGCGCCCCGACGGCCGCATCTCGTTTCCTCTGGTGCAGGATATGCAGGCCTCCGGCATCAGCCCGGGTGAATTAAAGACACACATCGAGAGCAAGCTGAAAGAGTACATCGACTCGCCCAACGTCACGATCATCGTCGACGCCATCCAGAGTTACAAAGTCTTTGTGACGGGAAAGGTGCAGAAACCAGGCGCCATTCTTGCCGAGAAGCCGATCACGGTGCTGCAGGCGCTGGCTATGGCGGGTGGTTTTGCGGAATATGCAAAGACGTCGGAAATGTCGATCCTTCGCTATTACGACAACGAGAACATCGTGTTCAGGTTTGACTACGGCGAGGTGACCAAAGGGAAGAACTCGAACCAGAATATCCTGCTGAGATCCGGCGACGTTGTGGTCGTGCCTTAGACTACCCTTCTTTGCAAACATCCAGCTGTTTCGTTGGTGGTGAATTTTAATGTGGATTTTGAAGATTTCAAGAATGCTGTTGATAAGCCTGGCGCTTCTGCAGGGGGTCGAAACCGCGCGTGCGGAGCGCAAGTATAGGGTCGGCACGCAGATCGATCTTGTGTCGGGCACCACGAGCCGATCGACCGATGGCGGGCTCGACGCGACGCAACCACTGCAAGACCGTACTTTCTTCTACGCACTCTATCCCTCCCTCGCGCTTACGTCTGCAGGCGACCACTCCCTGCTTGAAGTGTCGTATGCCTTCGGTTTGAACCGGACAAACACGGGTTTAAACCTCGACAATGGTTCCCACGTCGCCTCGGCGACCTTCAAGGCTTCGCTTAACCCCAGGTGGAGATACACCCTGGCAGAATCCTTTGAGATGACGTCTGACTTCACGACTCTCAATGTCCTTCGGGGAACCATGGCCACCCCTGAAGAGTACCGGTTCCTCTTCTACCCGGTTGCCACCCGGCGCTCGAGCCAAGTCAGCAACGCGAGCGCCAGTGTCGAAACCCAGATCAACGACAAATCGAGTCTCTCCTTCGGTGTTTCCCACGGACTTCGAAATTACCCGGATATTCCGCTCCTCCGCGGAATTCTCTCGGATCAGCAGCGCATCGCAGGGAACGTTACCTATACGCGAAGGACATCGGAACGCAACAGCTGGACGCTCAACTACGCGGGAACATATTATAGCTTCCGCGACTTCCAAGGTTCTAACACGCACGCTGTCACCCTGGGATATTCCCGCAGCTTGAGCCCTACCATGACGCTTCAAGTCGCCGCAGGTCCTTCTTTTACCCAGTTGCTGAGCTCGGGCGGCAATTACGCAACATACGACGCCTCCGTCGCATTGATGAAACGCCTTAAACCGAACGTCGTGTCACTTTATTACAGCTACGCGAGCGGCCAGGGGTCCGGTTTGGGTTCCATCTCGGATACACAGCATGCTGGATTCGGCTTTTCCCGGCCGGTAGGGAAAAAGACCTCGTTGGCCGTTGACATTTCAGCATTCGACAGCCGCGGCCGCCTGGGCAATGCCTACGGTACGCGAGGCGCATCCGGGGCAGCCACCGTCGGTGTCGCTCTCAACAAAACACTTTCTCTCAATATCGGCGGGCAGTATCAGCGGTACGATGGGACCGCTATCTTCGGTTTTGAAGACAGGCGAGTTTTCGCTTCGCTGAGATTCCTGACGCCTGACCTTTGGAGATTCGCGCGATGAAAAGATCGAGTCTGAACAACCTCCGCGACGTTCTGGCGCTTTTTGTTCGTCGCAGATCGTGGATTCTCGTACCCTTCATCACGTTGTCCCTTGCGATCGCTCTCCTCACGTATCTGTTGCCCAAAGTGTACGTCTCCGAGAGCTTGATTCTGATTCAGCCGCGCGGCGTCCCTGAGGAATTCGTGAAGGATCTCATCGGGGGCTCCACCGAGCAGCGTTTGAGCAGCATTGAGAAGACTGTTCTCAGCCGGACGAATCTGATCCTGATTCTCGACCAGTTCGAGCAGCACCTTCCCGAAGTCCGCGGCTTGAATGTGGATCAGAAGGTGCTCAAACTGAGAGGGCAGATCGCGGTCGCTTTCGAGGCGGAGCACCGCATGGGTGTCCCGTTGCCGTTGACCTACTTCCGGATCTCGTATCAAAACCAGAATCCCGGGCTGGCGCAGCAGATTGCCGGCAAGCTGACATCGTTATTCATTGAACAGGACACCAAATTCCGAGGAGACAGGGGCAAGGAAAGCACGGACTTTCTCTCTTCAGAGCTGGAAAAGGTGGCAGAGCAGTTGAAACAATCGGAGACGAAACTCGCCGAGTTGAAGCGGCAGCACATCCATGAACTCCCCGCCCAACTCGAGACTAACCTTCGCACTCTCGACCGTCTCAACCTTCAGAAGCAAGCCAATGCGGAAGCGCTCGACCGCTCCGCCACGCTTCGGCTGAACCTCGAGAAGCTGATTGCGGACACACCTGCGCTCATCGCAAAGGAGACGCAGGCAAGTAAAGGAACGCCCCCGGCAAGTGTTCTGGTAGAAACTTATCGAAAGAGAGAAACGGAGTACCACCAGTTGTTGGGAAAATACACGAGCAGCCATCCGGACGTCCTGCGCGCCAAAGCGGAGCTCGAGCGATTGAAGAAGGAAATTCCTCCCGAGGACCTCGTTCAGCCGCAGCGAGCGCCTGGGGAGCCTTCTCCTCCTCCGGTCATGGTTCCCAACGCCGCCTATCAAAACCTGACGGCGCAGTTGCGCGAATTGGCGACCGAATTCGAGATTCGCGAAAGGGAAAAGAAATGGATCGAATCGGAGATAGCCAAGTACAGCGACCGGGTCCAGAATGCTCCTGCCCGCGAGCAGGACATGGCTGCAGTCCTGCGGGCGAACACCGAACTGACCAAGCAGTACCAGGATTTGAAGGACAAGCTTTCCCAGGCCAAGCTGTCCCAAAGCCTCGATAGCGGGTCCAGGGGATCGCAGTTCTTGGTGGTCGATCCGGCGAATTACCCGCTGTTACCGTCGAAGCCAAACAAGTTAGCTGTCGTTTTGGCCGGAATGGGGATGAGCCTGGGCGTGGGGATCGGCCTTGCCACCGCCGCGGACCTTCTCAACCAGAAAATCTGGACTCAAACCGAAATCGAGCACAACTTCGACGTCCCGGTGCTGGCCGAAATACCTGAGATCGTCACGGATGCCGATCTCTCTCTGGCCCGTAAGAAAAGGCTGGCCTACGCCGCCCTCTCAGTTGTCTTCGGCACCGCATACCTTGGGGTTCTCTATTTCATATACCTCAAGCAAATGCGCGTGCTCACCCTTCTCGATCCAATCATCCAGAAAATGATCTACACATCATGACCGTCCAGCTTCTCCTAGACCATATTCGACCAATACTCGAGGGCTCCAAAGACGGCACCCTCTTGCTCGGAAACCAGTCTGAAATCATAAAAGTCTTCTGCCGGCAGGGGCTGATAGAAGCAGTCTCCTCCAACCTCGAGCAGTACCACCTGGGGCAGCACCTGGTGACGGAGGGATTCATGGAAGCCTCGGCGGTCCAGCCGCTGCTGGCGGAATCCCGGCGCCAGGGAGTGCCCATCGGAGAAGCCGCCCTCCGGAGCAAGCTTCTGGAGCCCGCAGAGCTCGCGGACGTCATCCGCCGCCAGGCATTTCAGCTGCTCCGGCACGCGTTGGAAAAGCAATTCTCCGTCCAGTCTTTTCAGGTCTCGGCTACCGGCTTCTCTGTGCCGGCCCAGATCCACTTCGAGAACCTGCTGCTGGAGGTCGCGCGCGGCGATTCCAAACCTTTCCAGGTGTATCCATGGCAGCTCGTAGTCATGAATAACGGGAAAGACCTCACCCACTTGCCCTGGTATCCTCAGGAGCTCTCGGTGCTCAGCGAACTGAGACGGTCGCGCACCCTCCAAGACCTGGCTACCGCTACCGGGCTGGAATACGTCCGCCTGACGAAAATCCTGGACGTCTTCAGGAAGCTCCAGGTAGTGGACATAGTGGATGAGGAAACCGGGCAGGACGACACGAAGGGGAGTGCCGCGGTGGGCGGGCAATCTCGCTTCCCCTTTGAGCACCTGATTCCGGAAATCAGCAACGCCGTCCTCAGCGAAAAGCTGGAAGTCCTCAAGAATGAATTCTCTTTCGTCAGCGAGCAGTTCAAAGCCTTGAAGGTGCGGATCAACGAAACCCAGGCTGACCATGCAGTCCAGACGATCGCAATCTCGAGCCCGCGTCCGCAGGACGGGAAATCACTGATAGCCGTTAATCTGGCATTCTGTCTTGCGCAAGACTTGGATCGAAGGGTCATCCTCGTGGATGGCGACCTTCGAAACCCGACCGTGAACAGGTATCTCGGCGTCTCCGTCGAGCCTGGACTGAGCGGTTATCTGGAGAATGGCCATCTGCAGCCTTACTGCTACATGCGCCGCTTCAAGAACCTGTATATCATGACGGCTGGCGGCGTTTGCACCAACCCCGTGGAATTGCTCTCTCAAGACAAGATGCGAGAGCTGATCCAGTACCTGAAGACTGAATTTGACACGATAATCTTCGATGCGCCGCCCTTCGCGCCGATCCCCGATGCCCGGATTATCATGGGACTGAGCGACGGGTTGGTGTTGGTCGTGCGGCGGGGCAAGACGCCCTTCTCCGCCATCGAAAAGGCTTTCAAGGTTCTAGACCGGAAAAAGCTGCTGGGTATCGTCTTCAATGACGTCAAGCCGATGCTTCTCCACACCCACTACGATCACGGCTATTACCGTTATGGCAAGCAGGGCGCCTACCCCTATTACGGTACCCGCAAGCCCCGGTCCCGTTCCAAAAACTACCTCGAGAGCTAGAATTTTCGGATCTTGTGGCGAGAACAAGTTGTTTGCTTCCCCCTGGACGTCCGGCCTAACGGATCGAAACGAGATGGCCGGTTCATGAGCTCCGGGGTCAAGTAGGGACATACCGTCCCAAGCCGGCCGTTTAACGTTTACCATAGACTTCCAACCAAGAGAACCTAACTCCGTGTTTCTTCGCGCCGTCGCGTCTTCCTGGATCCGTCGTCTCCTGTCCCTGAGCGCTCGTGGACACTCAATGACCGATGAGCAGTCGTCTGGACTTGCCGGGGAATGTTTCTTCAACCAGATGCTCTGTCTGGAACGAAAGAGATCGCAGCGTACTGGGAACCCCTTCGTCCTCATGCTCCTGGACGTCGAGACCCTCGCGCGTGACATCGACATGCGAGCCATCGAAAAGGTCGGAAGCGCGCTGGCCTCAGCGACACGTGATACCGACATCACCGGCTGGTACAAGTGCCACTCGACAATCGGTGTAATCTTGACGACCCTGAATGGGACCAGCCCGGGCACCGTGAAGTCCGTTGTTCTCGACAAGGTCACCAGGGCTCTTGGCAGCCGGCTGGACCCCAAGCAGGTCCAGAAAATCGAGATCTCGTTTCACTTCTTCCCGGAGGAGCAACCGGGCAAGAAGAACACTCCTTCTTCCGATGACAAGCTCTATCCTGACCTTCGTGGCAGCTCCGGCGCCCTGGATCTCTTCTCTAAAAGGGTCGTCGATATTGCAGGAAGCCTGATCGCGCTGATTATTTTGTCGCCGTTGTTGTTCGTCATTTCGGTTCTGGTCAAGCTCACGTCAAGGGGTCCGGTCTTTTTCAAACAGCGCCGGCTCGGAAAATTCGGAAAGGAGTTTACCTTTCTGAAGTTCCGATCCATGTACGTTGACAACGACCCGGGAATTCACAGGACTTACGTGCAGGATCTCATCCGCGAAAAAATCACAGAAGAGAGCGGAGTTTACAAGATCCAGAACGACCCGCGGATCACTCCTCTCGGCCGTTTTCTGCGCAGGAGCAGTCTCGACGAAATACCGCAGTTTCTAAACGTCTTGAAAGGGAATATGTCTCTTGTCGGCCCGCGCCCGCCCATACCTTACGAGTTCGAATGCTACGACCTCTGGCACCGGCGGCGAGTGCTTGAAGCCAAACCCGGCATTACGGGCCTGTGGCAGGTAAGCAGCCGAAGCAGAACGACGTTTGACGACATGGTGCGTCTCGATCTCCGATACATCCGCAATCGATCCCTCTGGCTGGATCTCAAGATCCTTCTGAAGACTCCACTGGCTGTCCTGAGCGGCGACGGAGCTTATTAGTTAACTTTTCTCTTTTCATAGTGCTGAGTTGCTTTCCTCGTGAAAGTTCAACCGCGTGAGGTTCTAGACTGAATGGCTAAAGACAGCGTGCTTAAAATCGGAGTAGTAGGTTACGGTTACTGGGGTCCCAACATTGTTCGCAACTTCATGAACGCCAAAGGGGGTACCGTCGTCGCCGTGTCGGACGTCAACCCGAATTCCCAGGTCCGCGTCCGGAGTCTGTACCCTTCCCTCGAAGTCACCGGAATCGCGGACGATATCCTTGCGTCCCCGGAGATTGATGCCGTCGCGATCGTCACACCCCCCTTGCTTCACTTCCCGATGGCCAAAACAGCGCTCGAAAACGGCAAGCACGTCTTCGTTGAGAAACCCTTCACGTGCAGCACCGGCGAGGCAGAGCAGCTCATCGAGCTTGCCGACCGTAAGCATCTCCGGATCATGGTGGACCACACCTTCCTGTTCACGGGCGCGGTGCGAAAGATCCGCGAGCTGATCGACAACGACACACTCGGGCAGCTCTACTATTACGACTCCACGCGTGTCAATCTTGGCATGTTCCAGACCGATGCCAATGTAGTGTGGGACTTGGGGCCGCACGACCTTTCGATCATGGATTACCTGATCCGGCGCGCGCCCGAGGCAGTAGTGGCTACGGGCGAGAAGCATGTGAACGGCGTGGAAGACGTGGCCTTCATCACGATTTACTTCCCGGACAAGATTATCGCCCACTTGAACGTCAACTGGCTCTCACCCGTAAAGGTGCGGACCACCCTGATCGGCGGCGAGAAGAAAATGCTTGTCTGGAACGACCTGGAAGCGGACGAGAAAATCAAGGTTTACGACAAGGGAGTGAAGCGGACGAACGGGGACGGCGTTTACGACTTGAGGGTCAGTTACCGCGCCGGCGACATGTGGGCTCCGCGGGTGGACCAGTTGGAGGCGTTGAAGCTTGAGACACAGTATTTTGTCGATTGCATTTTGAACAATCAAACACCTTTTAACGACGCAAGGGCGGGCCTCAGGGTGGTTCGGATACTTGAAGCCGTGGACCGGTCTCTGTCGAACAAGGGAGGAATAGTCTACTTATGAGCGAATATTCCTGTATCTCTTCAGATGTAACGCTCGGGAAAAACGTAAAGCTTTCGAAGTTCCTCAACCTTTACGGATGCACAGTCGGGGACAACAGCAAGATAGGCGCTTTCGTGGAGATCCAGAAGAACGCGGTTATCGGCAAGAACTGCAAGATCTCCAGCCACACGTTCATCTGCGAGGGTGTGACGATCGAGGACGGCGTCTTCATAGGCCACAACGTCACCTTCATCAACGACAAGTACCCGCACGCCACGAATGGAAACGGCGAGCTGCAGAGGGATGGCGAATGGAGATTGGAGTCCACTCTCGTGAAGAGGGGCGCGTCGATCGGCTCCGGCGCCACCATTCTCTCGAATGTCACAATTGGCGAAAACGCGGTCGTGGGCGCCGGCTGCGTCGTCACGCGGGACGTTCCGGCGCACGCCATCGTCGTTGGAAACCCGGCCCGTGTTCTCAGGTATTCGGCCACTGAACTAATCATCGCGAAGTAGAAAGGGAAACGTGAAAGTCAACATTTACGGCCTCGGCTATGTTGGCTCTGTCTCGGCGGCCTGCATGGCGAACCATGGCCACCAGGTTCTCGGGATCGATATCGACAGGGGGAAGGTTGATTGTATCAATGAAGGAATAAGTCCTGTTGTCGAGCCCGGCTTGCGCGAGCTCATCCATCGGGTTACAAAAGCCGGAACGCTGCGCGCCACGATAGATCAGATCGCGGATGCTGATGTTTCCCTGGTTTGCGTGGGCACGCCGGGCAGAGATAACGGGAGCATCTGCCTCGATTACATCTCCGGCGTCGCCGAGCAGCTTGGTGAATACCTCCGCTTAAGGCCCTCCTACCATGTTGTAAATATTCGGAGCACTGTCTTGCCCGGGACAGTCGAAACGCTTATCATCCCGATATTGGAGCGCAAGTCCGGCAAGAAGGCGGGTTGCGACTTTGGCGTATGCATGAACCCGGAATTCCTCCGCGAGGGCACATCGATTTATGACTATCACAACCCTCCTCTTACTATCATTGGCGAGATCGATTCTCAGAGCGGTGCCGTGGTGGAAGCGTTATACACGGGGATAGCCGCACCTCTGATACGGACAAACCTGCGAATGGCGGAAATGATCAAATATGCCGGAAACGCGTTTCATGCGCTCAAGATCACCTTCGCCAACGAAATTGGAAACATTTGTAAGAGGCTCGGCATCGACGGAACTAACGCAATGGAAATCTTCTGCCGGGATCAGAAGCTCAATGTGTCTTCGAGTTATCTTCAACCGGGATTTGCGTTTGGCGGGTCCTGTCTGCCGAAAGACCTGCGCGCTCTCCTCTACAAGGCCAAAGAGCTGGACCTCGACGTCCCGGTCCTGGGCTCTATCATGGCCAGCAACGAGAATCAGATGGACGAAGCGTACAACCTGATCAAAAAGACAGGCAAAAAGAAAATCGCCGTATTAGGGCTGAGCTTCAAACCTGGGACCGACGATTTGCGAGAAAGCCCCATCGCGGAGTTGGTCGAGACTCTTATCGGAAAGGGCCATCAGGTGAGTATTTACGATCAGGAGGTTTCACCGGGTCGCCTCTCCGGTTCGAACAAGGCATACATTGACCGCACGATCCCTCACATCTCGTGTCTGATGAAGAACTCCGTCGAGGAGGCACTAGAGGGGTCCGAAGTCGTCGTCATAGCGAAACGGTCGCTCGAGTTTGAAAAGACACTTGGGATATTAGGAAACGGCAAAATAATTGTGGACCTGGTAAGAGCCCTCCCTCGCCAAACTGATCTGGACGGACATTATGAAGGAATATGCTGGTAAGATCCTGATGATGGTGGAGAACTTTTTTCCGGCGGACGCCAGAGTACGGAACGAAGCCTTCACGCTCTCCGAAAAGGGCTACAAAGTCACCGTGATCGCGCTGCGAGGTCACGCCGAGAAAGCCCACCAAATAGTGAACGGCATTTCCGTCTACCGTATCCCGAAAATAACTCTATTTAAGAAAGTGGCGAGCGCAAGACGGACTCCGTTTCGAAAAATACTGCGCAAGGTGCAGGCCGTGGTGGGTTACACATTCGAGTATTGCTATTTCACGTTTGCCTGTCTTTTTGTGAGCCTTTATGTGGCCGTGAGAGAGGGATTTGACGTCCTTCATGTCCACAACCCGCCGGATACTCTGTTTCTCGTCGGCGCCATCCACAAAGTTTTCGGAAAGCAATTTATATTTGACCATCACGACTTGTGCCCGGAGTTGTACCTTTCACGCTATAAAGCGAAAGACGATATCATGTCTCACGCCCTTCGGCTGCTGGAGAAGCTTTCGCTCAAGATGGCGGATATAGCTATTGTTACCAATGAAAGTTACCGGGCCATAGATATCCGGCGCGCGTCCCTTAACCCTGACAAAGTATTCGTCGTGCGTAACGGGCCGGATCTGGAACGCGTGAGGCTCAGGGCACCCGACCGGGCTCTGGCAGGCGCGGGCAGGACCATCCTCGGATATATCGGCAGGATGAACCCGCAGGATGGAGTTGATTACCTCCTCCGGGCCCTACGCTACCTCGTGCACGAAATAGGAAGGACCGATGTCTATTGCGTCCTTATCGGGGACGGCGACTCCGTCGATCAGCTAAAGTCGCAGGCAGCCAGCCTTGCCATCGGAGACCATGTGCTCTTTACAGGACTTGTCTCCGACGAAGACGCCATGCGTTACCTGTCAACGGCAGACATATGTCTCGATCCCGATCCTTCCAGCCCTCTTAACGATGTGTCCACATGGATCAAAATCATGGAATACATGGCGCTGGCGAAACCTATCGTGTCCTTCGATCTCAAAGAAACACGAACTTCGGCCGGCGACGCAGCGGTCTATGTGACCCCGAATAACGAAATGGAATTTGCAAGGGCGATTGCGCAGTTGATGGATGATCCGGAAAGACGGCGGAAGATGGGAGAATATGGAAGGATGAGGGTCGAAAGGGATTTGAGCTGGAAAGTGGTTTCGCAGAACCTGCTGCTCGCCTACAATACTCTTTTTCCCCAATCGGCGGACCGCGGTGCGGGTCAGGCGATGTCCGCATGAGTCCCCAGCAAATCGCACCGGACAAAACCTCCGTAAGCTGCCTGATCATCTCGGACTCCAACCTCGTTAATCTGTCTGCCTACCTGAACGCGATGGATTCAGGAGGCGTCCCGATGCGGTCGTGTATCTCGCCCTTCGGCCAGCCCGTTCCGACGCTTATAAACACTTGCGCGGGCCCTTGGGATCGGGATCCGGACGTTGTTATTGTCTGGACGCAACCCGAGAAGGTGATTCCCTCCTTCCAGAAGCTGCTCGACTATCAGCGTCCACCGGTCGACGAACTGCTCCGTGAGGTGGACGACTTTTGCTCGCTTCTTGGCAACATTCCCGTGCAGATTCCGACGATCCTCGTCCCGGCGTGGACCGCCCCTTCCTATCACACAGGGTGGGGTCTGCTCGATATGCATCCCGATTTAGGTGTCACCAGCATCCTGGCACGGATGAACCTCAGGCTGGCACAGAATCTGGCGAGCCAGAGGAGGATTTTTGTTCTCGACTCCCATAAATGGATTCAGGCAGCTGGCCGGAAAGCATTCAATCCTACGCTCTGGTATGGGGCGAAAGTATCTTATAGCAATGAAGTGCTTCAGGAAGCGGCTCGGGACATAAAGGCGGCCATTCAGACCATCAGGGGTAATTCCCGAAAGCTCCTGGTTCTCGACCTGGATGACACGTTGTGGGGAGGAGCGGTAGGTGAGCTGGGATGGCAGAACGTTCAACTCGGGGGCCACGATCCGGTGGGCGAGGCCTACCTCGATTTCCAAAGAGTGCTGAAGAGCTTCCTGAATCGAGGTATTCTGCTCTCCATGGTAAGCAAGAATCAGGAGTCCGTCGCGCTCGCCGCCCTTGAGAACCATCCCGAAATGGTCCTGAGACCTGGTGATTTTGCGGGATGGCGCATCAATTGGCGCGACAAGGTCGAGAATATTGTTGAGCTGGTGTCCGAGCTCAACCTTGGTCTTCAATCGGTCGTTTTCATTGACGACAACCCTGCCGAGCGCGCCCGCGTGGCTGAAGCCCTGCCCGAAGTGCTTGTTCCGCAATGGCCAGAAAGTCCTCTTTCCTATGCTGCTGCGCTGTACGAGCTGCGCTGCTTTGATACCCTCTCGCTGACCGAAGAAGATCTGAAGAGAGCTCAGATGTATGCCGGCGAAAGAAAGCGCAGAGCGGAAGCTCGCGTTTTCACTTCTCTGGACGAGTGGCTTAAGACGCTCATGATCCGGATAGAGGTCGAAGAGTTGAGTCCGGAGAATGTGGACAGGGCCGCCCAGCTGATCAACAAGACGAACCAGATGAACCTCGCCACGCGCCGCCTGTCCCCGGCACAATTACGAGATTGGGCAGCACAGGAGAACCACAAAATGTGGACGCTCCGAGTCCGCGACAAGCTGGGCGACTCCGGCCTGAGCGGCGTCCTGGGCCTGGAAGTCCACGATGGCCACGCAGTTATTTCGGATTTCGTGCTAAGCTGTCGGGTTATCGGAAGAAAGGTTGAGGAGACAATGCTGGCGACCGCGATCGATTACTGCAGACTGCGGGGCCTTAGCGAAATCACAGCGAGCCATGCTCCTACGCCGAAAAACGAACCCTGTCTGGCGTTCTTCCGGAATTCCGGCTTTGAAGAAATTGAAACGCACGCATTTCGCTGGCCTTTGAGCAAGCCTTACCCGGTACCGGAATACATTCAGGTGACATGTGGCGACAAGCCGCGGCAGTTACAGAATTCTTTGTGATTCTTGTGTGTCTTTGCGTCCTGGTGGCGAAGAAGAAGGCACAATCGAAACGGAGTTTCTAGTTGAGTAGAAAATCGCTCGTTAGCAGGGCATCCAATCGCATCCTTCATCTGCTGGCCCGCTCGTCACCCGGGGCGACCACGCTGCGCCCGTTCCTGCACAGGCTCCGAGGCGTGACTATTCGTGAGCGCGTCTTCATAAGCGACGAGGTTTACATCGACAACGAGTACCCGGAATGCGTGGAAATTCATGAGAATGTCCAGATCGGGATACGCACGATCATCCTGGCACATACCAGGGGACCGTAGGAGAAGGGTCAGTCGTCGCGGCTGGATCCGTCGTAACGACCAACGTTCCTTCACACATGCTGGTCCGCGGAAACCCTGCCAGCCCGGTGGCGAAGGTCACGCTTCCCCTGCCGCTGGCGGACAACTACGAAGAGTTCATAACTGGCCTGGTTCCTGTGAGACACCCTGTCGCGCGAGTCGCTAATGATACCAAGTGAAGTAACGATCCTTTGCTGGTCTGAGCCGGAAAGTGAAGACCTCAATCTTGCCAAACTGGCGGAATTCCTCGGCCTGAAATCAAGCCTTCTCAGGATCAATACGGGATCTGCGGGAGTTGGCTATCTCGAACGGAATCTTCCGGAGCATCCGGCCTGTCTTGCAGTGAGCGGAACTACCCTTGCGCGGATCTTTTCCGGGTCCAATTCTGACAACGAGCTTAGATCCTTTCTCTTGCGGAGGGTGTCTCACCTTCTGATATACGCCACCGAACCTAGCCAGTCCTGCGGTGCCGCGCTGAGTTACCTGACCGAGGGCGCCGTCACTTCGATCGCCCCCGTGCAGAATCCGGAGTCGAAATACGAGATAAGCCCCAAACACAGAGCGGTATGCAGACAGCTGACGGGTCTCACCTTCGGCCGCACCAACGAGCGAACCGATCTTACATTTGCCGGCCGTCAAGACAACTTGTCCAGCCTGATTAAGATCGGGGATCGAACGTTTTTTGCGGCACTGGAGCGTGACACGTGTACTATCTTTATTGTTGGCTGTAACACTGTTGCCGACATTGATACAGTTGTTTCACCTCTCGCTGACGTTGGTTCCTACTTCTCCCGGCTCATCCCGGCGATGATGTTCCTCAAGCGTGTGTTCAGAGACAAGGCCTGGCATGCGCGCAAACCCTACGCCAATTTCACGGTCGATGATCCCTTGTTGCAGGAAAGCTATGGCTTCCTGAACTACCGGACGTTGCTCCAGACGATGGACAGGTGCGGGTTTTTCACGACTATCGCTTTCATCCCCTGGAACTTCAAGAGGACGGACCCCAACATCGCGGCCCTGCTCAGATCGAGACCAGACCGATTCTCGATCGCCGTTCATGGCTGCGACCACACCGGAGCAGAGTTCGGCTCAGACGATACCACGCTTCTCAACCGTAAAGTGCGGGCTGCACTGCTACAGATGAATGACCATCAACAGGCCACCGGCCTGAACTTTGTTGCCGCCGCGAACAGCCCTTCGGTACCCTCCGGCCGGGCCGCCGGGCCTGTGCGTCTCAGGGACCTGCTGGACGTGGCGATGCTGAACTATGAAAGCTTCCCCCTTTTTCTCCGGAGATACCCTCGAGACCTTTTCCATTGCGCTCTCGACCTGTTCCTGGAAAAACCCCTTCTTTTGCTCGAACACCACGGATACTTCCGGAAGGGCTATGACGATATTGCTGAGTTTGTTTCACGGATTAATTCTCTGGATGAGAACCTCTCATGGCATGGGCTTGGTCATGTCATCGAGCATTCCGTTCTCAGCAAGATTGGTTCCGGGCCGGACCTTCAAATGAAGCTTTATTCTCATGGCGCATGTGTAGCCAACACTTCAGGCCAGGGAACGACGTGCGTGATGAGCAAGGCAGACTCGGGCAATCTGGGCTTCGAGGCGGTGACTCTGTCAGGCAAGCCGGTACCCTTCATAGTTGAGAGTGGCGCTGTCAATCTTTCGGTGCACGTCGACGACGGGGCAAAAGTGCGTCTCGAAATGATGTTCAAGAATCCTTGGGACGGTCTGGACTCGGGCTCTCGAATGCCGGAACACGTGACGGCTTTCGTCAGGCGGCGTCTTTCTGAAATGAGGGATAATTACCTTTCAAAGCACGAGCCCTTACTGTCATTCGCTTATAGGGTCAAGGACCTTCTTGTAGGCCCGCAGCGATAACCGGCACGGGGAGACAATGACGGAAAGAGCTTACGAATTGGACGCCAGGGTCAGCAGCGCAGTTTTCAGGGCGATCGATGATCTCAATCAGATGTTGCCGCAGGAGCACTGGCTGGCGAAATCCCGCGAAACGCCGATCCTTGGTCCCACGGCCGTCTTGGATTCGATGGGCTTCGTCAATCTCATCGCAGCCGTTGAGGAGAGCATCGCGGCGGATCTTACAGCGAAAGCTGCGGCAATCCATATAGACTGACACTTTATGACCGGAGCTTTGCGCTGCTCTCCTAGTCCAATGGTTCTGTCCGTCGCGCTGGCGGAGTTGTCCGTCATCATTTTCGTCGGCCTGAATCGGACGCTGCACCATTTGTGGCCGACAACACGCAACATAATTCACATGCAGAAGACACGCTCCTGATGGATACAAAGCGAATCGTCCTGCTGTTTGGGATATGGCTGATCTTGAGCCTGTTCTGCAACGATCTCACCAACTACGGAAACATTCCGCTCGGCCTCAATGTTCGCGTCGACCGGATCGCAATTATAGTGCTGCTGGTTTCATTTTTGAAAAACCGTTCCGGGCAACGAACACGTGTGCCGTCAAACAAAGTCGAATTGGGCATGTTGTGGTTTTTTCTGATATCATTCGGTTCCTGCATTCTCTTTGGAGCCATTAACGCAGCGAACCATCGGTATATCAGCAACTTGGTCAATTTCGCCGTCATACCGGCCGTTCTCTTTGCCATTGCCCGCAGGCTGACCTTTGATGAAAAGGCCCTCCTACTCCTCATGCGTTTCTTCCAGATTGTCGGGCTCTATCTCGGCGTGACTGGAATTCTGGAACATTTCCAGGTCATCTCGCTGATATTTCCCAAGTATATAATGGATCCGACCGTGGGCTTGCATTATGGCCGGGCGCGCGGACCATTTGGCAATGCGGCGGTCATGGGTGGCGCATTGACTCTGATCTTCTTTTGGATCCTGTGGTATCAAACGCACGTCAAGAAGAGTTTGCTTAATCTGATGCTCCTTCTTACGACATTTGTGTCACTTTACTTCACGGATACTAGATCAGCGTGGCTCCTATTTTTTACATCGTTACTGGTCTTGACATTATTTTCAAAGATCGTCAGGAAAACGTGCTGTGTCGCCGGGGTCTTGCTATTGGTCATTTATTGTTCCGGAATTTTCTCGAAATTCTCGGCTTACCAACCTACCCTATTCTCCCGCAGGGAAGGGCCCGTCGAGGATCGAATGAACATCATGGAGATAAGCCTTGCGATGTTTCGGGACCGACCCCTGCTCGGCTTTGGATATGGAAACTATGAACTGTCCAATGATCCGTATTTCGAGAGGTCTAGCGTGCCCCTGAGGGGCAATGGTGAAGGTCAGCACAATACTATACTGGGACTCTTGGTCGAGTTGGGAATCATCGGTACGCTTCCCTACTTATATATTTATGGGTTCTTTATCCGCAGCGCATTGAAACAGTCCCGGGCGCGTGACGGCCGAAACCCGGTGGGAAGAGAGATGGCAGCAACACAGCTCGCCTTACTTTTGGGAAGGGGGTGCTTGCTCAGGAAACTGTCAGGTTCGAAGCGGCTTGAGTTCGGCCGTGGCGTGGTGGAAACACGGATCGTTATCTCGAGATGGTGTAAGTCTGATTGTTTACCGCTGTCGGCGTTCACGGATAAGAGTGGCGCTTGGGGACCGTGCATCCCTCGTTCCGACATTCCCGCGGTGACTCGCGTCGACTATTGGGCTGGTAGTGAGACGATGCGTCGGGCGACGGATCCTGCACCGGGGTCCTGGAGCGAAGAGCGGCACGTTGCCTCGTCCGAAGACATGCTCCGCGGATGCGAAGGCGCTGGCCGCGATAGTCGCCCAAACGCCGAATCTCCATGAGTGATAACTGCCTTAGCCGCAAAGAGTACAACTTCTCCAATGTAACCCTGGAGCGGTCGATTCGTGAATTTTTTTGCTTGCGTGACGAAGTTCTTATGAAGTAAGATGCCGCTCGTCTATCCCCTCGCCGCAGCCGGATATTTCCCGGAGATCGTCGCTTCGCCCAAAGCTGTACTTGTCGTGGAAAAGGCGTCTTCTAGTGATTGAGATCACACATCTTTGGTGTCTCAGGTCGATCATCTCTAACGGGATGATCGATCGGCGTCAGAAATCATTAGCGGAACCTGCGTAAATTTGGTTTCTGGTTGGATCATTCCTCACGAGGAAGTTTTTTGGGTTGCTGTCGACCAAGCAAGTCGTTGTTGGTGCGTGGCAATCAACACTGACGAGAGGCACCAAGGAGAATGTCGTATGAAATACACGGATTCTAGACTAATGATGGTACTGGCGGGTCTGGGTTGTCTCGCCCTGTCGGCGTCGGCTTTTGCCGCCAATCAAACAACCCCTGGGGCAGTTACGCTGAGTTCGACTTTCGAGTGCATCAGCGTGCGCGCCGCCTTCTCCGGCGACGACAACGCCAACAATTCGGCGGGGATTCAGTTTCGTCGAGCGGGTACAACAACTTGGCTGAACGCCTATACGCCGGCCATTGATCGCCGCACCAGCGTCAATGGAAACGACAATTCCGCGAATGCGTTTCAGGCGCGCGGGAGCATTGTGGGGCTCACGCCCAACGCCTCCTACGAGATCCAGGTGACCTGGACCGACGCTGATGGCATTACGGGGAGCGCCGCCTCCACGGCCTCGGTCTCCACGTTAAGCTACAATCCTCCGGCGC
>QHZE01000527.1 GCA_003225335.1 Acidobacteriota bacterium
CGATGCAAGGAATTCGCAGCCTGTCTCCAGCCCGGAAAAGCGGCTTGTTCCACCTTATAGGTGGTCTGAGGCGGTCGCCGACAGGTTTATGCCCATCGATGTCTCCCCGGGAGTTTTTGTTCTAACAGATGGAAGGATATAGGGCTTTTCCCTTTTTCTTCGTCGCTCCTTATCGTTCTCCCGGTTTCTTGGATATATTCTCAGACCACCTCAGATGATCTATCCGCCGCCCTATCGAGATCGTGGACGTTCACCGAGATCTGGCCGATGCGAGAGAGTCCGAACGCGGTGTCTTCTGCCATGGTTGCCATCAGGTAAGGGTTGTCAGCCGCCTTATCGGGGCTCTCCGATGATCGCTTTGATTCTCGCCTCGTCATAGGGATAAGGCATCCCGGACTTTTCCCAATGCCGCTTCACTATCGCCCAGCCTGGCCTGGAGTAGATCATCTCGAGCGCGCGGATAGCGGCGAGCTGCGCCGCCGGGGTCCCAGCGGAGGCGACTCTCTCCAGAGCGGGCAGCGTCTTGCCGCCGATGCCGGCGAGGGCCCAGGCCGCGTTGAAGCGGACGTCGGCGTCGCAGTCGTCGAGCGCCTGCGCCAGCGCCTCCGTCGCCGAAGCCGCCTCCTCGCCGAGAGAGCCGATAGCCTGGGCGGCGAGCTGCCGGTATCCGTCGCCCTGGTCGTTCTCCAGCAGCGACACGAGCGCGGGCAGCGCCGCTTTCGCTTCGGGTCCCACGCGGGCCAGGTCTTTGAGCGCGAAGTCCTTGTCGAAGCCGCCCGCAGAGGGTGATGAAACGATGCGAACCAGCTCGGCCACCGCCACGTTTCCGTTGATCCGCCCGTAGTACCTGTTTTCCTCCGCGATGGTGTGGCCCGGGTAGAGCGCCTTGAGATTGTCGTTGGAGCCTGCGGAAGTGGTGAAGTCTGAGGAGCTGCCCGGGAGCAGCAAACCGAGCAACCCGGACCGGGCCTTCGAGGCTTCGTCCGTGGCCGGGAGCGCGGCGAGGCCGATCTTCACGAGCGCGCGTCTCGCCTCGGTACGAATCCCGCCGTCGCCGTCCGTCACCGAGCCGAGGATGGTGGGAACCGCCGCTCTCGCGCAAGCGCCGTACTTGCCCAGCGCGTTGAGCGCGTTCAGCCTCACCTCCCGCGTCTTGCCCTCCGTCACGAACGGGAGGATTTCCGCCATGAGCTGCGGCCGCCCCGGACCAAGCTCGCCCAGGGCGTAGAGGGCGACCCTCTGGCGCGCAACACTCCCGCTGCGCAGGGCCTGACGCAGCTCTGGCAAGACCGCTTCGCCGAGCGCGCCGAGCGCGCGCCCGATCCGGATGCCGGGCATGTAATCTTTTTCCGCCTCCTTGAACAACTCCGCCGCCGAAGCCGGGAGCGGAGGCCCGCTGGAAGCGCACAAGGAACGGCCCCGATCCTTTGCCTGCGCGGGAAGGATCAAAGCTACGATCACAGCGCCCAGGAGGAAACACACGCTCTTCATTGGTCCCGATTGTAGCATGGAGGTGTGTCGGAACCGGCGGCGGGAGTATATTGACGACGCGACGAGATCAAGGAGTATTTGCCATGACATCCTGTGGTCGCAGAGGCTTTCTTCTTCGGACGGCCGCGGTCGGCTTCGCGCTGCGCGAGGCGTCGCCGGCGGCCGCGCAGGCAGGGATGCGGCTCGGCCTCATCGTTTCCGTCGGGAAGGACCCGGAAGCGGCGATCGCCAAATGGGATCGCGCAGTTTGATTTCTCCCGCACCGGAACCTTTGTCTACCTGGCGGGCAAAGGGGGAAGTTGGAACTGGTCGATCTTCTGGCTCGACAGCTCCGGCAAGACGCAGCCGCTGCGCGCCACACCGGGGACTTACTTCGCCCCGCGGTTTTCGCCCGATGGCAAGCGGCTGGCTCTCACGATCTCCGAAGGCAGCAATTACCGCAAGCTGCGGAAACTCGTGGATCGGTGGGTTACTTTGGGAATGGAGTTATCGCGCCTCAGGCTTCAGGAGCAGCGTGAAGCAAGCCCCGGAGCGACAAAAAGAAGGCGGGAATCGCAACTTTCCGAAGAAAACAAGGCGTAAGGCCGGCATTTTTATTTCACGCGATAGGCCGCGGAACCTTGCGGCACAAGGGTTTCATAGTTTCGCGCCAGAAACTAGCTAGCAACAACCCGTTCGCGGATCTCGCACCTGATCTCCAACAAGAGACGCTGGGTCAGGAACGGACGCTGACCAACCTGGGCCTTCGTTCCGATCTCTCTTACGCCAAGGGCATCCACAATCTGAAGGCGGGCGTGACCTATCAGCACACTCTTCTTGATGAGAACAACCACTTCGGCATCGTGGGTCCAACGTTGCTCTCTTCACTTGCCGACGTAAATGGCGATCCTTGCGTCGATGCCGGGGGAAACCCAATTGCGGCTCCTTGCACCACTCTAGCGCCCTTTGATCTCACGCGCGGAGGACCCCTCTTTCCCTTTCACGGCCACACAGATATTAAGTTGCTGTCCATCTACCTGCAGGACGCGATCTCCAAGGGAAACTGCTCCCTCAACCTCGGCTTGCGAGGCGATATCTACAACGGCCTGACTTCGCACAGCGAAGCCCAACCCCGGCTCGGCGTGGCTTACAACTTCAAGAAGACCGGCACGGTCCTGCGCGCTTCCTATGCACGCGCACTTGAAACCCCGTTTAACGAGAACCTGGTGCTTTCCAGCACGGGATGTGCCAATCCGGTGCTGAATCCACTTCTGGTTTGTTCCTCAACCCAAGTCACGCCCTTCAGCCCCGGCTGGCGCAATGAGTTCCACGTGGGACTGCAACAAGCCGCGGGGCGATACCTGGTTTTCTCGGGTGAATACATCTGGAAATACACCCATAATGCTTATGACTTTGGGGTCTTCGGGAGCACTCCACTCAACTTCCCCATCGAGTGGCACAATTCCTAGATACCGGGATTTGCCGGACGGGTGAGTGTTCCGAATTTTCATGGATTGTCGGCGCTGTTCATCTTCTCCAGAGTTGCCGCGCGGTTCTTCACGCCACAGCTTGGCGGGGCCGACGCTGTTCCGCCGGGAACTACCGGAACCGACATAACCCCATTCCGCATTGACAACGACGAGAAGTTTAACCAGACAACCCACGTGCAATACCAGCCGTGGAAAAACGGACCATGGGTCGGTGTCAACTGGGTTATGACAGTGGGCTGGTGGCGGGTGCAGTACCGGTCTCGGATGGCGGAGATGTCGACATCGCCGGGAGCGGGCTTACACCGGACCAGCAGTTCCAGGCCGGGTTTACCTGTAATGGTGTCGCTGCAACGCCCACCGTAGGTCTCCGGTGGGCATGGGCGAGACGCGAGCGCGGCGAACTTCCGGCACCAGGCGCGTATGTGGGCGCATGCGGAACTCGGCATTGCAGGTTATACGACGCCTCTACCAGTTGCCGTTTTTCGAGAAGCTTGATCCGGAATTGACTCTCCGACAATTCCGCGGGATGGAGGGGGTTCGCGTGCGGGAGGCGTACGCAAGGGCTTCCGGCGAGACCGGTGTGGCCTGGTCGGGCCGGAGCTACCGTCGGGACAACTGGAGCAACGCGGACCCTGTGAATCGGGCGTTGTCGGCAGCCAACTCCTGCCTTTACGGCATCTGTCATGTTGCGGTTGTGTCGGCTGGATTCTCGCCGGCGCTTGGTTTTATCCACACATAAGTGTTCTACTTGCCAACGTCCCGACCAATTTACTAGGACAACATCGTAGCAGCCAGGGCGCTAACAATGAGATTGCCAGAGACGTATTGCTCCGCGCTCTGGACTCCACAAAAAGAAAACTGACTTGGCGCCTTTTCTACAGCGCTGGAAGAGGGTCATACTTCCTGAATATAGATTTTGTGAGGCAAGAAGTACCTCGCGAGTTCAGTGGTAAAATGCTGCGTGAGGTTCGATAGAGTCTAAAGGATACCTTCTTAAAACTCGGGAGCAACCCAGGAGAATTCAGAAACCAAGGTTCCAGGATCTGTGCTGCATCGAGCCGTGGTAAATGGGACGGTCGGCTCACGCCTGAATTACAGTTTGTCAACGTAACCCAGGCCACAGAAGTAATCGGACATTGCTAAAGATTCAGCAGTTCGCGAATCCAAGGGACAGTCACGATTTGATCGACGGTCCTGCCGTTCCCATCCTTATGCCTGGTATCTGCCCCATTCTGGAGAAGGAGCACGATAATCTGCCGTTGTTGCTCGATAGCTTCGGCGCTGCCACTTCCACCGCGACCTGTGTTTTGAACCGCAAGATGAAGCGGTGTCGAACCATTTTTATTGTGTGGATCGGATTTGGCACCACCGCAAAGCAGCGCTTGAACGGCTGCCGCACACCGAGTGCGCACTGCACGATGAATCGGGGCAACCCCGCTCGTATCGGTTGCATTTGGATTTGCCCCGGCTCGGATCAAACACTCAATCATTGCAACCTGCGCGGTCGGATTCCACGTGTTACAGTCTGATGCGTAATGGAGCGGTTCCGCTCCACGCCGGTTCTTTGCCGCACAGCTTGCGCCGTGGTCGATCAGGATCTGGCCAATTTCGAATTTGAATCCGGCCGCCGCCATATGAAGGGGCGTGTCGCCGGCGTACAAATAGTGTCCGATCTCCGGGAAAAAGTACTGGGATGCTGCTTTCCGGGATGCACCAACAATGGCTGACTTGTGAACCAGATCCGGCGCAGCTTTGATGATCTCCAGCACTTTCGAAGTGTTGCCTGAAACGATCGCTCTCACGAGAACCATCAGGTCTTTCTTCTTCGCTTCTGGCGGCCGGCGAGAACTGATGGCTGCCGGTTTGCGCATGACTACAATCCTCCTTTGTCAGCCGAACCTGAGATCACGCTCGAAACTCCGCAGCGTGATCGGTGGCCCAGTCGAGGAACGTCCGTGCCGGTGCTCCTGTGATCTCTGCGACTGTGGATGTAACGAACGCAGGTTGGCCGATTGCGGCAGCCCAGGAGTCGAGCAGCATATTCACGGCGAACGCGGGCATGATCGGGAGCCACTCACGCCGCGCTTCGTCGGGTGACATCTCTTCGATGCGCAGCGAGCGGCCGATCACGCGCCCGATTGTGCGCACCTGTTCGAACTGGCTCAGGGATTGAGGTCCGGTCAGAACATATTCCGCTCCGGCGTGTCCGTCCTCACACAACGCGCGGACCGCGACTCGGGCGATGTCACGCTCGTCGATCGGGGCCGTAGGAGCGGCGAGATACGGCCAGCGCACACGATCGCCGGCACGAATCTGCGGCCCCCACCACCGCAGAGCATTTGCGGCGAACATTCCGGGCCGCAGGAACGTCCACTGCAGTCCTGAGGTTTCGATCAGCCGCTCGATTTGCGCAGTCAACTCTCGAACCGGATTGGGCTGTTGGAAGAAGGGGTGTGCCGTCTTGAGCGGAGCTGACAGGAATACGATCCGCAATGCGTGCTCTGCGATCCGCTCCAAAGCGGCAGCAGCAGTGGCCGGCGGTGCGACCCACACCAGGAACACCGTATCGATGCCATCCAGGCATGCATCAAGGGTCTCCGGAAGAGTCAGATCTCCGCGCATCACGTCAACCTGTGGCGGCAAACCAGCCGCGTCCGGATTGCGCGTCAGCGCGCGGACTTGCGCACCCGTGGTCGCCAATTGAGAGACAACGTGGTGGCCGACGTTGCCGGTTGCTCCGATGACGAGGACACGATTCATGCAGGTCATTCTACAGCCGGAGGGCGAATTTTCCAGCAAGTCGACCGGATCATGGGGTAACGTTGGCGGTTGCCGATAAACCCTTTGGAATCACGGTGCCGAAGGTGGGGGTCGAACCCACATGGCCGCGAGGGCCGCGGGATTTTGAGTCTAGGCTCTGCGATTCCTGTCCTTTTAGAAATTCCTATAACCAGTTGAAAACAGATCGGGATACCGAGAGCTGAGCTTTCGGTCCTGTTCTGTCTATTTCGAAAGCTTTCGAGCCAGTTGGTAATTAAATTGTAATTAATCGGCCAAATCGACACTCTGTCACTTCTGACCAATCAGAGCCTCGAATTCAGGTGCGCCTAATCCCACCAGGCAGTGAAGCTACCCGGCGCG
>QHZE01000528.1 GCA_003225335.1 Acidobacteriota bacterium
GGATGTGTAACGGGCTTATCGGAAATTGACGCGTCCTTGGAGTCTATAGAGAAAAGTTGGATTGCCTCGGCGTGCAACCGAGGCAGCCACAGATCGCCCCCACCACACCAATGGATGCGAAGGAAGCATGCGATGTCGAGCTTCACGAGGCGATGCCAGTAGCGCTCCACAGAGGGCACTCGTCTTCACTTTTCCCTGTTATGTCACCTGGTCCATCAGGTGAGCGGCTCAGGATCAATCCTTTCCAGTAACTGCGCAACGGCATACGGGGGACTGTTTCTGCGTAGCCGCCCAACGTCTACCGGTTGCGGTCGGGTCAACGGGCAATCCGGACATTTCCGCCCCGGGGCCATGATCGTTGTGCGGTCGAGGATGGCCGCCAACGAATGGCCAAAAAACATTCCCGCGGCGGTTCACCTCACGCCGAAGGCGGTTCTACGGGCGCCCGGGCCTAGATCACATGAACAGAGCCTCAACGGACAGCTCCCGATGTACAATCAGATCCTGGCTCGTAACTGCGAAGGCAGACCTCGTGGCCACCCCGTGCAGTAATCGGGATTGGGAGCCGATCTGGTTCAAGATGCTCTCTAACAGGAGGAAGTCATGGCTGATTGGACGCGGAGAGGATTTGTGGGATCGCTCTGGGGGATTGCGGGCGCAACATCGCTTGCAGGTCAGCAGAGGAGCAATACGGCCCATGAAATGCGGACGGGGCAGGGCTCGATCAAAATCACAGACCTAAGGTGCGCGATCATTGGCCGGAACCCGGTAATTCGAATCGTCACGGATCAGGGCATCTCCGGGTATGGTCAAGCCGAGTCCTCCAAGGCGTATCTCAAGCCGATGGTGCTCTTCTACAAGAACTACATTCTGGGCGAAGACCCGACCAACGTCGAGCGCGTGATGCTGAAGATCCGCCGGCTGGGTGCGTTCAAGCCCTGGGGTTCGGCGGTGAGCGCGATCGAGATAGCTCTCTGGGACATCGCAGGGCAGGCGGCCGGAGTGCCTGTATATAAACTGCTGGGCGGGAAGGTCCGGGACCGGGTCCGTATCTACAACGGAGGCGTCCGTTTCCCGATGAACGGCCAAACACCGCAAGATTACGCCGAGAACATGGTGAAGATGAAGGAAGCCAAAGAGGGTTTCACTTTGATCAAACAGGCTGTCGGCTTTCACAATCCGGCGATGATGCGCGCAGCGCCGAACGGGTGGTACGACGAACCGCGGACGGGAGCACCGCACGCCGACCGCGGTCTCCTGACGGAACGCGGCCTCGAACATATCATTGCCTGCGTCGAAGCCATGAAGAAAGTCCTCGGAAAAGACATCGGGTTGGCGCTTGACTGCGGACCAGGCTGGACAGTAAAGGATGCGATCACGTTTGCGCGAGCACTCGAACCGCTCCACATCACATGGCTCGAAGACCTGATCACAGGCGACTACACGCCTTACCCCAACGCCGATCTTTTCCGAGAAGTCACGCAGAGCACTTCGATTCCGATTCATACCGGGGAGCAGATCTATCTCCGGGAAAACTTCAAGGACCTTATCGAAAAACAGGCCGTTAACATTATCGGCCCCGACCCGGTAGATGTCGGCGGGATAGCGGAACTTAAGTGGATAGCGGAATACGCCGATTTTCACGGCATCCAAATCGCTCCCCACGGAATTTTCGACGGGCTTATAGGGCTCGCCGCGCATGTTCAGATGGCGGCCACCTTGCCGCAAAACTACATCGCCTTCGAGTATCCGCTGGGCCAGCCTGAGTGGTGGTGCGAGATTGTCGACGGCTTGCCGGACCCGATCGTCAAACGCGGCTTCATCGACGTGTGGGACCGGCCGGGTCTGGGCGTCACGTTCAATGTCCAGTCAGCTAAATCGCACCTATCGGACGAGGATCGTCACTTCTTCGACTGAGCCGGCCGGTGTGGTTGACCCCTTTATGACATATTCAGCAAGCGAAGGATGTCCTTGGCCAAGCTCGGCCTTCGTCACATTTTCCTCTTTATCAATAGTTACACTCAGGACGACGATTCTCGCAATTCCTGCACGCTGTAGAGTGTTGGGATATTCGGGATTGACCCGCTTTACTATCTCCTGACCTCCGATTCTTTCTTCTATTCCTCAGGGCTGAGACTACGCTGTCCTCGCACAGCGACTCATGAATGTGTAGCGGGCGAAGCCATATGGACGTTAAACGCGCTTATCGGAAAATAGATACGGCCCCGGTGATTCATCGGCGGCTTGACACAAGTTTCCGGAATGCCGACTTTCCGTCCATGTCATGCCACAAAGGTCAAGGTGCCTTTGTGAAAGTCAATAACATGTGACTTCCGAATACTGCGTGTGAGACGATCAGGCTCCGGGCAATGGCAGAAGTTCGATCTCAGCGAGTTCACGACGGGCCGAGCACGATTGGAGCGCAAAAACCGGGAGCTAGGCGAGCTAGGCAGCCGATAAATCCGGGTAAGGCTCGTTCATGACAGATAGCGCCTGAGAAAAAAGGACACGTTCGCATTGCCGCCATGTTGCGGAGGGAAGGAGTGTCCAAATGACGACCACGGGCCGAAACCGCACACTCCGGCTTACGGTTCAGACGAGCGAAATGTATGGCGCCTTTAGTCCTGATCGCTCGCGCTTGCTTACTGGAGGCGACGGACATGTTCCCAAGGTTCACATCTGGGATGTCGAAACGGGGAATTGCCTTCAGGCGCTTACCGGGCACAAAGGACCTGTTGCGGCTCTTGCCTGGACCGAGGATCAACGGTGGGTGGCTTCGGGCGCCTTCGATGGATGCGTTCGCCTTTGGGATGTTGGCTCAGGGATATGCGTTTGTGTTTTGGAAAGTCATCGGTCCTATGTCCGTTCGGTGGACTTCAGTCAGTGCCCATTGCTCTTCGCTGTCGTTAGCGACGCGGGCGAGCCTGTAACGTGTGCCACATTACCGATATTCCGGAGGTCTCGATGAAGAAGGCGAGCTGGATCCTCCTCACCGTCGTCGGCGTCGCGATCACGCTCATCAGCCTGGTTTCGGCCGTCCACGCGTACCGGACGCGCGACGACTACGGCATCGGGCACTCGAGGGTGTCCAAGGTCGCCGGCGGCGATGCCGGCGTCGCAACCTCCCTGCGCGGGATCCGCGGCACCTCAGCCGCCTACGGGGCGGCCTACGGCGTCCTGTTCCTGGCCATCGTGCTCGGACCGTACCGGCGCGGCGACGTCTGGGCCTGGAAGGCGCTGCTCGTCGCCGGACTCACGCAGTTTGTGCTCGTCCTTCTACGCATCCCGATCCTCGACACGCAGCTCGGCGTCGCCCCGGCGGCGAACCAGGTCGTCCTCCTGGTCGTGGGGCTCCTGCTCGACGTCGGCCGGCTCAAGGGCCCAGCGCGATGACGGAGTTTTCCGCAGTCGGCTCTTCTCGAGCCAGCAGCAATTCCGTGTCGTGAGGAGCCCGCGTGCTGGATCTGCCTCGGTCAAATCATAAGGATGTAGCCCGCGTGAGGGGCGCAGAGCGGCCGTCGAACAACCGGTTGAAGCTGAGGGCGCCTCTCGGCGGCGCGATGCCTAGCGAACGACCTGCGCGCGCCGCCTCGTGCTCGGCCTCCACCGAGCACCGGCGCCGCAGCTTAACCGGGTGTTTGGCGAAAGGGAGGGAAGTCGCATGGCCGATAACGGATCGATCCTTGAAACCAGGGCAGCCGGTCAACTCGGGGCGGTCGGGCGAACCGTAACCGGCCTGCTCCTCGAGCGCGAGCTTCCGGTTCGAGCCATGGTCCGCCCGCGAGGACGACCGGGTGGCGGCCTTGCGGGCTGCTGGCGCCACCGCTCCACGACCACTTGGGTGTATAACGCCCTATCCGTCAATGTGACCTGTTCCCGTAAGGTCCAAAAACTCGATCGCGTTAGACATCATTGGTCGGGAGTTCCCTCGGTCG
>QHZE01000529.1 GCA_003225335.1 Acidobacteriota bacterium
TGGAAAACTGGAGGATTTCCGAACCTTGACCCTTGATGATGTTTGTAGAACTCGTAGGCCGTCCGGAAGTGCGCTTGCTCCTCGCCGATGGAACCAGTCGAGGCGAGGATCGCTGCGCGCGCATATGAGATCTATGAAAGCCGGGGAAGGCAGGATGGAAGCGCCCTGGAGGACTGGCTGGAAGCAGAACAAGAAATACTTTCAACGTCCAGCCATCCTGGCACCGATGAGTGACGCACCTGGCTGAAGTGAATCGGCCTGAGATGGTATACCGCGCCGGCCATGGGAGCCTCAGCAAAATGCCACATCAAATCTTGCTCGAGCGCCCGGGGCGCATGGTACGCTTCGCGGAGGCTTTTCCGGACGCGCAGATTGTTGCTGAGCTGTCGCGGGTGGGCCGACATGGTTGTCGGTCACGGCCACCGTCATTGCGGCATCGGGGTCCGGGTTCACCAAGACATGGAGAAATCATGAAAGCAGGATCGCTCCTCAGGCTGTTGCTTTTGGCCATACTCTCCGGCTTGCGATTCGTCGCCGCTCAAACTGCGCCAAGACAAGTGAGCGCCATCCTTGAGCAACCCATTCAACCTCCTGGGGTCACCGCGCTCCAGTTGGGACAATACCTTGCGACGAAGAGTCCCCCGTTGCGTGCTCCTCGTGGCGCCGATCAGTGGACTGCCGAAGCAAGGCGCCTGCGCAGTCACATCCTCAAGGATATCGCCTTTCACGGATGGTCTCGAGAATGGGTCGAGGCGCGATGCAAGTTCCAGGACCTCGGCCTGATGGACTCCGGAAAAGGTTACCGCATGCGCAAGCTTCGGTTCGAAATCTTGCCCGGCTTCGAGACGACAGCGATCCTGTACGAGCCCGAAAACGCCAGTGGTAAAGTCCCCGCGATCCTGAACGTGAACGGGCACGACTCGAAAGGGAAAGCTGCGGAATACAAACAGAAGCGCTGCATCAACTTCGCCAGGCGGGGCATTTTCGCGCTGAACCTCGAATGGCTGGGGTTCGGCGAGCTGTCACAGCACGAGAACGCGCACGATTTCGGGGCCCATCTCGACCTCGTGGGAGCGAACGCGCTAGGACTGTTTTATCTTGCGATGCGGAAAGGTCTCGATTACCTGGCTGAGCATCCACAGGTCGATCACGGTCGGCTTGGTGTGACGGGGTTGTCCGGCGGTGGGTGGCAAACCATTGTGTTGGGGGCCCTCGACGAAAGGGTTGCTGTCGCCGTTGAGGTGGCCGGGTTTGGCTCTCTTCAATCGAACATCGCTCGTCCCCTTGACACTGACGAGGTCGAGGAGGACGCGACCGACCTCACCGAAGGCCAGGACTACACCCACTTCGCCGCCCTGAGGGCGCCGCGGCCCACCTTGCTCATCCACAACGCCGAAGACGACTGTTGCTTCCGAGCCGCGCTGGTGAAGCCTTATATCTATGAAGGCGTGAAACCATTCTTCAAACTCTACGGCGCAGAAGATGCGCTCAGCTGGCACGAGAACACGGACCCGGCAACGCACAACTACCAACTCGACAACCGGCAGACGGCCTATCGCTTCTTCACCAAACACTTCGGGTTACCGCTTGCAGAGGACGAGATCCCCGGCGGTGCAGAGATCAAAACCTATGAGGAGCTTGCGGTGGGGCTGCCCCAGGACAACCTGACAATCCTCGCTCTGGCCCGTAAACTCGCCGGCGAAATCAAACGCGGGCCGGTACCGACAGCGCCTGCCGCCAGGGAAGCGTGGGCCACTTCGGAAAGAACGAAGCTGAGAACGGTCATCCGCTATAAAGCGGTGAACGTGAAGGAGGCTTGGAGAATGGCGAGCTCCAAGAGTAAGGGTCTGGAAACCGTGTCCTATCGATTCGACTTTGACAACGGGCTGAGCGCGACTGGAGTTTGGCTGAAGGCCATCGAAAGTCCGGGCGATGCGCCGGCTGCGATTATACTCAACGACCAGGGAAAGAAAGCCGCGGGAACCGAAGTCTCAGAGCGCGTCAACCGGGGCGAACAGGTGCTCGCCCTCGATTTACTGTTCATCGGCGACATGGCCCCTGAGAAACCTCTTTTGTCGGCCTACGCGCTGAAAGTGACAACGACCGGTGATCGTCCTCTCGGTATAGAGGCGGCCCAACTGCTCGCAGTGGCGCGCTGGTTCCGGGAGGCTGCGGGCGATCGGCGGATCCGTCTCGAGTCGACCGGCATACGGAGCGAAGTCGCGTCGCTGGCCGCTTCCGCTCTTGAGCCCAAAATGTTTTCAGAGGTGGTCAGCCGTGAGGCAGTGTATAGCTTGAGCCGTCTTCTCGACGCCCCGGTTGAGTATCGGGAAGCTCCCGATCTGTTCTGCCTCGATCTCTACAAGGAGTTCGACCTGGATCGTCTGGGTGCGCTCGCTGAGCCTGTGACAGTAACCTTGAAATATGCGGAGAGCCCTACGAAGAGGGCGCACTAAGGGCGCGCCACCGGAGGGCGGCCGCCATTTCAGCCTTGGACCTTCCCTCGATCGATACCGCCGCTGTCTGCGAGCTTTTTCGCCGCCTTTTTCCTCCACCGCCTACATCAAGAGGAACGCCTGACGAAGCGTTTCATGGGGACCGCACCCAGCGATACTGAAGTGGCCCGCGTGGCGGGTCGGATCGCGCGCCCCATTCACCGAAAAGGTCGGGGAGTTGCGGCCAATCGCGCTGTTGTTGCTCGGTGGCATGCTCACGCAGGGCGCAAGGGCCGGCAGTCGACCTGAGCAGAGGCAGGTCCAACCAGGCCTTCAGCGATCAATGGGCGATGTTTATCAGGCAGTTCGGCTCCTTGTCGCGGCGAACCTCTCGCCGAAAGTGAAGGAGGAAGATTGAGAGAGAATCTGTGTTATTGTTATCTTCTTTAGCAGCTCGCACTCACCCGGATCGAAGATCCTACCGCCGTCCTGCGCTTCGCTTGGCGCGGCAAGCCCGGATATCGCGGCAAGCAAATTCCGCATAAGGCGATTTCCGCCTGTGCGTTGAGAAGTATGCGGAACCGCTGATTGCAAGGATTCAGTTGAAGTTGCTGTCGAATTCGACAGCTTCCTCTTCTCGGTGCAGTCTTCGGTTGGCTTCGTCAACCATGTGTATGAAAATCCTGCGTCGATCCGGCGGAAGCGCTTTGAGCTCGGGAACCATGGATTCTGCAATCAGGACCGTGGCGGCATAATTGTGAACATTGTATTGGGAGTGAAGAAGGAGAAGCTTCTGCTCCGTAGTAAGCTGATCGAGTGGTTTATCTCCCAGCGTTCGGATGTACTGGTTGGATCTGGCGAGGATATCCGGATCCAGTTGCTCGTTTTGAGCCCTTCGCGTCCAAAACAGAAGCAGGGCAGCAGCCGCGATGAGTGCACCCAGTGCGAAAAGGATCTTCGTGCCTGTGGACATTCCTGAAGTCACCTCACTAATTCATTAATTAATTTAATTTAATAGAAGAAAGGGCGCCCGGATCGCCTCTCTTCCACGGAACTATGCAGCCAGGATCTGGTTCTCAGAAACGCCAACCCTTCCGGACGCGAACCTTGAATTCGTGCCGCCGGTCGTTGACGACCTGGAAAGCATCGACTTTGATCTGGTGCAGCTTTCCATCGTCGGGCGCCTGCAGGGAATAAACCAGCCGGTACTGGTTGGCGAGATTCTGCATGATGTCCTTCATGACATCTGGAAAGGCCCCCTGCGGCAATGGAGCTCGTGTCTCCGCGGGTCCGCGATCGAGGCGCCGGCCGATTTCTTGTCTTAAAGAGCCAGGCCGAGGAGATTTTTCGTGCGTCCGTGCTCCGTTGCCACAGTTCACTCCAGGACTGCCCCGGGTCGCGCTGCAGTTCGCCGGCACACCAGACGTCGAGGGGGTCCAGCCCAAGCAGGTATCCGTAATCCGAAATGTTCAAGCGAGGGCTGCCGTATGCTCGTACGAGGCGCCCGACTTCCTGGGTGGTCTCAACCGCAACTACAGCAACGGCGGCTGACACCCGACAGGTAGATCAGGGAGCGGCTTGGCCGGTTGGAAATCGCAATGGAGAGTCTCGAGGACTCGAGCGGCGAGGGAGGTGGGAACTCAAACAGCCTAGGCGCGGCGCTGAGTTTAAGGCGAGGCGCGAAGCGATGCTGATGAAGAAGTGACAGCGAATAGTAGGGCGAATGCACCGAGCGGCGTGGTTCCGTTCTATTCGCGAAACGGCGCGGTTTTGACCGTCGGCTCGGCAATCGCGTACAGGTTATTGATGCCGCGCACGAAAATGATTCCGTCGGAAATCGCGGGAGTCGCCATCAGCACTTCGCCCATGGGATTTTGCGCCAGTAACTCGTACTTCGGGCCGGCCCTCACCACGAAGATATCGCCATCTTCGCTGCTAAAGTAGATCTTGCCGTCGGCGGCGACCACGGATGCACTGTAGGCGCCGCCGTTGCCGATCCGCTGCTGATAAACGCGCTCGCCAGTCTTGGCGTTGTACACGGTCAGTATTCCGCTGTTGTTGGTAGTATAAAAGAGGTCGCCGTAAACTACCGGCGTCGGCATATAGGGCCCGCCGTGCTTGGTGCTCCACGCGATGTTTTCGTTGGAGGTCGCATCGCCCTTCAGGCTGATGTCGCCTCTGGCGCCGGGCTTGATGGCGTAAATCGGTTGGATGAAGCGGTAGCCATTGGTGACAAAAATCAGGTCATGCGCCACGAAAGGCGTCGGCGCGGTGACCTCAGAATTGGGGCCGAGCCGCCAGAGCTCTTTGCCGGTCATCGGATCGTAGCCGCGGATGAACTTTGTCGCGTGGGTGATCAGCTCGTTGTGCTTCGTCGCCGGATTCTCGTAAATCGTTGGCGTGCCCCATGAAGGAATCTCGTCGCGCTCGGTGCGCCAGATTTGCTTGCCGGTCTTCAGATCGATGGCCGCGATAAAGGAGTTCTTCTGAATATCGCATTGCACGATGGCCATGTTCTTGTAGATGATCGGCGAGCTGGCCGAACCCCATTCGTAGTCGGGATCGTAGAACCAGCCGGCGTTCATCGGGCCGAGGTCTTTGCTCCAAAGCAGTGTGCCTTTCCAATCGAATGTGTAAAGGCCTTGGGAACCGAAGAATGCGACGATGTGTTTTCCGTCGGTCGCCGGTGTCGAAGATGCTTGGCTGGATTTGGGGTGCCGCTTGGTCTTTGGCACGCCTTCGTAAGCAACCCGCTCCCAGATGATTTTGCCCGTGCGCTTGTCCAGCGCGTAAACCTTCCAGGTGTGCTTAGCCATGTCGGCGTGAGGTTCAACGTCGCCGTAAAGACCGTGGCGAAACGATTTCTCGTTGGCCGCATCACTGCTGATGGCGGTGACGATAAACACCCGGTCGCCCCAGACAACCGGGCTGGCGAGGGAAAGTCCGGGAATGGACACCTTCCACAAGACGTTCTCACCCTTGACGGCGTCCCATTTCGTCGGAGTAGGTTTGCCGTTGGCAACGCCAGAGGCGCGCTCACCGCGGAATGACGGCCAATTCTGCGCGTGTACGGCGATTGCCGGGACTAATCCGAGAATGAGAATCGCAACGCGCTTCATGGTTTCGCCTCAACCTTCTTGTAATTTGTGGTGCTCTCGCCTTGCACCAAATCCAAGCTGGCGATTGCGCCCCCTTCTTTTACAAACTTGACGAGAAACGCCGGGACTTCGATGGGGCGGAAAGCCATCTCGCCATCGGCAAAAAGGTGAAAGACGTTGCTGCCGGAGATTCCCTCCAATTCGCCATTCTTCAAAGCGATGACCATAAGGTCGGGGTCGCTTGGCGCGCGATAATTTCCCGCGAATTGTGCCAGGACTTCGGGCTGGACCGTCGGAGGTGGTTTTGCTCCGCCTTCCTGAAGAATGGCTGCGATTTCAGTTCTTCCGTCGCGGGTGGCCTGGACGAAGGCTGCCGTCAAATCGTATGGCTGAAGTCCGCCCTTTGCCATCGAGGCTCGCACGAGTTTGACGTGTGCCTTTTGCACGCCCAGCAGGAGCACCTGATCCGAATTCCGCGCGCCCTTTTCGAGGAGTAACGCCGCTATTTCCGCGTGCCCTTTGTTGATTGCCCAATTCATCGGCGACGCCTTGTAGAAGCGATCAGACACATTCGCGCTGGCGCCACGTTCCAGAAGAAGCTTCACGACTTCGACATGTCCGCGATCGCATGCGGGGAAAAGAGCGGTCATGCCGTAGCGCCACTTGGCGTCGGGGTTGATGCCTTTGTCCAGAAGGGCCTTCACCGCCGCGAGATCGCCTTTGCGAGCGGCGGCGTTGAGTTCGTCCGCGCCGGGTTCAGGAGGCGCTTCATTGGCAATGGAGGGCAGCGGCTCTTGGGGCGGTTGCTGTTGTTGGGTGGCGGCCATCATAAGCAACGGCAGAGCGAGCAGGCCGAACATCGCCAGATGACGCAGTCGGCGAGTCCTCATGGTCGAAACCTCACCTATCTGAGGTTTCGTGCGTTCGCGGCCCAGTAACGACGCTGGGGGGAACCCTTGCTTTCGGCGCGGCGCATCTCGAGCCGCCCTTGCCTGCGCCGCAGGTCGCAGTGCTCGCTGCCAGGGAGGGCAGGAGTTTGTCACCGGTCGACCACTTCGTGGCCGGCGGCGAGAACGGATTTGCCATGGTGCGTCTCTATCGGCCATAGATGGGATTCCGGTGCGCGCCGCGGTGAGGATCTATGCCGGCAGAAGGCCCACGGCTTTCTCGGGGGTTGTCGGGAGAGCGGGGCGCGTCCGGATCGGCGGCATGGGTCCCCTCCTGGATGGCCTCGGGTCGAGATCCTGTTAGCACGGTCTGGATGCCGACATGCCATGTCCCACAATCCGGCATCACACTCATGCCTTCCGTCGAGATCACCTCCGCTTCCTTCGGGACAGGCAGGGCTCCGATCGTGCCGACCGTCTTGATGCGCTCGCCATGGATAATAACGATACTGTCGCGAATGGGCTTGCCACCAAAACCGTCAACGAGCGTGCCGCCGATGAGAGCCTTAAGGCGCCCTGATTGCGCATTGGCAGCCGGAGCATGAACGCTCAAGGCACCTGCCAGAATCAACCCGACAGAGACAAGGCGAGTACGAGCTTGGAAATCGTTCCACAAAATATCGATTTGCTAATTTGGGGCCGCGTCCGCGGAAAAATGCACGACACGATCGGCACCTCCCGTCAATGTTTTGGGGGTCACAACGGCGCGCCTCCAAAATACAAGCTCCTACCGTCGCTCCGGCCACTGGTAGACGAACAAGCGACTGGGGCCATCCTCGGGCAGCAGGTACAGTTTGCTATCGCGGAAAGCCATCCCTTCATTAGTGAACAAGACGCCACGATCGGTTTTTCCCGCCCTGATTCTCCGTAACAATTGCAGCGAGTTCAGCTCGAGCCAGTCGATCGCTCCCTCGTCGCGCGAGAGGTTTCCGGAACCGACAAGCTCGCCGTCGACGACTTTCAGGTCCTGATAGCGGTTCGCCGCGCGGTTCTCGTGCTTCTTTACGAGGCGCCCGCGCCGGTCCCAGTAGTAGATTTGCCGGCTGTCCCAGTTTCCTCCGATCAGCAACTCGCGTGCCGCGGCTACGCACCCGATGTGGTCGTCGACGGAAAAACTTTCGAGCCGCTCGAGCGTGCGCTTGTCCCGTCGTTCGATGGTCGACTTGCCATCACGACGGTACTCGGCAACCGGGACCCAGACCGCGCGCCCGTCCAGCGCAATCCCGCCGGGATGAAACTTTTCTCCGTCCTGAAGCTCGACCTCCTTCTCCAGTTTACCGGAAGAAAGATCGAAGCGATGCAGATAGCCTTTACGCGAGTTCGAGTCGACGGATGTCACCCAAAGTTTCCCCGCTTCGACATCGATCCCCTGAACGTGATGAAGAGTCCCGCCGAGCGGGATGACTCGCAGGAGCCTCAGTTGAGAGAGAAACGCCGGCTCGAGCGCGGCACCGGTCAGCACGGCGATAATGAACAGACGCTTTCTTTGCATTCCGG
>QHZE01000530.1 GCA_003225335.1 Acidobacteriota bacterium
GATCAGAATCTCCAGACCTAGCAACAGGTAATAACCGAGCACGTGGCGCACGCGTTTGCGATCCTCCTCGACGTTCCTGCCGCGGGCGGACTGGATCTCGCAACGGAAAAAGCGCGTCACGCAGGCGGCGACGCCGAAGATAATTACCAGCACGCCTAGGATTCCGATGCCGAAACTGACGTGGTGAAGGTAGTCCATCGGATGGCTCATCGCCCGAAATACGAGTCAACGGGTTGCCCGGCCGTACAAACCCATGCTGTGACCTTGAGAATCATGCTCTGATTGGTCGGCGCAGCCTGCCATTCCTTACGCTCTTCTGATGAATTGGTTGCTCCTGCGAAATTCAGCCTTTGCCAAACACCGGTATTGCCGCGCCGGTGATCGCGCGAGACGCATCTGATGCAAGGAAGAGAATCACATCCGCGATGGCGGCAGGCTCAACCCACTTGCTGAAGTCTGCATTCGGCAGGGCGGCGCGGTTCTGTGGCGTGTCGATCGTGGAAGGCAGGACACAATTCACGTTGATGTTTGACACTTTGAGTTCGTCCGCGAGTGATTCGTTGAGCCGGAGAACTGCGCTTTTGGACGCGCTGTAGGCGGCATAGCCGGCGCCGCCCGCCAACCCGTCGCGGCTGGCCACCGTGATGATGCGTCCGCGTCCCTGCTTGAGCATTTGCGGCACGACGGCGCGACAGCAGAGCAGAGTGGTGCGGAGGTTGACGTTGAACAGGAAATCCCAGTCAGCCAGGTCTGTGTCATGAACCAGCTTGCCGCCGCGCCACGCGCCCACGGTATGCACCAGGACATCGAGGCGGCCGAAGCGAGCCAGTGCAGTCTCCACCAGCTTGCCGAGTGAGGCTGGGTCTGACAAATCAACGCCGCCCACAATCAGGTGATTCGGTGAGTCAGCACTGCTCTTGAAAGCGTCGCGTAGGCGGTCCGCCGAACGGTCAACCAGCACCGTGCGGTGACCGGCTGCCTGAAACGCTTGGGCGGTGGCGAACCCGAGATTGCCGACAGCTCCAGTGATGATGGCGACAAGTGGCGTGGTGGACATTGGTTTCTTTCTCGTCAGGGCACGCCGCTAGGCCAAGACGGCCTCTGGCCGGGCAGGCAGTGTCGCGTTTTGTTTGAGCCCGCGCTGCGTTTCCGCCTTGCAGCCCAAGCGATCAAGGAGATGGTCGCCCACGCGGAGGGCGTTGGCCATGATGGTCAGCGCGGGATTCACCGCGCCGCTCGACACGAAGAAGCTCGCATCCACGACGTAGAGATTGTCCACCTCGTGCGCCCGGCAGTTCATGTCGAGTGCGGACGTGCGCGGATCAGTGCCAAAGCGGATCGTGCCGTTCTGGTGGGCCACGCCGGCGAGCGGGATGCGCTGGCCGGCGTAGAGGTTGCGCGCAAACAGACCTTCGTGGCACTCGTGTCCATGCACGGCGCACTTGGTTTGCTGCTTCATCAAGCTCTTCAGTTTCTCCGTGAGACGCCGGTGGCCTTCCTCGTTGTTCGGCTTGTAACTCAGGACGATTTTCCCGTCGCGATCCAGTGTGACACGATTGTTCGGGTCGGGCAAGTCCTCGCTCGTGAGCCAGAAGTCCAGCGAGTGCTTGCCCATCAGCTCCAGCGTCCAATGCGGCGCGAGAGCGGGCGCGCCAGCCTTGAGTGTGTCGTCGTCGAGCTTTCCGACGAACGAGATGTGGCCCATTGGAAACCCCCATTCGCGCGAACCAAAGTAAAAGTCATTCAGCGAAAGTGTTTTTTGGAACACGGTCGGGTTCGGGCATTTAGAAATGGCCATGAGCACGGAGTTGACATGGCCCATGTAGTGGCGGCCAACCACATCCGAGCCGTTGGCCAGACCGCGTGGATGCCTGTCATTCGCCGAACGCAGCAGCAACGCGGCGGAGTTGATAGCGCCGCAGGAGAAGACGACGATGTCGGCGGAGATCGCCCGTTTCCCTTCGTGGTTTTCGATGTGAACCTTCGTGACCTCGCGACCCGACGGACTCGTTTCCAGGCGCGAGACCAACGCGTCGGTCATCAGCGTTACGTTCGAATACTCCAACGCCGGGTCTACGCAGCAGACCTGCGCGTCGGCCTTGGCGTTGACGAGGCAGGGATGGCCGTCGCACGTGCTGCACCGGATGCAGGGACTCTTGCGGGGATTTCCTTCATTGAGCATCACCCCCAACGGTGTGTGGAATGGCCGCAAACCCAGTCCCGCCCAGTCGTCGTGCAAGGCTTGAATGCGCGGCTCATGAGTGACGGCAGGATGCGGGAACGGCGCGCTGCGCCACGGCTCAGTTGGGTCTTCGCCCTGCTGGCCGTGGACGTGGTAGATGCGCTCGGCTTCAGCGTAGTAGGGCTCGAGTTCGTCATAGGAAATCGGCCATGCCAGCGACACTCCGCCGTGATGGCGGATTTCGCCAAAATCTTCTTTGCGCAGACGGAACAGAGCCGAGCCATAAAATTTTGTGTTGCCGCCCACGTAGTAGTTCGTGTGTGGATGCAGGTCTTTGCCGTCCCTATCGCGCCAGACTTCCTTGGTGTTGTACTTGCCGTCCTGATTGACGGCCTTCGTGCTCCAGTTGTCTTTTTCGCGCGGCACGTAAGGTCCGCGCTCAATGAGCAGGATGCGCTTGCCGCTGGCCGCCAGGCGATAGGCCAGCGTTCCACCGCCCGCGCCCGTGCCGATGATGATGACGTCAAAGTGTTCGTTCATGACGGGAGTTGGTCGGTGGCGAGGGGGAAACCTTACAAGTTTCGTTGGTAGGGACGGCGCGCTGCGCCGTCCGCGCCGCGTATCAGCGGCGCAATGCGGGATGTGATCGCGCGTAGCACGTCGATTTTCCGCGCACTACTGCGCGTGAGGGGACATCGCAGCGCGATGTCCAAAACGCAACTTGGCTTCAGCTCTGTCGCTGTTAAACTTTGAGCGCCATGTTTTCGCTGTTTAAGAAGCGTTCGCCTCCTTCTGGAAAACTCACGCTTAAATCTCGTGTCGATCAATTCTGGGAATGGTATGCCCAATCAGCGCAAAGGTTTTACGACGC
>QHZE01000531.1 GCA_003225335.1 Acidobacteriota bacterium
CACCTTGCCGGTCACGCGGAAGGTCGCATCCACCGTCTCCTCTCGGTCGGTGCGGTTGTCCACGAAGTAGAGATCGCCATCCGCAAGGATGCGATGCACGAAGAGAAGGCGTGCGTCGCTCTCGGGCTTGGTGTACTCGAAGTCCGGCGCCACCTTTAACGCGTTGAAGACATCCGTCAGGCCCTGGCCTGCGTACACCGTGCCTTTGCCAACGTTGTGCACGCCCGTGCCGTCGCCAAACAGCTCGTCATTCAACTTTTGGAACACCGCCTGGTCGTCGGCAAGGCTGGGATCGTCGGCCGGCTTTGGACCGGCTACGACGGCTCCATCCTCGACCAGTTTGTGAATGGCGCGTAGCACGGGCAACGACATGTGTTTGCTGTACGGATCAAGACCCAGCACACGGTAGCTCATGCCGCTCCTTGTTGTGATGCGGCCGTCGGCGACGCGCAGCTCGTGAATCAGGCCGTCGGCGTCGATGTAGTCAAAGCCGTAGCCCGCCGGCACATCGGGCGACTTGTCCGAAAAGATCGCAGTCAGGTTCGAGTCCTCGCCGTAGAAGTAAACCAAGTCTGCGCCGAAATGTCCCTGATGCAGCAGATAGCTGCTGCGCGCGAGGTAGTTCACCCATGGACCAGCCTCTTCTGCCCAGGTTTCGTTCCGGTTGAACCACTGCCCAAAAGGCCCAAGCGTCAAGCCCGGTGCCTTGCCCACGAGAGGCTGGTGAGCCGACTCGTGAATCACAAAGCGGTTGATCCCGTTGAGCAGCTCCTGGTCCGCGGTCGGCTTCAGTGTAGCGGGCGACCAGGCCCAAGGCGCGGCAGCCGCCGTCAGCGATTCGGCCGCGGCCAGGTTCTGGCCATAGATATGCGCCACCGACGCCGATTCCCGGTCATCCGCGTTGTAGCCGTACTGCTCGTTGTTCACGCCAGGGACTTGGGTCCACATTGCGCCCATGGGCACTTCGTTGAACTTCTTCACTTCCATCCCATCAGCGACAAAGGCGCGTCCGCCCTCGTGAGATTCCCCGTAGTGGCCCATGCCCCACTCATGCAGCGTAGCCTCCAACTGGCCGTAATGCTCGTCCGCAATGAGATCCCCGATGGTCTCGCGAAAATCCCATAGGAATCGGTCGCTGGCTTCGGCGCTTTCGACTACCCGCCCCGTAAGAACCGGCATCCAGGGCAGCGGGTCATAGCCACGCCGCTTCTTGAACTGCGCGATCATGTCGTCGGTCCAGTTCTGCGAACCGGCCTCCCAGCTATCATTAATCACGTACCGAATACCGCGCTTGCCCATGTAGTCCGCGCCCACCGTCTCCTTGTAACTGTCCAGGTAGGCGTTCATGTAGTTTTTCACAAAGCCGGCGTTCAGCTTGTCGACTTCAAGACCCGTCGCCTCCGGGGTTGCGGGATGGTTGGTGATCCCCAAAAGTGAGTAGCCGAACCGCAGCACGACCCAATTGCCAGCCGGCGGAGCCCAGTCGAGCGTGCCGTCCGCGCGCAGCTTCGAAGTCAGGTCAATGACATCTGACTTTGAAACGACATCGGCCGCAGTGACCGGAGGTGTCGCGAACTGATAGAGGTCGGGCACAGCGGTGAAGGCGGCCTTCTCTTCAAACCGGTTGACACGCGCACCCGGACGCAGCACCAACTCGGCAATTTCGTAATCGGTCGGAGGCGGGCCAACTTTGATTCCTAATGAAGCGGGGTCCAAGCCGCTCGCCCACGGAGGCAAAGGAGGAGCGGGCGTCCGCTTGAAAACCACGCGAAAAAACTTCGCCGTCACCGGCGCGAAAGAAACGGTGTGCTCGGGAGCGCCACCGTCAGGAAGCTTTATGACGGCCCGGAAGTTTTGGCCGTCATCACTCGCCTCGAGGGATTTCTCCGGGTTGGAGATGCCGGCCAGCGTCGCGGCAATCATGTTCACGCTTTTCGTCACGATGGTCAGGGAGCGAAGGGTCTGGGGCTCGGCGAATTCGTATTGGATCCAGGCGCTCTCGCCAGCCGCCGGGATGGGAAGCTTCGTTGCCTTTTCGAGATCCCCGTCGCTGAGCATCGCCACGTCAAGTGTGCCTGCACTCGCCGTCACCTGCGGGTGCAGCGATTCCATGGGCACATCATTCGGTGCCGTGCGGTAGGCGATGACGGCGGTATCAGCATAGAACTGCGGAATCGGCTTGGAGCCCTCCGGCGCGGTGAGAAGGTCCTGAATGGCCAGGTTCTGGAAGGCCCCGGTGTTCGACGGCGGATGAGCCAGCGCGCCTGTGAAAGGCTTCCCGCCTTCCACGAATGTCTCGCTCCACACATACTTCTTCATTCCCTGCGATGCCGGGACCCACGGGCCGCCCGACTCGCTCCAGCCCGGAGAGCCTGCAATCGCCTCTTCCAGGCCCAATTGAAGCGCCCGGTAGGTTTCTTGCGCCTCATCCACGGTGTTGCGAATCCACAACAAACATTCGCCGCGGCGGGCGCGTTCCAGGGCTTCTTCTAGCGGCAAGTTGCCGGAGACGTTGCGTATTCGTATTCGGCTCGAACTGCCTCGACACAAGATCTGCTGTATCCTAACTCTATGTCGAAGCCCCGTCGCGATACAGCCTCTCTCCCGTTGGACGATACCTTCTTTGCTGTCAAGCAGCGCAAGGCTATTCCGCATGAGTTCGTGCTCGAGGCGATTGCTTCATTGTCGCCTCGTACTCACCCCATGTTCGGCTGCCTCGCGGTCTACGTTAAGGACAAAATTGTCCTGGTCCTCCGGGACAAGCGCGGGAACCCGGCAGATAACGGGGTGTGGCTCGCCACCACGAAGGAGCACCACGAGAGTCTGCGCCGCGAGTTCCCGCACATGCGATCCATTCAGGTACTGGGGAAGGCGGTAACAGGTTGGCAGGTCCTTCCGGTGGATGCGCCGGATTTCGAGGAGGCGGCGCTGCGCGCCTGCGAGCTCATCGTCGCTAGAGACCCTCGAATCGGCAAGGTGCCAGGGATGCGGCGGCGTGCCCCAGTGTCGGGCGCCAAGAAGTGGGCGAAACCCTCGAAGCAGACCAAGGCGCCAAGGAGCACAGCGAAAGGTCGCGCAAGGTCGCGACGGGTTGCACCCGACAGCACCCCGCCCTCAGAGTAGTCCCGTCGTCTGACGGTGTGCCTGCAACGTGCTGATCGTGAGCTGTTAATCGCCTGCGCTGACGCGAGCCGCGGC
>QHZE01000088.1 GCA_003225335.1 Acidobacteriota bacterium
CGTCGGACTGAGGCGAAATACGCCGGCGCTCAACACAAAGATCTTGAAAGGGGTTGGAGGAGGCAGAATGCTCGGTACAACCACTGTCAGGATGCCGAAGCGCTTGAAGAGTCTCTCGGCTCTCTCAATGTTTTCCGGCGAGAACCTGCGATGCAGGAGCGGACTGCCTCCTTTTCGGCCAACGGTGTACAGAAGCATGCAGCCTGTCACGGACCCGACCACTGTCATGAAGACATAGTAAGCCATTCGCTCCCACGACTTGCCGGTGGAAAGCATCACGATGAGGAGGTCGTTCCCTTCCGGGACTGACAGAAAGGAAGAATCGGCGACGGCAACCAGCAGAAGCCCTGGGCCATCGAGTCTGACAGCCAGGGAATGAAGGGCCTCCCCAATTCCGACAACCCACTTCTGAATGGAAAGGTAGAGAAAGATCATGGCAGGCGCAGGGAGTTGATCGCAACTCAAACCCTGACGAACACTTCATGCATCGTGCCAGGTCCCAGGCGGCCGGCGTAACGATGGTCTTCGCGTCGATGTAAATCTTGTCTCGAGACTGAAGCGCTGCGCGGACGTCCTGCTCACACACGAAATGCACCGGTTTCGGAATGCGCGGCCCGGAAGGGCTTGAGACGGACATCCCGGCTGGGTCCAGCAGGCTGACGTTAGCCAGCCCCGATGTACCCCTTGCCGATCAGAATAACGTTGGCTGCTTTGACCATCGCATCGGCGGCTTCCACAGACGCTGCAAACCTCTTTGCCTCGCTCATGCCTAGAACTTCGTTGGACATTCAATTGCCTCCCGACTCAGCGCCCCTGAATTCCGCAGAAAGTAGCATAGCCCCGCCCCTGCCGCAACCAAAACGTGTGCGAATGAGTACCTCAGTTACTGTCCCTGTTGAATTAGGAATCGGATGAACGACTGATCTCGCGGCTCGAACACGGAACGGAGCCAATTGATCCCAGGAAGATCCGAGTGCATCCGCGTAATCGCCGCCCTATTTGTCCCAGGGAGAAGCTGTGACAGTATTGAGACCACAGATGAACGCGGTGCAGCCCGGCCGCAACCCCAAAAATCTCACGGCAGTCTCACATATGCGGCGCACACCCAAGCACGTGAAGATGCTTCCTGGGAGCGCACGCATCTTGCGGGCTCTGTTAATCGCGAAACCGTGAGCAAGCCGGAACTGTTAAAGCGTGCGCTCCCAGGAAAACCCGGATAAAGTTTTTCCAGACGGCCAAGAATTTGCTTGTGGGTAGTACAGAGAGAGTAACGGATTACATCGACGAGCAGTCCACTCTTCGTAAAGTTGATGCGCCTTCGCGACGATCAGTCATTTGATGGCGCGGTGCGCTTCCGCTTCATCCTGAGAGTCCCTGCGCGTCGAGTGAAAACCGATGGCAGAAGAACAACCAGCAACTATTCTTGCACGATAAGGCTGCCGATTGAGTATGCCTTCAAGCGAAACTCTCAAGGTATTCCTCACTGAGAACCCTCCCAAGAACATCCGCTTGCTCGGAGCCAGGGGGTTGGTGCCGCTGTCACCGGAGGAGACAGCGCAACTGCTGGTCCATTTGCTTCAAGACGCGGAGCCCGAAGTCTCGGGACAGGCGGCCGAAACGCTTCGCGGGTGGTCGGACGAAGACGTTCTTAATTTTGTCAAGTCACCCGAGTGCGACTCCAACGTCCTCGACTACTTTTCGTCCAACCCCTCGGAATCGATTCGTGAGGCCATCTTAGCGAACCCGGCAACGCCGGGGAAATGCGTGGCCCTGCTGGCTCAGGAAGTCTCCACGTCGCTTCTGGAGACAATCCTGTACAACCGCGTGCGGCTCCTGAAGTTTCCGGAAATCCTGGCAGGCATCAAACTCAACCCCAATGCTACTGCCGACAGTCTCCGTCTTGTGCGGGAGATTGAAACGGAATTCTTCGGTGCCAAGAAGAGCGAATACCGCGTTGAAGGACCCGGTGAGGAATCTCCCTTTGCGCTCGAGGAAGCCCCCATTGAGGAAACCGAGGCACTCGAAGACCTCACTCTGGAAGGGCTCCCCACTGATCCTGTGGCGCGGGAGCTGGCTATTCTTGAGCGTCTGGCCAGGATGACCGTGCGCGATAAGATCAAGCTTGCGCTGATGGGAACCCGGGAGGAGCGAGGAATTCTGATACGAGACGCGAACAGGGAAATCGCAAGAACGGTGCTCAAGAGCCCGAAACTATCTGATAACGAGGTTGAGTCTTTCGCCGCAATGCGGAACATCTCTGACGAGATTCTTCGTGAGATCGGAATCAGCCGGGAATGGACCAAACGCTACAACGTAATCCAAAACCTTGTCCGTAATCCCAAGACTCCGCTCCTAATCACTCAGAGGTTGATGCCCCGCCTGCAGGCAAAAGACCTGATGCTCCTCTCCCGTGATCGGGGAGTGCCGGAGTCTGTTCGGCTCGGCGCCCAGCGAGTAATGAAGCAGCGCAACGCCCACCGGTGAGGACGTCCCCAGAACTTGCACACTGCCGGATTTCTGGCTTACCTTTGGCGCTCAACAGCAGCTTTCGTCAGAGAAAAATCCTGTCAACTCCTGCACCGTAAGAGAAAGCGGATATTCACTGCCGCCGGTGAAAACGCGCGCAAGTAGTAGTAAGCTGCTTGCATGCCGAAACGGACGGCCGGCCAGCTGAATCTTCCGGGTTTATACGAACTTCGCATCACGGGCAAAACGAGTCCGCGCAAAAGCCGCATCCCTCATCGCGAGATTTTGAAAGCCTTGCAGCAGGCCTCCGGCATGGGTTCCCGGGGTTTGATAGAGATTTACCACTCGGAGGTACTTACCGTCAAAACTCGAACCATTCGCCTTCTTGGAAGGAAGATTTCCGCACACATTTTCAACACACTGCTGGGCTTTGAAGTCAAGGCATCGTTCAAGCGTATTCAGTGCCCCGACATGGCGACGGCTCGCTATCTCAAGATCTTCACCGAACTGGGCTGTCGAACAATCAAGTTGCCTTATGACCCGACAGTCACAGCCCGCCTGCTCCCCGAGCTCGAAGTAGCGCAGGAGCGGCTAGTCTCAGGCGTCAGGCTGCTCTTCCCCCAAAACAAGGACCTGCAACTGTATGTCCTCCGCCACATCTGCCGTTACATTCGGCACCGGTTGCGGGACGCATGATCGCCGAGTCAATCGGCAGTGGGCAGGGGCGGCGGTGCGCAGAAAGTGACTGTCCACTGCCGACTCGCCAACTACCTTGGGGAGGGTTTAACGAGGGGGGACGGGAGCCGGGTTTTTCTCTGTTTCCGGTTTCGGCTGTTCCGGCTCGGGAAGCAAATCTTTTCTTACGACCTCAAGGTCCTGATCCCGCAGCACCAGGCGCACCAGCCGCCCCGATTTGTCGGTGGACACTGTTCCCGACCACATTCCCACAAACTCGATCTTGAAGTTACGCACGGGCAGTGTCCCCTTCGCGTGTTCCAGATTCGTGTCCTCGATTTGGGTTATCGCCATAGGCATTTCACTTCCAATAAGCGGAATGAAGTTATGGAAGGACTGCCGCCCGCCCTTTTTTACATCGTACTTGCGAATCAGGTAGTCATACTGATGGTAGACATTGAAATCCAGAATCGTGACGTCGGCCAGGAGCGGGACCGTTATCTCGCTGGAGTGCCCCCCGCGACTAAGAACCCGCCGGATCTGACCGTCTTTGACTGTGACCTCGTATCCGTCCTTGGACTCACCCGAAGTGTACTTGTAAGAGTAGGAGATCGGAGTCAAATTGGACTTTGACAGCACCATCCGCGTAACGAAGGCAAGGCGCTTCGTTTCCAGGCCGTCGGTGATGAATATCTCGCTCTGGGAAGAAGAAACGAGATTGCCGTCTTTGCCCCATTCTTCCGTTGTGGTCTCAGTCCCACAAGGTACGCCCTTGATAAGAACCGTGTACGCCTGGGAGTACTGGGGAGTTGACACCGGAGAGCTGCCGGTCCGCAGCAGGCAAGCCAAGGTTAACGACAGTACAGGGACAACCTTCATTTCTGTTCGCGGCCGCTGCGGACAATCTTCGAAGCTGGGACGCGCACCAGAGCATTCCGAACACTGCCAAGAACCGCATCTCCTGACGAGACATATTCACGGATGTAACGGACGAGTTCTTCGACTTCCTCCTGCATTTTCTCCATCTTGTCGCGCATATTCAAGATGACTTCGACGCCCGCCAGATTCACGCCCAGGTCGCGGGTGAGGTTCAGGATGACCTCCAGCCTCTCCAGATCGACATCGGTGTATAGGCGCGTATTCCCTTCGCTCCTTGATGGCTTCAACAAACCGAGGCGCTCGTAAAGCCGAAGCGTCTGCGGGTGAACGTGGTATGTCTCTGCGACCGCGCTGATCATATAGCCTGCCTTCCGTCGCACAGCCACACCCCACCTCCACGTTAGATTCCAGCCATGCCGCCTCTGGGATTTTCGGGATTCAAACGAGCCAACTCTCTGAGTATCTCCTTGGACCGCTCATCTGCAACCTTGGGAACGACTACCCTGACCTCAACAATCTGATTGCCTCGACCTCCTCCCTGCACGGCCGGAGCCCCTTTGCCACGGAAGCGGAATTTCTGGCTGCTTTGGGTCCCCGGCGGGATTCGCAGGAGAGTTTTTCCTTCCACCGTAGGCACTTCGATCTTCGTGCCAAGGGCCGCTTCCGTAACCGTGATCGGAACCGTGCATAGAATATCATTTCCTTCTCTCCGGAAAAACTCATGAGGTCGCACGGTGAGTATCAGGTAAAGATCTCCCGGCGGCCCACCGTTCTTTCCCCCCCCACCTTTCCCCGGCACGCGCAGACGATAGCCCATATCCTCTCCAGGGTGTATTCGAACGGTAATGTTTTCGGAAATCGTGATCGTCCCGGAACATCCGCAGGAGGAACACAGTTCTCCGATCTGCCCAGAGCCGCCACAAGTCCGGCACGGGGTCGAGAAACGCATCGCCCGGTGGGCCCGTTGTTCCTGACCGGTTCCATTACACGTTCGACAGACCTGACGCCCCCGGGAAGTATTGTACCCGGTGCCCTGGCAAGGAGAACAAGTCTGCGGGCGATTGACCGTAAGGCGTGTCGACAGACCCTGAACGCTCTCCCTAAACGAGATGTTCAGGTGATGCTCGAGATCTTGTCCCTTCTCGGGGCCGGCTGTGCGAGAGCGTCCTGAGCCTCCAAAGAATTGCGAAAATATGTCCCCAAAGCTGCTCTGGCCCGTCCCGCCAAAATCAAATCCAGAAAAATCAAATCCGCGCCCGGACCCTTCGGAAAAACCACGGTCCGGCCGCCCTCGCTCCGCGAAATTCTCCGAATAGAAACCGTACCGATCGTAGATAACCCGTTTCTTCGAATCACTCAATACGTCGTAGGCTTCCTGGACTTTCTTGAAACGCTCTTCAGCGCGCTTGTCGCCGGGATTGACATCTGGATGGTGCTTCCTTGCTAGACGACGATAAGCCTTTTTTATGTCGGCCTCTTTGGCCGTGCGAGGAACACCCAGAATCCCATAATAGTCCTCTTGAGCCATGAATCACTCATGCTCGCATTCAAACCGGCCGCGCAAGCGTTTCGGAATTGTCAGATAGGCCACATTGACGGGACGGGTCCGCAGACACCTCCCCTCGCTGGCCTGAACTCCGAACAAAAGCGTCCGGGTCTATCGCGGAGTCCAAGGACAACAAGCCAAAGAGCAAAAGGACGCAACATCACTTCTTGTCGTCCGCATCGACGTACTCAGCGTCGATCACTTCTTCTTCCTTCCCCCCGCCCGGCTTGGCGCGAGACTCACCGGCGCCAGATCCGGTATGAGGAGCTTGTCCAGCGGTCTTCTGGTACATCAACTCAGCAAGCCGGTGCGACGCGCGCGTAAGCTCTTCAAACGCCGCGTTCAGCTCCTGAGTGTCCGCCGAGCTGTTCTCAAGAGTCTTTTTCGCATTGGATAGAGCGGTGTCCAGGGTGGCAGCCTCCGCCTCGGTGATCTTGTCGCGGTTTTCTCTGAGGATCTTTTCCGTGTTATAGATCTGGGTGTCGAGCTTGTTGTGCGCCTCGATCCTCTCTCTGTTCCTCTGATCTTCGTCAGCGTGAGATTGAGCCTCACGCGTCATTCTTTCGATTTCTTCCTTGCTCATGCCGCTCGAAGCCGTGATCGTGATCTTCTGCTCTTTTGCGGTGGCCAGATCCTTCGCGGATACATTGACAATTCCATTAGCGTCAATGTCGAAAGTCACCTCAATCTGAGGAACTCCGCGCGGCGCCGGCGGGATGCCCACCAGAAAGAACTTGCCCAGTGGCCTGTTGTCCTTAGCCATGGCGCGTTCGCCCTGGAGCACATGGATCTCCACAGAGGTCTGGTTATCCGCCGCGGTCGAGAAGATCTCCGATTTGCGCGTGGGTATCGTAGTATTCCGCTCGATCAGTTTGGTGAACACTCCGCCGAGAGTCTCGATACCCAGCGAGAGGGGCGTCACATCGAGAAGCAGTAAATCCTTGACATCCCCCGCAAGCACGCCAGCTTGGACCGCAGCGCCCACGGCCACCACCTCGTCGGGATTCACCCCTTTGTGCGGTTCCTTACGGAACAATTCGCGGACCATTTGCTGGACTCGAGGGATTCGCGTGGAGCCGCCTACCAGGACAACCTCGTGGATATCCGTCGGCTTTAACCCCGCGTCCGACAGCGCCTGTTTACACGGAGGAACGCTCCTCTGGAGAATGTCCTCCACCATCTGCTCAAACTTGGCCCGCGTCAGTTTCATGCTCAAATGCTTGGGGCCACTGGCGTCGGCCGTGACGAACGGCAGGTTGATCTCCGTTTCCATGACGGTGGAGAGCTCCATTTTCGCCTTTTCAGCCGCCTCCCGCAGCCGCTGGAGGGCCATCTTGTCTTTGGAAAGATCGATGCCCTGGTCCTTCTTGAATTCGCCAATAATCCAATCCATCAACCGTTGGTCGATGTTATCGCCACCCAGATGCGTATCTCCGTTCGTGGACTTGACCTCCACAACGCCTTCGCCCACCTCCAAGATGGAGATGTCGAACGTTCCCCCGCCGAAGTCGTAAACGGCTATGGTCTGATCCTTCTTTTTGTCCAGCCCGTATGCCAGCGCCGCGGCGGTCGGCTCATTGACGATGCGCACTACATCCAGCCCAGCGATCTTTCCAGCGTCCTTGGTCGCCTGCCTCTGGCTGTCATTGAAGTACGCGGGGACTGTGATTACAGCCTTCTCCACCTTTTCTCCCAGATACTCCTCCGCTGCCTGACGCATCTTCTGCAGAATCATCGCGGATATTTCCGGGGGAGAATAGAGCTTTTCCCCGACCTTCACACTGGCATCCGCGTTGGGCCCGCCGACCACTTTGTAAGGTACCAGTTTGGTCTCTTCCGGGACCTCACCTAGCTTGCGCCCCATAAATCTCTTAATGGAGAAAACCGTGTTTTCCGGGTTTGTGATAGCCTGCCTCTTGGCAACCTGGCCCACGAACCGTTCGTTGTTCTTGCCGAAAGCGACAACGGATGGAGTGAGCCGACTCCCTTCGGGGTTGGTAATAACCTTGGGTTCCCCTCCCTCCATCACCGCCACTACCGAATTGGTCGTGCCCAAGTCGATACCTATGATCTTGCTCATGGACTTGTCTCCTCAAAATACAGTGTATTGGTAAATACGGTGTATTTAGTGCCGCTGATATATAAGATATGAGTCCCGTATTGTCAACCTGCTTCCGAACGCCACTCCGTCAGAGGGTCTGAAAAAATCGGCATCCGCGTAGGGGGTGACCCTATGCGGTCGCCGGCCCGGCCAATAGTAACGCGGACTTGCGGGCGCCACGCCGGGCCGTCCCTACGTCTCGTCAGTTTTTTCACAGCTTCTCAGAAGTTGGGGAAAAAGCTGTGAAAAAATCCTCAGCCCTCCGTGGACGAACCGCGAGTCACCGCGAATATTGGCTGGGCTTAGAGTTATGTTCAGAGCTCAGGTTTTAGCCTGCCGTCAGTGGTAGTCTCTCAATGTCTTTACGCAGGCGGCGATGCGGGAGAGCACGTCGGAAGGTGGACCTGCATTGAAAGGACCCCCCTCACCGAGGTCTACGTCTTTGAAGCCTGCCAACTTGGCCGCCGCTACAACGGCCGAATAGTTGTAGGCACGCGACTCGATAAAGCGAATGTCCTCAAATTCCGCGACCAACTGCTCGATTCTTGCGGCGGCCGAAAAGTCCCCTTTGCAATACGCATTGTGGATGTCGTCACACGCTCTGGGACAGATCAGAGTGATTCCCGATGTGTGCCCCCGCGACCCGAGCCGTGCCGCTTCGGTAGCCCGGTCGCCCACACCCCAAAGGACCAGCTTTTCAGGGGGAACCATGCCGCTCAGGGCCGCGACGTCAGATTCGCGGGTCCCGACCTTTATACCCAGGATGGAAGAGGACGAACAAAGAAGGCCGGCGTAGGCGTCCAGAAGATCACTGGACCGCATGTACAAGACAAAGCGCGCGCCGAATTGATCGGCGCATGCGCGTGTCAAGACGTCCAGCTCCGCGACGAGGCCCTCCGGATTACAGACGCCCGGAACAGGCATGATGAGAAAATAATCCGGCGGACGTCTGAGCTTCATGCATCGTTCGACCACCTTGCGAGCCTCCGCCGGAGGTGTGGCCAGCAGACCCGCCAGTACAACCGCATCCTGTGCTGCAGTCTCTCCCGTGACCCTCATGACCTCCACCAGCGTATCCCGGTCGATGTGATGAACCAGGCTCGTCCCTGCAATGCCAATGACTCGACGCCTCCCGCCGTCCAGGAAATTCCGCTGGATCAGAAAGCGCAGATTCTTTTGATGCGCTTCCTTATCCACTGCGCCAGCGCGGAAAGGCAGTGGAGGAATTGCGATCACGGTCTCCAGTTCGTGCATGGGCATCCGATTTCCCGTCACCAGGGCTTCCCTTATAAGGTTTCCGTTATTCAGTATCCTTTTGCCACGGGCTCATCGCCAACAGAAATATTCGTCGGAATTGAGATTTTTTCGCTCAAATTTGATTCCGTCTCGTTGGAAAGAGGAAGCGAAAAGTTCATGCTTCGGGTCTTCGCGTCCTAGCGGTAAAGGCTGCGCCCAATCCACCACGACGAAGACGCGAATGCGCCGGATACAAGGCGTCCGTCAGAAATACGTGACTGTATTCATGAAAACAACTACTCACGGAGGAGGTTTTCGATGCAACCGAGTCCCATTGGCGAAAGCAGACCGTGCCGGTCTTTTGCCGGAGAAGCAGGGCTTGCAGCCGCGCTTGCTCTCACAGCCCTCTCCATTTTCACACTACTCGGGCTGTTCCTTGCACTGAACGCCACAATGGAGGTGCGTTTGACCGACAACTTCGAGGCTCGAGTCCAGGCGGCTTACGCCGCCCGGGCAGGGCTCCGTCATGCCGGGGAGCTGCTTTCCGGAGTGGAATTCGACGACCTTCTGCGGGGCCCGGATGGCACATGGGACAACAGCCCGGCATATACGGCGTTGGCGCGCTCTTACGGGTTCCGGAACCCGATCGATTGGATCACGGCTCGCCGCCTCGACATTATGAATCCGCTCGACATCCTTCAGGGTCAGTCGGATGACGGTCTGGTGAATACAGGGAGATACGAAGTGAAAAATGGAACGGTTCTCATTCCCAGCATCGGAATTCCGTTGACCGCTCCGGATCCCTATTCTGCCGGCGGCCTAACGTTTGCCCGGTATTTCGTAAAAGTTTCAGACAACAACGGAGAAGCGCCGGAAGTGGCGATGGACTCGGCCGACAATCCTTTCCTGGACGGCGATGGGACGATCATAGTTCGTTCGTTGGGGATATCCCCCAGAATCCGGGAAACAGCCGGCGCGGCCGCGCAGATCAATGCCGTAGCCGTTTATGAAGCCCGGTTCAAACGCCACCGAACCTTCGATCTTCAGTCCGCGCTTTTAGTACAAGGCAACGAGGTGGTCCCTTCCGGTTCTGAAATGTTTTCTGGGAACTCCTTTCTTATCTCGGCAGGGGATGACAATTTCGGTTTGGCAGTGGTTGACACTGCCCCTGGAGACGGCATTTCTCCGCTGCAACAGATAGTTTCCCGACTGCTGCCCGAACAGAGACCCAACATCCGAGGAATGGAGCGTATCCCTTCCGTTGGCGATGTCACGAGTTCGATTCAGACGGACTCTGATCGGGCCTTGCTGCTGGATGCCGCGTACCTGGGCGACTTTATTTGCTGCAGGCTCCCCCGCTTTGCGGATCACGTTCTTCCGGGAAATCAGAAATGGACGTCCGAAGCGATCCCCGACTTGGGCTCGTATGACCTGACCAAACAGCCCGGGGACCCATCCCAGACTCCGAAGATCACGATGGTAAGTGGAGACCTGGAAATCCAGGGGAGCGCCTCGGGGGCGGGAATCCTGGTGATCGGAGGCCGCTGGACCGGCGCAGGATCTTTGAGCTTCACGGGCCTGATTCTCGCGATGGGTGCGGGGGAGGTGGATATCCGCAGGCTGACGCTGAACCTCACAGGCGCGCTCTACGTAGTGAATCTGGCAGAGAAATCCGTGGGCTTCGGAACTCCGAAGTTGAGTATAGGTCCGGCAGTACGGGTCCTGCTGAACAAAGAGGCGGTCCGAATGTCCCTCAGACTGATTCCTCCCAAGCAAACAAGTTTTCGTGAAATCACGACGACCACGGATCCACCAGAGTAGTGAGTCGAGATCGCGATTTTTGCCTGGCCTAGTACACCAGTCCGAAAATTCGATCGGCCGGATGCACGCGATGAGAGTGCCAACCTCGGAGGCAGATGAAGTTTGAGGTTCTGGGCCCTATCAAAGACATTGAGGTCATGGCAACGGGCTCAGGGATCCGTGTCCTCTCTCACCTCCGTAAGGCGTACGGACGCGGCCGATGGCGGAAGCTGAAGGGTATCGCCACGGTTCGTCTCCCGAATGGCACCCTGCGCAAGGTAGAATTGCATTGGTATGAAGCGCATGGGATCGGCAAAAGAGACATGAAAATCAAGCATTACTTGGATGAGTGATGAAACCCAGGACAAAACCCTTCGCACTTTGTGTCGATAACACCGACTACAAGGCGTCCCTGATCCCTGGCAAAGTCTATCGGGTTCTTACCGATCCGAGGGCGGCCAAGGATGATTTAGTGCGTATCGTTGATGAGAGTGGCGAGGATTATCTGTATCACAAGAGCCATTTTGTCTTTGTAGATTTTCCGCCGGCAGTGAAGAAGAAAATCCGAGCTATGGAAAACGGTACCAAACGTCGGGCGGACGACCGGAGCTTGTAGTGGCGGTGATGGGTCTTCGCTTGGAAGCCCACAATTGAAATCGGCGTCGAATCAGATTATCCTCGGCCACTGGTGTGAATTCGCTGCTAACACCCGTTTCGAACGAGACTAACGACGCACGTCGGTTTATGGAGCGAACCATGAGCAAGACCGTCATCAGCTTTCTGCTGTTGTCCTCGATCGCTTTTGCGCAAGCATCCAAGCCTCCAGATCCCGGCTGGGTGCCTCTGTTCAACGGCAAGGACTTGAACGGCTGGGTGAAAGTAGGAAATGAGAAGTGGGAAGTACAGGATGAAACCATTCATGGCCAGGGGATTACCAAAGAGTACGGTTATCTGAGAACGGAGAGGAAATTCAAGGACTTCCACCTCTCCCTTCGGTTCAAGTGTGAAGCGGACGGCAACAGCGGCGTCTTCTTTCACACCGATTTCAAGCCGGGGACCGCGGATGTGTCTCAGGGATTACAATTCGAAATTGATCGCAATCTGAGCCATCATACCGGGGGGATCTACGGAGACGGCCGACAGTGGATCGTCTGGCCCTCGCCGGAAAACGAGCTCGTCATTCGACCGCACGATTGGAATGAGTATCTCCTCAAGGTCGAGGGGAACCATTACGTCGCGCGCCTGAACGGCATCTTAATGGTCGATTTCACCGACCCAACGCCGAAATCTTTTGATGGCTACATCGCGCTGCAGTTGCACTCGGGCGGAGAGGGAAATATGCGATTCAAGGACATCTACATTCGCGACCTTTCAAACCGCTGAGTATTCGAACAAAAGACTTGCCACGAATTTCACGAATTACACGAAAACAGCGTGGCGGATGATCTGCTCAGAAAGCCTCTCGCACAGACCACGAGCGAGTGAAAAGGATTCGTCTAATTCGTGAAATTCGTGGCAAGTCTTTTTTTACTTGTAGGTCACCCAGAGCGGCGAAGACCAGGCGATCTGTCCGTCCTTTTGGCGCAAGCGGACATAATAGTAGCTCTGCCCAGCCTGAGTTTCCGTATCGGTAAAAACAAACTCCGCCTCCGGCAGGTCGGGTTGCCGGCTGTAGACGAAACGGTTGTCCTTGATTACCTGAATATCTTTTATTGGGCGCGTGCCAATGACCTTCACCCTGAGCCGGGGAGTTCCCGAAGCTGTGAACGCGTCGCCCTGAAGATATTCCCCTTCACCATCCTGCATCCGCACGTCGAGGATTATGTTGTCCGTAGCGGCATACGCATGCCGCCGGCGCATCGCATTCATCAGGCCTTCGCGGCTCCCATCCTCCGAAATGACGCAGCTGTAAGAGATGTGCGTGGAGATGTGGTCCGAGCTGGCCTGGACTCCGAGCTTGTACCCCTTAGCCCAGGCGTTCCATACGAAGCCGTCGGGTTTGAAGCCGCCCTGATGTGTCGCTGAATTGTCCTTCGTGGGCGCTTTCGGAGCGCCCTCATATTCAGCCGAAGTGCGCATTCCCTGATAGATTTCCACCAGCGGCTCCAGCTCAGGATCGTTATCGCGCCAGTCCGTACCCATGTTCGTATGAGACGTGTGGCTGAAGGCGATCCCCCGGTTACGACGCAAGTACGGATACAGGACGCTGCCGCTGTTCACTTTCACTTTCCCCTGCTGCGCCTGCTCCCCGTCGGCGACAGGGAGTGTGCGTACGCCGCGTTGCGCGAAGGCGACATTGCGATGGCCGTTGGGATAATTCAGGCTGCGCTCGTAACCGAAGAGAGTCGTGAGCCGGCCGGGGACGTGGAAGAGGTCCATTGCCTTCTCTATGCGCC
>QHZE01000089.1 GCA_003225335.1 Acidobacteriota bacterium
ATGAAAATATTACAGCTGATAAAGAGCGTCTTGATCTCCCGCTTCTGGCCGGGCGAATGATATGGTCGGAGGCCCGATACGCCAGCGCTTGACGTGGGCTCAGTCATTTGACCTGCACATATGTTCTCGACTACGGGCCGGGCGCCGGCCGCACCGCGGACCCGTCGCCGAGGTTCCGGGGCCCTTGATATCAGGGTTAGGCTGACAAAGAACCCCCGTCTAACTGAACCAATGGAGGAGGCGCTGTATCTTTTTCCGTACTACGATCCGGAAACCAACAAGTACCCGAAAGTCGACAAAGAAACCTGTTCGTTGCAATTAGCGCGAGTGGGATACTCGATCCCGACGGCCACGTTTTACGCCGACCGATTCTCAGTGTCCGTTGATTAAGACAGTTCTGTCGGATACAAGTTGGGCCTTATTTCATGCGGATCCTCACGTAATTGACTTCCATGGAGGAAAACCACTATGGCCAATGTCAGTCAGCAACTCCTCCTGACTTATTCCGGCATCTTGACCGGCGTCTTCGCGTTTATGATGTTGACGGGCGGCGCGTCACCGAAGAGAAAGAGCTTCGACGAGATAACGGTTCACCGCATCAACGTAGTCGAGCCGGACGGGACGTTACGGATGGTCATCTCGGATCACGCCCGATTACCCGGAATCATCGTCCACGGGAAGGAGCAACCGTTTGCCCGCCCGCAGGCCGGCATGCTGTTCTACAACGATGAGGGTCTGAGAACGGCGGCTTGATCTTGGGGGGGCGCCGGAATGCCAAAGGCGAGGTCGTCGACTCCGGTGGAAGCCTGTCTTTCGACAAGTACGGCGCCGATCAGATCGTGCAACTGGCAGGTGTCGACGACAAGGAAGACCGCTTCGCCGGTCTGATCGTCTCAGACAACAACAGGCGCATCTGGGTGGGCCGGGGCGAGGACGGAGCGGCGACGGTGTCCCTCATGGATGCCAACGGGAAGAAACGCATCGTGATGGAGGTCAGCGCGGATGGCGCTCCGAGCCTCTCATTCCTCGGCGCCGACGGCAGAGTCGTGAACCAGGTGCTGCCTTCAAACTCGCGTTGAAATGCGGAACGGAGTGGCTCGTCGAGACAGAACCTCCCTGCGCCGCCCTCCAGGGCTTCTGAAATCTGAACATTGAACCCAGGGCTTGGGCCCTGGACTTCCGGAGTCGCGCCTTCGAGGCGATTGTTAGCGCGTCGATCTAGTTTCGCGATAGAAAGGAGTAGGCGACATGATTGACGGCTGAGGCTGGTAAGATGAGGTTCGAGTGGCACCCGAAGACACCGCTGGAGTTCGTTATCTTCTTCGTGCTCCTGTGGTGCACTGTCTCCTTCGTCCTGGCGACAATCGGCGGATGGCGACGCTTGGCTGAGGCGTACCGCTTTGAAGGAACCTTTGAAGGCTCGCAGTGGCGCTTCACGAGCGCACGTATACGATGGGGCGTCAATTACAACGGGTGCCTGACTATCGGCGCGAACGAGCGCGGCCTGTACGTGGCGGTACTTTTACCGTTCCGGCTTGCCCATCCCCCTCTGTTCATCCCGTGGTCCGACATCGGCGTAACGGAGCAAAGGGGTTTAGTGTTTAGGTACCTTGAGTTCGGCTTCCTCAAGGCTCCTGGTGTTCCATTCCGTGTCCGGCACCAGCTTGGTTCCGCTCTCTTGGAGGCAGGCGGGTGGGAAGCCGACGGACTCCGGGAAAAAATGATAACTTGATGCTGCTCGCCCCGTTGGGCGGAACACGTTACCGTATTTGTGAATTGATGTACTAAGCCGTGAATCTTGCCCTTCTGGCAAGGTTTTGCGTCTTGACTCTGAGGGGGCGAGCGGCTTAAGTCTTGGCACCGACCCGATCGCTGCCGCTTCCGGTACTCAACCGAGACATGACTCAGGAACCGAACGGGACTCGCGCTTCTTTCCCACGGGCGCGCTGCGTCTGATGTCTGAGGCGCAGACCGACAAGCCGGGACACAGGCGTCAGGCTGATGATTCGCGCACTGGAGTTTCACGATTCCAGGCTGATGACAATATCCGAGGCCATCGGTCGAACCGAGATCGTGCTTCGCGGGTACGTGCACCAGTGGGAACGCCATCGCGACGTGTGGAAAGGCACAGGGTGGATCCAGCAAGTCCGGATCAGGGTGCTCGACTCGATCCCTCAGACCGCCGAGCCAGAAGGTCCGGTTGGCTTGTCGGATGGAGCCATAGACACTTCGGACGGTCGCCTGAACAACGGGGTCGAGCTTCCTTTTGAGGCGTCGGGTCCGTGTACGATCAGCATCCAAACAACGCAGGGCGATATCATCACGGTCACTGGCCGCGAGGTGTTCGTGATTGCAGAGGGCGAGCCTACCTTTGTCGAAGCATTGCCTGAGGATATGCGTTCGAAAGAAGCGGTTGAAGCGGACCCGCGTGGAAAGAGCTCGTCATGGCGGTGCGCGCGCGCAGGCCGCTCAACCGCTCGTCGTTATCCAATCTGGCTTATCAACTACGTTTTCGCGCTGTACGTCTTGGCTGCGATCATCGGGCTCCCGGTGTACTACTGGTGGAAAGACCGGTCGCGGCGAAAGTAGCGCGGGCAACCCGTTTTCGGTCAATCTGCCTTGACCGTGAGTCCACATGTGGCTACACTGTGCTTATGCCATCGAGGAGCAGAAAAGTGCGCAACCAATTCCCCGTTCGTGAGGCGAAGAATCGTTTCTCCGAGCTCGTGCGCCGCGTGGCGGAGGGAGAGGAGATCATTATCACCTCGCATGGTGAGGCGCGCGCCCGACTCTGTCCCATCATAAGAGGAGTGAGGCCGTTCGAGGTGGACTGGAAGTGGTTGCGTGGCATGAGGGTCGCCGATACTCAGCGCCCCGCCGAAACATTGGTCCGAGCGGAGCGCGACGCGCGGGACTGATCGATGTATCTGGATAGCGCGGTACTTGTCAAACTTGTCGTCCGAGAGCCGGACAGCTTGTTTTATGCTGGGCAAGTCGATGGTCAGGCGGGTGTTTCGACGTCGCAATTAGCGTTGACGGAGTGCTGGTCCGCACTGTTTCGGAAGCAACGCGAAGGCGCGATTGATGCGAAGGGTCGCCGCTCCGCCTGGCGGAAGCTGGAGCAATATGTCGCAGACGGCGCGCTTGATTTGGTTCCCGTCGATCGAGGGGTTCTGCGCCGCGCGAATCAGATCATCGAGCGCTGTCACCCCCAGGTTCCCGTGCGCTCCCTGGATGCGATTCACCTGGCTTCCTGCGAGGCGACCAATGCGTTCCCGCTCCTGACGAATGATGAGCGGATGAGAGCGGCCGCGCGGCGCCTGCGGTTCGCCCTCGGGCCAATGCCTTGAGTGCTCAGGCCAAGGGCTCGCGCAAGAATAGTTTGGCGTTTTGCTGCGGCTCCCATGCCCAATTGAATCACAACCAACCCTGTCAGGCATCAAGCGGCCGGTCGAAAGCGGAGGAAGTATGCAGCCGGCCTACCGGTCCGTCGCGCGCACAAAAGCCGCAACCAAAGCTTGGCGATTCTTCGCGTCTTCGTGGTAAAAAAAGCTGCGCTCAATCCACCAGGAAGACGCGAAGCTATTCACTGTCGGCCTCCGCGCAAAACGCGGGTGCGAACGCGGGAGCAAATCCTTCTCTTCATGCGAACTGCCGGCTGCTGTCGAGCTAGAACCTCCACTTCAGCCAGAACCGAATCTCGCGGCCCCCAAAGCGCGTGATCGCGTTGTTGTTGAAGTCCGGATCCAGCACATCAAGGATTGGGATGCCCTGGTTCGGGTGGTTGAACGGATTGAACATCTCGGCGCGGAACTCCAGTTGCTGGGTTTCCAGACCTGGCACGGGGATCTTGAAGCGGCGCACGATGCCGAGGTTCCAGTCGTGGCGACCGTTCGTGGTGACGGTGTTGCGCCCCACGTTGCCCGGACCCGGCTGCACCAGGAAGCGGAAGTCACTTGCCGGTCTCGCGGGCTGGCATGGGATCGTTACGTCGTCGCAGTTCAGGAAGTTCTGGGCTTCGAAGAACATCCCGGACGGCGCCGCCACACCGAACAGCGCGCCGTCGATCCCGACCGAGTTGAATGGAGCGGACGCGCTCCCGAGGTTAGGCCGGCCGTTGAACGCGTTGCCGTCGCTGTTCGTGTCGATCCCGCCGACAAAGATCGTCTCCGGCGCCCCGGACTGATAGAAGTAGGTTCCGGAAAGTTGCCAGTCGCGGGTGACGGCACGAAGGGCGGACCATCCCGCACCTTCAGACTTCACGAACGGGATCTCATAGACGTAGGTGAGGGCCACGCGGTGCTTGCGGTGGAAAACGGAAAGCCCCTTGTCGCCGCGGTAATTGAAGAAGTCCTGCACGCGCGACGCGCCGCCGCTCGTGATAAACACCTCCGAGCCGTTGTCGAGTGTGCGGGAAAAGGTGTAGGCGCCGCGCAGCAGCATGCCGCGGGAGAAGCGGCGGTCCAACGTGAACTGGCCCCCGTGGTAGGACGAGTGGCGGCCGTTTGCGCGGACGGTTATCGCTCCCCGTGAAGGGTTGAGACGGACACCATCCACACGGAAGTTGAGCTCGTCGGTGCCGAACAGCCGCACGCCGGCCGTGCCGACGTAGGCGGCGGTGAAGAGCAGGTTAGCCGGAAGCTCCCGCTCGATGTTCATATTCCATTGGTGAGTGATCGGGCTGACGATATCCGACACGACCGAGACCACGCCGAGCGCAGGATTGGGCGCCGCCGGTGCAATTGTGGAAATCAAAGCGCTGGCGTCCGCCAAACCGCGGCCCGTGGGCGCGACGATCGTCCCGCCCGCGACGTTTGGAGCCGAGGCTGCCGCGTTGACCAGGATGTTATTGAACAGGCCATCATAGAACATCCCGTACCCGCCGCGGATGACGGTCTTGCCTTTGCCGAAGAGACGCGGCAGGCACTGAGGGGTGTAAGCAAAACCGAAACGCGGCGCCACGTCGTTCCGGTCCGGCTCCTGCACGATTCGGGCCGGGAAGCTCTGGCTGAACTGGCCTAACTCGGGCGCGACGGCCGGAAAGTTGAGCACATTCAGCGGGGTTCCAAAGTACTCGTAACGCACGCCCATGTTCAGGGTCAGGTTGTGACGCACGCGCCACGAGTCTTCCAGGTAGTAACCCTGGATGGTCTGGTCGGGCCGCACCAACGGGCTGCCAAACACCTTGGCCACCGTTCCCGCAGAACCCGTGAAGTCGTCCACGAAGTTCGCAAGAGCCGTGCAGGGAGCTCCGCCGCAGTCGCCACCCGTGTTGTAGGTGATCGTACCCCGGCCGTTGAACGGCACGGATTGCTCCGCCAGGAAATTCGCGATGTCGAAACCCAGCTTCAGGTTGTGCTTCCCCCTCGTTACCGACACCAGGTCCTGGAATTGCCAGGTCTGGTTTGCGCGGCCCTGCGGGAAAGCGGAGTTGACACCGATCCCGGCGCCCGACAGGAAGCCGTTGCCGCTGATGATCGAGGTCGGGCCGGCCGCGGCCGGGTTGGCTGCCGTCTGTGGCAGCAGACCGAACGAGAAGTCAATGAGGTTCCAGGCAAACCGGAACTCGTTCAGTGCGTTCGCATTGAACGAGTGCACCCAGCTCGAGCTCAAGATCTTCGACGGCCCTCCTTGCTGGGTCCGGAAGCCGGGCAACTGTCCGGGGTTATTAAGGGTATCCGGAGCGAACGTCTGGTTGCTCTGCAGGTACCGGACGGAAAGGGTGTCCGCATTGGTAGGCAGGTAGTCGCCCCGGACGCTCGTCTCGTACGCGTTGGAGAACTGGGAAATCCCGGATGGCGTCACCAGCCCCGTCTCCACCGGGGGACGGCCGAAACCGAGACCGATCGTTGAACGGCTGACGTTCGGGTCGCCCCGCAGGTCCCCCATGCCCGAAAGCAGCGCATCCACGCGCGGATTTGCCGGCAGCGACTTCAAAGCCGCTACACCCGCCTCTGTGGGGAGCCGCACCGCGCTGTCCGAAGCCGTGCTGCGGAAGCGGTCCCATTGGGCTGTCCCGAAGAAGAACAGCCTGTTCTTGACGGCCGGACCGCCGAAGGAGAATCCAAAGGTGTTGTTCACCTCGACCGGCTTCTTGTCGATGTTGCCGGCCGGGGCCTTGTCGCTCGCGTCAACGGCCTTCAGAGCGGAGTTGCGCACGAGGTCCCAAGCCGCTCCGTGGAAATCGTTAGTGCCGCCGCGCGTAACGACGTTGGTCACCGACCCGCCGCCCTTGCCGAACTCGGCGCTGTAGGAGTTGGTCACGATCTTCACTTCGGCGATCGCTTCGGGGTTGCCCGGCTGGAAGGCCTGTCCGCTGATGGAAAGGTCATTGTTGCTTTGACCGTCGATCAGGAAGTTGTTACCGCGCGGTCTTGTCCCGTTGACCGAAAAACCGACGCCATTCGTGAAGTCGTCACGGGTGGCGGGCTGGTTCACGCCCGGTAGCGTGAGCACGAGCGTGATGGGATTCAGGTTGCCGATAGGAAGCTCTGCAACCTCGGTGCGGGTGATGTTCCCGCTCAGATCGCCGGATTGCGTCTGGAGCTCCTGTTCTACACCCGCTGAGACGACCACGCTTTCGGTGCGCCCGCTCACCTCGAGCACCGCGTTTACCGTGGCCGTGGCCGCCGATCGGACTTCCACATGAGCGATTTCCAGATCGCTAAAGCCAGAGACAGACACCTTGATCTTGTACGTGCCCGGCAGAAGCGCATCCACACGGAACTGGCCTTCATTATCGGAAACCAGCTCGCGCGACGCGCCCAAAGCAGTGCTTGTGACCGTTATGGACGCGCCGGGCACCAGGCCTCCTGACGCATCCTTGACCGTACCGGCGATGGATCCCTTGCTGGTCTGAGCAGCGGAGATCCCCGTCAGGATCACAAAGGCAAGCAGGAAAGAGGGAAATCCGTTGAAGCACTTTACAGTTTTCATGCATCCACCTTTCGTTAGTCTCAGTCTCGTCTACGTCCTAGCGAGCAGCCCAGTCAGGCCGCCACTTCAGTCGTGCCGCCGCTCCGGCGGAGCGGGAGGCACTTAGCCAAGGTGAGCGCTTTTTTGCGAACCCCTGGAACTCGTGGCTACGTGACCAGCGCGCCCCGGCAGCGGCAGGGGCCGCGGGGAACTCCTGCAACCCCTGCCGGGGTGCGTATCGTTATTCCTATTCTAACCGGGGGTTCGCTTCGCTCACCTCCGGCTATGCTCCTTTCGCCCCGCTGGGGCGGAATGCGGCACGAATGAAGCCGTGCCCTCCCGTGCTGAGGCGATGAATGTAAATTTGACCGATTTGTAAACTTTGTCGCACCAAGAAAACCTGGCGAGCAGCCCAGTCGCTCGCGGGCAAGACGCATCTTCGTGGCATGGCCGTCTCGGCCATGACCAGGTCAGATCCCCACTCCTCACGGGAGGGACGCCCGTGCCACGACCGGAAAGGCGCACGTTCCCTTCGTAAAGACCCGGATTCAGGGGGGGAATAAAAGAAGATCCGAGATCGCTGGAAGTTGCGGTGAATTCCCTCTATCGATCCCCGATCGGCCACGTTGACCAACGCCGGGACCGCGGCCACGCTCGCATCAAAAGACCATTCCACCGATCGAGCCTTTTGGCCGCCTCCACTATACGCCAATGAGAGCAGGACAAGCTACCCGGGAAACCTCCCGGACGTTTTTCTTATTTGAACTTCAAAGATTCCTCCCGCAGATGTACACAGCCTTCCCATTCGGTCCTTTTTCGACGCAACTCTCGTACCGTGAGAGAAAGAGAATCTCTCCGCGGAAGTAAGCCCTTGATTGCCAGGAGTTTGTTAGGAAGCGACCCGGGTTGTCGGCATAGACCGGAATCCAGAAATTTGAACTTCAGTGGGTAAAAAAATCCAGAAAACCGGATCAACCCCGGGCAACCTGCAAAAGGAAACGGGGAACGGCTCTGATGGAATTAAAGCATCGGGCAACTCCTGACGATATGCAGCACCAGAGACTTGCTCGTGCTGGTTCCGACGCTCGAAGTGCTCTCAGCCCCCTGCTAGAAAGTCAACCGACAAGAGCCTGCCAGAAAGGGAGAAGACGTCCATGCTTGGTCCTCCTCTGCGCCACGCCCTGCTGTTATTGCCCACAGTGATCTTCGCAAGGCCCGGTCCAGCGCTGGGCCAGCTGCACGGTGACTTTCTGCGCATCGGAGCGAGGGACATCAATAAAGGCGAGTTCGGATTTCCCAACCACCTCACGCCCCTCAAGGAATATCAGCAGGCTCTGGAGATGGATGTCCGGATCCAAAGGCAGGTCGATAAAAGCGGAAATGCAGAGCTCACAGGGTACGTCGGCCGTCTTGCCGAACAGATCCAGCGGCGCTCCGACCTGAAGGGACCTTTGTGGTTGCGTCTGACTCGAAGCCAAGAACATCTCGCATTTTCCACGCTGGCCGGCCGCGCGTACATTGACGAGAAGCTGGTCCGCATCGCCGAGAACGAGTCCCAGCTGGCCGGCGCGATTGCCCACGAGGTCGCGCATCTGGCAGCCAGACATGGCGCTGAAAACATCAGTCGCATGCGCCTGCTCGATGCGAATCCTTCAGGCTTCTTGACTCTCCTGCGGCCGTGTCTGACCATCGGAAACCCTTTCACATCCGGAGGTACGGACGGATTCTGGCAGGCTGTCTGTTACTTCAACGAAATCGAGGCCGACGAGCTTGCCACACAGTATCTGTGGAATTCCGGCTTCGACCCCGAGGGGCTGTTGAATCTCCTGAGCGTCCTTCAGGATCACAACTGGCTGGACGCACCTCCAGGGCCAAGCCAGACCTCCAGCCATCCACCGATCTCTGTGCGCCAGAAAAGAATTCGAATCCAGCTAAAGAAGCTTCCAGGATTGGAGGCGGCCCGCCTCGACAGCAGCGATTTTCAGGAAGCCCGGGAGCAGACTCGAGCCAACGGCGTCCCTCTTTCCCGCAAGTAATCCCGAGCACGCACCCTTCTTTGCGTTCTCTTCGCGCACTTCGTGTCTTCGCGGTGAATTCCGGGCTGGGCTTTAACCGCAAAGGCGCGAAGGACGCGAAGAAACGCAAAAGCTAACGCAGAAAGAAGGTGAAGAACCGCGTGGCGCCGAGCTTGATGCGTGAAAGGCGCAGACTGGCGCGGGCGAAAACATCACGCTCGGCCAGCTCGGCGAAAAGAGAGTAGGCGACCGGCGTGATGAGCAGTGTGAGCAGGAGGCACAGGGTCTGGCCGCCGATGATGGTGACCGCGATGGCCGAGCGTTGCGCGGATCCGGCGCCCAGCCCAAGCGCTGTGGGGATGAGCCCGGCCACGATGGAAAAGGTCGTCATTAAGATAGGTCGAAGCCGGACGTGGTTCGCCTGGACGATCGCCTGGCGTAGCGGAACGCCCTGCGCGCGCAACGTGTTGGTGTAGTCCACCTGAAGAATGCCGTTCTTCTTCACGATTCCGAGCAGAAGCAGGACACCGAGAGCGCTCCAGAGGTTGAGCGTCCTGCCGGTGAGCCACAGCGACAGCAAGGCGAACGGCACCGAAAGCGGCAGGCTGAGCATGATGATGAACGGATGCAGGAAGCTCTCGAACTGGGCCGCCAGAACCATGTACATGAAGATGGACGCCAGCAGGAAAGCGATGACCAGGTTGGTCGTGGTCTCGTCCAGCATCTTCACCATGCCCGTAAATCTATGGCTGAACCCTCGCGGCAGCCCTACATTCCGGATCTCCTCGCCGACCGCCCGCGCCGCCTCGTCCAACGGCATTCCAGGCCCGTTGTTGGCGCTCACCGAAACCTGAAACTGGCGGTTGTACCGCTCGATTCGCGCGGGGCCGAACCCTCGCGCGATGGCGGCGATGTTGTCGAGCCGGACCTGTCCCACCTTCGTTGACGGTATCATCAGGCGCGACAGCATCCGCGGATCCTTTTGCTGCGCCGGCAGCAGCTGCATCGTCACCTCGTATTGCTCGTCCCCTTCCTTGTAGGTGGAAATCGGATCCTCGCCCGAGATCATGAGCCGGACGGCGTTCGCCACGTCAGCCGCTCGCACGCCCAGATCCGAGGCGCGCTTGCGATCGATCTGGATCTGAAACTCCGGGCTGTTGAGGCTGATGCCCGGATCCACGTCCAGCAGGCCCGGGACATTGCGGGCCCGCGCCGCGACCTGCTTCGCGATCTCCGCCCCCTGCACGAAATCCGGTCCGAGGATCAACGCGCGTATCGGGAAGAAGGTTTCTCCGCCGCCGAGAGCTGAGGGGATCATCACGCGGGAGCGCAGGTTGGGAAACTCCGCGGTGATCTTTCGCATTTGCGCGGCAATGTCCAGGTTTGAAATCTTCCGTTTCGTCACATCGGTAAGTTTGACGTAGATGTGCGAGTGGCTCGACGTCCCCTCGTGTATGTACGGGTTGGCGAACTCGACTCCGTTGAGCTGTGTGACCCTGTCGGCAATCTGTGAGGCCACCTTGGCAGTCCCTTCAATCGAGGTCCCCTCCGGCAGGTTCAACAGAATGCTCAGCTCGCCCTGGTCGTCGGGAGGAATCCAATCTCTTCCGACCAGCGCATTCAGGGGAAAAGTCAGCGCGAACGTCGCGAGCGCCATAAGGATGACGACCCCCCTGTGATCGAGCGACCACTCCAGCAAGCGGCCATAGCGCCGGTCTATCCACCCGAAAAACCGTGAATCCTTCGAGGTGTGCCCGATCGGCGCTCCCTTGTCCAGCACGGGGTTCGCCGCTTCTCTCGGAAGACGCTTGAGCAGGCGCGAGCTGAGCATGGGCGTGAGAGTGAAGCTCACGAGCATCGAGACCATGATCGCGAAGGCCATCGTCCAGCCGAATTGATTCACGTAGCGGCGCGCGTAGCCTGTCATGAAGGCAATGGGCACGAAAATGATGACCAAAGAAAGGGTCGTGGCCATGACCGCCAGCGTGATCTCCTTGGTCGCCGCGATGGCGGCCTGTTTGGGTTCGAAATCCTTCTCCTCGATGTAACGCACTATGTTTTCAAGCACGACGATCGCGTCGTCGATGACGATTCCCACGGCGAGCGTCAGCGCCAGCAGCGTCATATTGTTGAGCGTGAAGTCCATCGCCTTGAGCACCGTGAAGGTGGCGACTATCGAAGTGGGGATAGCGACGGCGGCAATGACGACCGAGCGCAGGTTCTGGATGAAAAGCAGCACCACCAGGCTGGCCAGCAGGCTGCCGAACAGGAGATGCTCCTCGAGCGACGCTATCGAGGCATTGATGAAAACCGATTGGTCGCGGATGATCCTCAGGGCGATCCCCGCCGGGAGTGCCTTCTGGATCTGCTCCAGCCGTTTCTTGACCGCGTCAACGATCCGTACGGTGTTTGTCCCCGATTGCCGTCGCACATCCAGGGTTACGGCTTGCTTGCCATCGAGCATGTTCCAGGAGCGGGGCTCGGCGAAGCTGTCCTCCACCCGGCCCAAGTCGTTCACTCGAATGGGCGTGCCGTTGATATTGGCTACGATGATGTCGCCGAACTGGCGCACCGCATCGACGCGGCCGAGCGTGCGGACGCCGACTTCGGACTCTCCGCGCACCATGCGGCCGCCAGGTATCTCAACGTTCTCGCCCTCGATGGCGCGCTGAAACTGGCTGATGGTGATGCCGTAGCCATTGAGCTTTTCTGCGTCGACGAAGAGCCGGATCTGCCGCTCGCGCGCTCCGGTGAGCGCGACCTCACCCACGCCGTCGATGGTCTCGAGAATGCGCTTGATCTGCTTGTCGGCAATCTCCGTCGTTTCGCGCAGGCTTCGATCGCCGGCTACGACCAGGGAGATGACCGGATCTGCGTCCGGGTCAGCTTTTTGAATGACGGGGGGCAGCATGTTCGGCGGGAGCTGGCGTAAGGCCCCTGCGACCTTCTCCCGGACATCCTGGGCGGCGCTTTCGATTTCGCGCTCCAGGACGAAGCGGCACGAAATACGGGCGCTCCCCTCAAAGATCATGGCCGTGAGCTCGTCCAGGCCGCTGATCGTGCTGACAGCTTCTTCCAGCGGGAAAACCACCTGGGTGGTCATCTCTTCCGGCGTTGCCCCTGGGAGGCGCGCGTTGATGGTCACCGTGGCGGGATCCGCCTTCGGAAACAGGTCCACCCCCAGGTCGCGAAACGAAAAGATACCGAGCACCACCAAAAAGCTGATCAGCATCACGGCGAAAACCGGACGCTTCACGCAAACTTCAGCAAGTGTCATGGTGCAACTCCCGCCCGCTACTCCACGATCTCAATCGCGGCCCCGTCGCGCAGGTCCGTGCCTTTGAGTGGCAGCGCGATTCCCTCGCCCTGCTGGAGTCCATCCATTATCTCCACACCATCGCTGGGATGGTCGCCTATCTTCACTTCCTTCTCCTTGATGGCCTTGCCTTCAACGACGTACACCTTGTAAATGCCGTAGACATACTGGAGGGCCTGCGGCGGGACAAGAAGCGCGCCTTCCACCTTTTCCGACGGAATATTCGCCTTCACGAAAAAGCCCGGCTTCAGCAGCCCCTGACGATTGGCGATCAACGCTTCCACCTCGAAGGAGCGCGTCTGAGGGTCCACGGAAGGGTTGATGCGCCACAGCTTGCCGGTGAACCTGTTATTGGGATAAGCCTCGATCGAGAGGGTGACCGACTGACCAACCCGTATCCACCCGGCCATCTTTTCAGGGACTTTCAACCGGACACGGAGGGGATCGGTGTTTACGATGACCATCACGGGCGTCTGGACCTTCAGGTACTGCCCCTGGGTCACGCTTCGCTCTTTTATCTGGCCGGCAAAAGGGGCGCGGATCGTAGAATCATTGAGTTTCTTGTCGGCGAGTGCCGCCGAGGCGCGATAGAGGGAGAGTTCCGCCCGCAGATTCTGAACGGTCTGCACGGCAAGATCGTAAGCGGCGCGCGCCGACTTGTACTTCGCCTCGAGTTCGTCGAAATTCTCGCGCGGGATCAATCCTTTCTGCAGCAGCGACTTCCCCCGGCGGAATTTCTGGTCCGCGTCGTTCAGGTCGGCCGCCGCTTTCTTCACCTCCGCGGCGTCACGAATGTCGTGGAGATCGTCACCACCCTCGGGCAGGCCGAGACGAGCGCGCGCCTGCTCGAGGACGGCCCGCTGTTGCTCGACTGCCAGCTTCAGCTCGGTCGGCGAGACCTTTACCAGAGGCCGACCCGCGACCACACGGTCACCAACGTCGACCAGCACTTGCTCGACCTTGCCTTCCACTTCGGAGCTGACTGTCACCTCTTCGAAAGGAAAAAGCGATCCCACGGATTCGACATCGCGGCGGATCTGCCTCAGCTCGACCTTGGCGATGCGGATTGGGACAGGTTTATTCGGGGCGGCGGCATCCACCTTTCTGCTCTTGGTTCCATCCCAGCAAGAAGCGCAGCAGAACAGCGCCAAGATAGAAGAGGCCATGATTGCCGAGCGGCCATTTCCGATCTTGGGAATGCGATCAAGTATGTGATTTTTCATCAGACCAACCGGATCTATCATTGGATTTCCTTCAGCGGAAAATGTGAAGGGCTTGCGCCACCTTCAACCCAGAAAGAATAATCAGATTCCCGGAATCCTACAAGTTATCTCCGATCCCCGGGTGTAATTGGAAGCGGGAGTCAATTCACGCTGCCGTGAACCCCTCACAAGCTGTGGAGAATTTAATTCGTGTCAATTCGTGGAATTCGTGCAGATTTTATTCTGCGTAGGGCCAGAGATCTCAAAGACCGGCAGGATCTGCAGAGCTTTTGCGTGATCCTGTAAATCCCGCTATCCTGTCGAACAATCCTGTCATCCTGTCGAATTACTCCGTGGCTTGCAATGCGCAGTTGAAAGTGCCAAAATGTCATTTCTTTTGGTGAGCGTAGCTCAGCTGGTAGAGCTCTGGATTGTGGCTCCAGCGGCCGGGGGTTCGAATCCCCTCGCTCACCCCAAATCTTCGGACCCGTAGCTCAGTTGGATAGAGCGTCGGACTTCGAATCCGCAGGCCGGGCGTTCGAGTCGCCCCGGGTCCGCCATCCTGGCCTCCCGTCGAGCCGATACTTTTGTAGCCCACCGCTTGGCTTCCCCGAACTGTCTGCTTCCGGTTGTTGTCCTCTAAATGAAGCAATCCCAACAGTCTAGCCCGAAGGACTAGCACAAGAGAGAAAGCAGAAAGTTCAAAAACAGGCTGTCGGCTGCGACGATACAGAGGCATGAGATCCTTTTTTAACCCAACTTTCACCATAACACTCAGGAGAACAATTTCGACATGAATGCGTGCGTATATTGTGGGCGCGACCCGCGCCCTAGTGCAGCCACCCGCAAGAGAACAATATCCGGGTGGTACGTGGTTCTGTTTGGAGCCCTCGTGACGGCCGCCGTTGCAGGTTCAATCCGGGAGCGAGCAGCGGATGCTTCCTCGATCCAAGTCGATACTCCCAACGATTCAATCTCAAGACCAACGGGTTCCCTTTCCCGCTCAATTCAAGGCGAAGAGGGCTGCACGATATTGGTAAGGGGAACGGAAGGATTGCCGTTTCAGGGATCCTTCGGGACCGTCCAAACAGCGGGCGACTCGAAAACCAAGAGCGTCGAAGGGACTGTTCCAGCGATTTATCAAGTAAAGGGAACGACTGTGTCCACGTTTTTTGCAAAGAAGGAGGACCCAGGATCGCTGCGCGTTGAGATTCTTACGAACGGATCTGTGATCAAGAGCTCGGAGACGAATGCTGCCCGGGGCAGCGTAACGGTCACGGCCCAGTAGCCTCCGGCGACCACGCTGACTTCTAATTGGATCCGACGAGGGGAAGGGCAACGGCAAAGTCGTTGCAAAGTATCCTGGACTTTTCACGCTCAGACCGCGGAGCTCGAAGGCCTCCAGGCCCGTCCCGGACTCGAAATGACAAATGACAAATTCCCGGGAGCAATCCGATCCGGTCTATTCGTCATCGGTCATTTGTCATCTGTCATTTTCAAGAAATTGGCTACTTTGCCGAGACCCTGGCCGGGGGACGCCTTTGATTTAGGCACTGCGAAGAAGAGGCCTCAGCGACGGCGCGGCGGTCCCGGGCTGGACACCACCGAGAGAAGCGTGGTAGCTTAGACACCGATAAGTCCTTGACAGCACCTCATGCGCCTGTAGCTCAGTTGGACTAGAGCGTCGGTCTCCGGAACCGAAGGTCGCAGGTTCGAACCCTGCCAGGCGTACCATCTTCAAATCAACAACTTGCGGTCAATTTAGACAGCATGACTTGGGCTCCGAAAGGCTTCCTATCAACACCCATCAACAACTCAGATTTCCTTGCCGGCAAGGCGCAAAACCGTGGTTTGAAAAACGTGTCACGCCGTAGATCGAGCAGAAAATCCGAGATTTGATCAACGCCAAAGTCCTGGCGGCGTCTAATAGTCGCTCCCAGAACCGTGAAGTTCCTGAACGGTGGCAAGCCGACGGGGACCCGCCAGGCTCAATAGCAGCGGGGTCGCGACGTACACGACCAGGGACGGAGACCCGTGCCAGGGGAGTAATGTGAAGGGGGCCGGCAGCACGTCGCCGACTCTGACGCAGACCGTGCAGCGCCAGCACTTCGGCGGCATCGTCAATTATCAGGCCGAGAGCGCAGAAGCGGTGGGAAGCGCGCTAAGAGAATTCTTTTTTCTAAGGAAAATCCGCCGTCAAGTACCTGGATATGACCTTCGCGCCGCTTGTGGCCGAATGCCGGATTATGCCGCTCATAGGGGAGACTGAATGGAGACTTGTATTCGGTAGAGTTGTTGATTTGCGAAGCAGCATTATCGAAGAAGGAAAGACCTACTGGAAATCCAAAGGCGTGAACGTCGATTGGGCGAAGTTTGCGGAAGTCTGGCGAGCCGGATACCAGCCCATCATGGGACGCGTTCGCCGAGGTGAGCTGCCGTGGACGAATCTCGATGGCCTCCACCGTATGCTTTTGGAAGGTGTCTTGAAGGATCACGGCTTCTCGGCGCTCACTTGGAGAGACTTCAGGACCCAGCCGTCCGGATCAATTTCGACGGAGGAGGGAGGCTGGTCCGAGGGGATTCGAACCACCTGATCCTGCTCGTGGACATGCACGGTTCTCACTTCCCGGCCGTTCGCAGCCGAGAGCGCGATTTCCAGCGGCATGTCGAAGAGGCCCGTGGTCTGGGCCTGGTGAAACCTGAGCTCCGCCGCACGCGCTGCGCCGTCCCAGCGCCAAGACACCCTGTAGTCGGGCCACCCCGGTTGGTAAAACCACTGCCGGAAAAAGGTGGCGAGTAAAGTTCCTGAAACAGACTCCATCACCTTCTGGAAATCCTCCGTCGAAGCATTCCCGCCCGCATAGAGGCTGTAATAGCGACGGATTCCCGCAAAGAACACTTCGTCGCCAAGGACCTTGCGCAGCATATGAAGGACCCATGCCCCTTTCTGATAGTTGAAAGGATTGAGCTTTTTCATCAGATCGGTCTGCCCTGAATCGATGAGCGCTGCGGGGTGCTTCTTGTGATACTGCTGAACAGCTTCCGCAGCGCCCGCCATTATGCGTTTCATCGATTCGGCGCCGCCAAGGTACTCGTAAAAGAGGGCGCTGAAGTAAGTGGCGAAACCTTCGCTGATCCAGAGGTGGTCCCAGTCGGTTTCGGTGACGGAATCGCCGAACCATTGATGCGCGATTTCGTGCGGCACCGGATCCTCACTCACCTTGGGTTGCTGGAACCCCTGCTCCGCATAAAAAATGGCGCTGGAGTTCTCCATCCCTCCAATCTTCGTGGTCGACTGCACCTGCGCCAGTTTTTCGTAAGGATACGGACCTATCCTATGTATGAGATATTCCAGAACCGAAGACGTGCGGGCAAAGCGGCTGGCCGCCGCGGCAGCATCTTGGGGGTAGGCGTAAAAGGAAAGTGGAATCCCCGTGCCCGCGGCGTGCGTCACGGAAAACTCCGCGGCGCCGATCACCATGCAGTAGGTGGGAATCGGGACGCTCTCGCTCCAGCGGGTGAGCTTTCGTCCCTCCAGGAGGGAACGGGTTTCGACCAGGCGGCCGTTTGCGACCACATCGTACTTTTCCGGGGCAGTGATGGAAAACTCGACTGTGGCCTTGTCATACGGGTGATCTATGGAAGGGAACCAGTGATGCGCCCGGTCGGGCCAGTTCTCGGCAAAGTAAACGTTCCGGTTGTAGTTGTTCTTTCCGATCAGCAGACCCTTTCCGTCCGGCCTGCCGCGGTAACGTACTTCCACAACGGCAATCTCATGTTCATTGTAAGAACGACCGAGCCCGACGGAGATCTGTCCGTTCCGGTGCGTGAACGGGCGCTCCTTCCCGTCAACTTTCAATGCCTCCACCGTCATGTTTTCAAAATCCAGCCGCATTTGCGACACACCAGCCTGCCGCATCATCACGTGAACGCGAGTCACCCCAGCTATCGTTTCGCTCCCCTCGGTGAACTGCAATGCGATCTCGTAATGGACCACGTCTACCTCAGGCTGACGCCTGTAGGTATCCGCCCATGCGGGCAGGGTGAATAATAGAAGAGGGACGAGACGAAGGCGCATAGGATGCCTCAAACGATCGGATTCTAACCTAACTTCCGCGGTCCGATGATCAAAATGGTTCGCGGGCAATACCTCCCGCAGTGCGCGAGGTTCCGGCTGGCTCTGGCCCGGCAGATTCGCCTTCATAAAATACCCTGAAGTATTCCCACGCGTCACCTTCGCGATTCCTTTGCGCCCTTGGCCTGCGCGGTAAACCTGACCCGGAAATTTAACCGCGAAGACGCGAAGCGCAAAGGATCCCCAAACGTATCTTCTTCCGCCACTTACGTCAAAACGGAACTTTCGTTCTATCTACCTGAACTTTCGCTCCACTTAGAATGAGGCACCGGGGCCGATACAGTAGGTGGACAGGCAGAAATCCTGCTGCTCGCGACCTCCCAGTTGGGCAATTCCCCTCGAACGAGAGAGTCCCCGAGAGACGGGAACTTCATTTGGTCCACAAACGAACGACAGGCCTTCGCTATCTCTGCAAGCTTCCTGGGGCTGCGCAGTGCGGGGGAAGAGGGGCCGTACATTGACGATTCCGGCAAAGGAGTAGAACAGATGATAGTAGTGCAGAAATACCGAGTCGTGGAGCGCGTGAAAGACAAGCGTAGCGAAAGGCGCGTGACTCTGATTCAGGAGATTGAGTGCGAGGGAGAAGCAGGAAAGTTCTCGAAGCGATTGGCTGATATAAGTGTGGGAGGGATGTTCGTCGATACCCTGAACAGGTTCGCCCTGGGCGCCGCGGTAAAAACGAGATTTCACCTTCCCAATTCTACGGATCCTATTGTAGCAAGCGCAAAGGTTGTTTACGTTCAAGAGCGAATAGGGACCGGCCTTGAGTTTGTGGATTTGAAACCGGAAGACAGAAAGAAGATCGAGGAGATTGTCAAGCTCTCATCTCTGCGAGGATATAGCGGCGGGGGAAACGTCAAACGCGTCCTGGTTGCCATACCGGTGACACTGAAAGGGACGGCAAAGGATGGCGAGAGTTTTTTCGAGCCGACAAACATCGTGATGTTAGCCAAGAACGGTGCATCCGTTCGGATGACAAAAGACTTGGATTTGGACACAAGAGTATTGCTAGCTATGCCGACAGGTAAGGAAATTGAAGGCAGGGTCTTGGGGATCGGGCGGGAAGAAGTCTGGATTCAGTGCCGAAGTCTGGCACACAGCCTGGGCTTCCGCTTTCCCTGATACACGTTTGCCGATGGCCGCGGCTTTTGCGATACTATACGGCCAGCGCATCCGGAGCGGCATGCAAGCGGATGGGCCGTTTTGGATTTTTTCGGAGAAACCAGAATGGACTGATGGAAGGAGGAACGAAGCATGGCAGAAACTCTGTCCACGATGCCGGCGCTCGGCACAACAGCACCGCGATTCAAGCTTCGGGACGTGGTCACCGGAAAGGAGATTTCACTGGACACATTTGCCGGCAAATCGGCTTTGCTGGTGATGTTCATCAGCCGGCACTGTCCTTACGTGCAGCACGTGAAGTCGGAGATCGCCCGGGTGGGAAAGGATTACTCGGACAAGGCCCTCGGTATCGTGGCCATAAGCTCTAATGATGTTGTGAATTACACGGACGACCACCCGGACAGGCTGAAAGAAATGGCGCAGGAACTGCGCTTCCTTTTTCCCGTGTGCTACGACGAAACCCAGGATGTCGCCAAAGCTTTTTCCGCGGCTTGCACACCCGATTTCTTCCTTTTTGATAAACAGCGCAAGCTCTCATACCGGGGACAGATGGATGACAGCCGCCCGGGTAACGGCATTCCCGTTACAGGACGGGACCTCCGGACAGCAATAGACGCTCTCCTTGCCGGCCAGCCCGTCCCTCAGGATCAGAGACCGAGCATCGGCTGCAACATCAAATGGAAGCCTGGGAATGCGCCTCAGTATTTTCGGCAGACCGGGGCGTCGTGAGAATCCCTGAGAACTGCCTTAGAGGGCACGGACAGACGCAGACGCACGATCCTTTGCGCTCTTCGCGTCTTCGCGGTTAGATTCTGGGTCAGTTTTACCGCGAAGGGGCTAAGGGCCCGTGTCAGTGTAGTTCAGTCGCCCGGCGCCGGCCGCCCTTTTGCGGCATCGCCCACCCGATGGAGTTTCATCGAACTGGAAATGGCTGCGTCCACCAACTGTCCCGTCATCAGGACGACAAGCTCTCCAGCGTCGGCCAGGTTGTGGCGCAAGAGAGTACGGTCTCCCGAGGCAAGGATGGCATCCGAGTCCGGGGGCAGTTCTTCGAGCATGTAAGGTTCGAGCCCCCAGGCGAGCGTCAGCTGCCGGTACGTCCGCTCGGAGGATGTGAGGGCGATGATGCGTTGGGGAGGGCGGAGCGCCGCAATGTGGCGCGCCATGATGCCGCTCTTCGAGAAAACCACGATCAGGCGGGAATCCACCTCCGCCGCGGCGAAAGTAGCCGCCTCCGCGATGGCGCGCCCCTGAGATCCGGAGTGCCGCGTCATGAGTTGGTGAATCATCCCGGGGCCGCTGTGGAAACCTCCGATCTCGCCCCCTTCGCTGAGCTGGGAAGGCGGGAGCCCCATCTCTTCGGCAGAACGGATGATCCGGTCCATCATCTGAACGGCTTCCACCGGGAACCGGCCGACGGCCGTTTCTCCGGAAAGCATGACGGCATCCGAACCATCCAGAACGGCATTGGCCACGTCCGAAGCTTCGGCCCGGGTGGGCTGGGGATTCAGGATCATGGATTGAAGCATCTGGGTCGCCGTTATCACGATTTTCTCGGCGCTCATTGCCTCGAAGATGATCCTCTTCTGCAGGACGGGCACGATCTCGGGCGCCGTTTCGACCGCAAGATCTCCGCGCGCCACCATAACTCCATCGGAGGTATCGATCGGCGGCGCTGCGGACGAAGGACAGCGCCACCAGGTCCACGCTGCGCTCGACGCCAAATTGCAGGTCGGCAATGTCCTTTTCCGTAACCGACGGGACGGAGATGTGGGAGCCGGGCAAGTTGATTCCCTTACGCTCTCCCAGCGGAGCGCCGTGAATAACGCGCGCGCTGACGTCGCCGAGCCTGGTGTCCACGACTTCGAGCACAATTTCGCCGTCGTCGATGAGGATGCGGTCTCCCGGATGGACCTCTTGCGCCAGCCGGGGATAACTGGCAGAGAACCGGCGCGCGTCCCCTTCGATGTCTTCCCCTGTAATGCGAACCTCGGCGCCGTCCTTGAGGATGGCCACGCCGCCGCGTAATCGGCCGGTGCGAATCTTGGGTCCGGCCAGGTCCAAGAGAATCCCCATCGGTTGGGCCGACTCGGCCGCGATCCGCCTCAGGCGCGTGACGACTTCGCCGTGCCGCTCACGCGCGCCGTGGGACATATTGATCCGGGCCACGTTCACGCCTGCCTGCAGCAGATCGCGCAGCTTCTCCTCGGAATCTGAAGCAGGCCCTATAGTCGCAACGATCTTTGCCCTTCGCATCGAGACACTATACGCGCGCAATTGTAAATTCGCCACCGAGACGCGGAGAGAAAAAGTTTTTCTCTGTGTCTCAGTGTCTCCGTGGCAAAATTAGGGGATGAGCCAACCGACTTCAAGCATCAATAAGTTGCAGTTTATCCTGGATGAAAGAGGACGTCTCGAAAGGGAAGGGCTGCTGATCCGCGTCCGCACGATCGAGTCTCCCCAGGGCGCATGGATCTCGGTGGATGGAAAGAGAGTACTGAACCTCTGCTCCAACAACTACCTGGGTTTTGCCAATCACGTTCAATTGAAGGAAGCCGCGAGGAAGGCGATCGACGAATTCGGTGTCGGGCCGGCCGCGGTCCGCACTATTGCGGGAAACATGGTGTTGCACAACCAACTGGAGGAAAAGCTCGCGCGCTTCAAGAGGGTCGAGGCCGCGATCGCCTATCAATCCGGTTTTAACGCGAATCTGGCGGTCATTCCGGCTCTGGTGGGCCGAGACGACGTCGTCTTTTCGGATGAGCTCAATCACGCCTCGATCATAGACGGCTGCCGTCTCTCCGGCGCCACAAGCGTCCGTTTTCAGCACTGCAGTCCAAGCTCGCTCGAGGAAAAACTGAAAGAGCATTTTCCTGCGGGCTCCACCCGGCGCGCGCTCGTGGTCACGGACGGCGTCTTCTCCATGGATGGCGACATCGCGCCCCTGCCGGAGTTGACGGAAGTCGCAGAGCGCTTCAACGCCCTGATCATGGTGGATGATGCCCACGGCGAAGGCGTCCTTGGCGATGGTGGACGAGGGGTGGTCGATCATTTTCACCTCCACGGACGCGTCGATGTGGAGGTGGGAACGCTTTCGAAGGCATTCGGGGTCGTAGGCGGGTTCGTAGCCGGCAGAAGGATTATCGTGGACCATCTGCGGCAGAAAGGGCGTCCGTTTCTGTTCTCGAGCGCGCTGACCCCGCCCGATACCGCGGCTTGCAGTGCCGCGGTCGACATTCTCGAGTTGTCCGACGACCCGGTGCGCAAGTTGTGGAGCAACACGCGCTATTTCAAGGAAAAGGTGGCCGCCGCAGGCTTCAACACCGGGGCCAGCGAGACACCTATCACTCCTGTAATGCTGGGCGACGCGAAGGTCGCGCAGGAGTTCAGCCGCCGCCTGTTCGAAGAAGGCGTGTTTGCAATGGCTATCGGCTATCCGACGGTGCCGTTGGAAAAGGCGCGAATTCGCGTGATGATATCGGCGACCCACTCGGAAACAGACCTCGACTTCGGCGTCGACAAGTTCGTCCGGGTCGGCAAAGCTCTCCGCGTCATCTGACGCAGGAGCTCACCACAAAGAATCTAAGACACTAAGACGCAAAGAATCACCTGAAAGCGGCAACCCGTTAGAGCGTGAAAAATCGACGTGACTCGCCTTTCGAGGTTTAAAAAATGAATGTCGGTACTATAATCGTGGAGGGCATACACGCGTTTTTTTTCTTGCCGCACAACACGAAGGGCGCAAAGAAAAAGGGGATCAAAACATGAGGCACAAGGTATCGCGTCGCAGATTTCTTGCCGCCGCCTGCGTGGGCGCCGCGGTCTCTGCGCGGAAGCGGGCGTATTCGCGGGAGTCGTCGCCCAAACTGGCTGTGCTGGGAGGCAAGGCTGTCCGGAATCAGCCGTTTCCCTCGTGGCCCGTGATAGGAGACAACGACGAGAAGGCCTGGCTGGACGTCCTACGTTCGAGAAGCTGGAACCGCTTGGGCGGGACGCGAGTCGATCAGTTCGAGAAGAGCTGGGCGGGCCAGCTCGGTGCCGGCCACTGCGTTGCCACGGCCAGTGGAACCAGCGCTCTCTTTACCGCGCTGAATGCGCTCGGCATCGGTCCGGGCGACGAAGTGCTGGTCCCTCCTTACACTTTCGTTGCCACAATTAATGTTGTGTTGCTTCAGCACGCCCTCCCGGTCTTTGTCGACAGCGACCGCGAAACGATGCAGATGGACGCCACGAAAATTGAAGCCGCAATCACAAAACGGACGCGCTGTATCCTGCCGGTTCACATCGGCGGCTCCGTTGCAAACATGGATCTCATTCTTGAAGTGGCGCGGACACGCGGGATCCCGGTCCTGGAGGATACCTGCCAGGCGCATCTCGCGGAATGGCGTCATCGCAAGGCGGGAACCCTGGGCGCGATGGGATGCTTCAGCTTCCAGGCTTCGAAGAATCTCAACTGCGGCGAGGGCGGAGCGATTGTGAGCGACAACACCGAGTTGATCGAAATCTGCCGGAGCTTCCACAACCAGGGCAGGGGCGGTAAAGACTCGGCTTTTGCGTATGCGCGTAACGGCGACAATCGCCGGCTGACAGAGTTCCAGGGCGCACTGCTCTTGGAACAGCTGGCGCGACTCGAGGAGCAATCTCGAACCAGAGAGCAAAACGCGGAGTACCTGACTCGGCAGCTTCGGCAGATTCCGGGTATCCAGCCCGCCCGCATGTACGAGGGTTGCACCAGAAACGCCTACCATCTGTATATGTTCCGCTACGACGGGCGTGAGTTCGCAGACCTTCCCAGGCCGCGGTTTCTCCAGGCCCTGCGGGCGGAAGGAGTTCCGTGTTCCGGAGGTTATGTTCCGCTCGACAAGGAGCCTTTCCTCAAGGCGACGCTGCAGTCGCGCGCGTTTCGTTACATCTACTCGGAAAAGGAGATTAACGAGCTTGAGGAGCGCAACCGCTGCCCCGAAAATGACCGGCTGTGCGAGGAAGCAGTCTGGTTCACACAGAACATGCTTCTCGGGCCCAGGGCCGGCATGGATCAAATTGCGGAAGCGGTGAGAAAGGTGAAGAAAGGCGCGCCCGCTCTGGCCCGCTCTTGATCGTACAAGTGGCGGTGCTCCTGTTGCCACAGAGTTTCCATGATCCCGCGGATCACCACTGCGAATGAGAATCACTGGGAACGGGAGGGCACGACTTCAGTCGTGCCACAGGATAGACGCACCTTCAAAGAGGCTTTAGCCTCTGAGGGATATCTCTCGGCTTTAAGGTATGTTCAGAAGGGCGCCTCAGGGGCTAAAGCCCTTTCTCGACACGCTCCGTGACGGCACGACTGAAGTCGTGCCCTCCCGTACTCACCGGTCCCCGAAGCTTCGTATTTTCGTAGGAGACACCGAGGGGGGGTTCAGACGATGGACTTGCTTTCTCCGTGCCTCTGTGGCCCCGTGGCTAAGTCCAGGGACTCTGTTTGGTTTACAATCGTCAAGCGGCTGGCGGCGAGGGTCGCCCGCCGTAACGGACGTGAGAATTTTCTGGTACCACCCCTGAATGAGCAGCCAGGAAAGCAGAATTGACCTGATTCTCAAGCCGAGCGCTGCACTCAGTGA